>CAZDQP010000015.1:0-30887 GCA_964507485.1 uncultured Pirellulales bacterium | reverse complement strand
CTTTTAGCTTTTGCGACTGAATCGGCTAATGTGTAATCGTAAGGCAGATTATCGTCTTTGACTAACCGCTCAAAGGCCTCTTGGTCGAGGTCATCGTCTTCAATGAACAAAATTTTGTATCTTGTATTTTCCATAGTTTTATTCTCCGTCCGGCAGCTGACTTAGGGTCCAGTACAGATGAACTGTCTTAATTGCCTCTACAAACTTTTTATAATCGGCAGGTTTAACTATGTAACCCGCTACGCTTAAGCCGAAGGTATCAACCTTATCCTGTGTTTCCTGGGATGTAGTTAAAACTATGACTGGAATCTTTTTTAGTTTATCATTAGCTTTTACGATTTTTAGAAATTCGATTCCGGTCATTTTCGGCATATTCAAATCAAGAAGGATAACGCACGGTTTTTTATTATCATTCTTTTTCAAATGTTCCAGCGCTTCTTCTCCATTGAGAGTATGGTCTAATGGATTTGCAACTTTCAGGTCCTTAAGCGCGCGTTTGACTGTCATTGCGTCTACTTCGTCATCTTCAACTAACAAGATTGGCTTGGAGTTCTTCATTTTTTTTGGCTCCTATTCTTTGTATTGGTAATGTAAAGAAAAATGTGGTACCTTCGCCCACTTTTGATTCCACCCAGATTTTACCCTTATATAAATCCACGATTTTTTTAACCACGGTAAGACCGATGCCGGTGCTTTCATATTTATCTCGCGATGATAATGTCTGAAAAATTTTGAAAATCTTTTCAAAATGTTGTTCTTCGATACCTGGTCCGTTATCAGCGATGCTAAATTTCCAGAAGCCGTTCTCTTCGACGCAGCCAACTTTTATTTCCCCTTTCGGTTTATCCATATACTTCACGGCGTTGCTCATCAGATTTTGGAATACTTGTATAATGCGGGTACGTTCACACTCAATCGTTGGTAGTTCATTTTCGATTGTAATAGAGACATTTTCAGGTGGAGAAACCATATCGATAGCTTCTGCGACAAGTTCATTCAGATTTGCTATGACCTTTTTCTCTTCACTACGTCCGACTCTCGAATACTGTAAGACGCCGTTGATGAGGTTGTGCATTTGCAAAGCCCGCTTTGAGAGCGAATTTATTTGCTTTTTGCCGTTTTCATCGAGCTTGTCGGCATAGTCAGTTGATATCCACTTGACGATAGTATTAATTCCACGCAAAGGGGCCTTCAAGTCATGTGAGACTATGTGGGCAAAATCATTTAATTCCTGATTAATGTTTTTCACCTCCTGATTGGTGGCTTCCAATTCGTGTATAAGCTGTGCTTGTCTTTGCTCTGCCTGCTTGCGTTCGGTGACGTTGCGTGCAATTGCTATTATGAAGTTTTCTTTTTTTTGGCTTACGAGCTTCAGACTTGTTTCTGTGAAGAAAGTCGTTCCATCTTTGCGTTTGTGCTGACCTTGTATGATTAAATCTTCCTTGAATTTGAGTTCGTCCGTCTTCTTATTCCAGGAGGAATCATCAGGTACAGTCTGTTCAATGTTTTTGAAGGCCATTTTTAGTAATTCTTCCCGGCTATATCCGAGACTGGAACATGCTCTGTCGTTTGTATCCAAGAAACGACCCCATTTGGGTTCCATAATAAAGATACAGTCGTTTGACCTGTCGATTAGATTTCGAAGTAATTCCAGTTTCTCTCCTGTCTGTCGGCGTGCTGCGATTCTGCCCAGATGTTCAGCGATTGCGTCTAATAAATCATGCTCTTCCTTAAGGAAGGGGCTTTTGCCGTTTTCTGTGTTTTCTCCGAGATAGTAAACCTCAACAGCTCCAACTTCTCCTCCATATACTTTGAGCTTGGCATATTGACTCAGTTCACTTTTTCTGAAATTATCTGTTTTATAATTTACTCCTTCAAAAGTGATTCTTACGCAGGTGTCATTAGGATGCTGAAATGCGTTGCGAATCAACGGAACGGTTCCCTGAAATATTTCTTCCAGAGAAATCCCCGGCTGTTCGATTAGTTTAGACAGTCCATAAAAACAATTGAGTTGCTTAATATGCTGCTGCAATTTTTCTTGGACCGATGAATCCCCATCTTGAGGATTTGCGTTGATGGTTGATAATTCATCACTGTGTTCCCCCGCCTTTTCTTTAAGGTTTGTTTGGGTTTTTTTTAATTTATAGATCATATTATTGAGGGATTTGGCGAGGGTGCCTATTTCGTCATGCGAGTTAATCTGTATTTTGGTTTCTAATGCACCCTTTCCTATTTTATCTGCTGCATCCTTGAGTTTTGCGATTGGTTTTGAAATAGTACGCCAGATAAAATGACGAACGAAGATTATCACCGTAAGACTGGTGATGGTTAGGATAATAATAATTACAGTGCCGTTGTTTATTGCTTTTCTAATCTCTTCTATATTGATAATAGTCTTTTCTTTTATACTTTTTTCTAGGGACTCCACAGTTTTTTGGGTTTCCACCAACGGCAGTTCCACATTGTTCTCATAAAATGACTTTGCCGCTTTCAAATCTTGTTTTTCCTGAAGTGCAACCGTTTCATTAACCAGAGATATGAAACAAGTTATTTTTGTTTTAAGTATCTCGAATGCTTCCAGTTCTTTTTCTGTTTCCTTTTCTCCGGAAGGCCTGATTTTAAGTTTGATGGCGTTTTCCCACATTAAAGTGGATTGTTGTAGTTTAGCGATACTGTCTCTAATTGCTTTTATTGCATACTTCCTTTGTTCCGACTCCCCATTGGTTTTTTCGAATAAGAGCTTATTAATATTTGTTCGAATTTTTTGAATATGGTAGGTAATTTCCGTTGCTGCTTTTGTTTGGTTGGAATTGACTAATAGTACCTGGTCAACGTCAAATATGATATCGGTGTTGTATTTTATGGCGATTGCGCCGATGATTGCCACCAGCGACGTAATCCCTATAAAACCTAAAACTAATTTTTGACCTATTCGCATTTCGAACCTTTTGCTTTAATTATGCAGGCGCAAAAACTGTGATTTTTACCTCTTTCCTATATATATGCCTGTGGCCTGGTTTTTAAATATTTGGTCGTAATGGATTGTCGGCATATTGGGAAGGTGGTTTTATTTCAAAAGCTGTTTTTTGACAATATTTCGAGATTTTTCCGCAATGTTCTGGGACGTAGAATATCTGAATTTTTAGAGCATTAGGGTTCTCAGAACGCGTATCGAAGGCGAGAAATATTATGATTTAGAGGCCGGTTAGTGATTTTCAAAGAGACTTTTAGGAACGGTGTATTGCAACGTCCGAATTTTGTTGAAATTTATAATTGCTAGATGATTTCAGCGGGGGCTTAAAGGCCGGATAATATTTATTTTCTTATATACTACCTGTTTGTTTACGTTTACTCCGTCCTACATCAGACGTTTAGCCAGCTTACTTAGGACTTCAAGTTCTTGAGGATTGAACGGCAGCTTGGTTCTCATTTTTGTTTCTTCTGCATCAAAAATGTATCCTGATGGTGCTTCTTCGGGTAGCTTAAGGTGGTTGATTTGCTGCTGCAGCTTTTCATTAGTTGCCGTCAGTTCAGTGTTCCTCTCCTTAAGCTGGTTGCGGTCCTGTTGTAATTGTTCTTCTCTCTGATTTCGCTCGGCAATTTCGTGCTGCAGTTTTTCATTTGTTGCTGTTAGTTCGTTGGTCTTCTCTTCGACTTGTTTCTCGAGTTGGCTGTGTTGTTCACGCCATCTGACCTCGGCCTGCTCAAGCTGGTTGATTTGCTGCTGCAGCTTTTCATTAGTTGCCGTCAGTTCAGTGTTCCTCTCCTTAAGCTGGTTGCGGTCCTGTTGTAATTGTTCTTCTCTCTGATTTCGCTCGGCAATTTCGTGCTGCAGTTTTTCATTTGTTGCTGTTAGTTCGTTGGTCTTCTCTTCGACTTGTTTCTCGAGTTGGCTGTGTTGTTCACGCCATCTGACCTCGGCCTGCTCAAGCTGGTTGATTTGCTGCTGTAGTGTTTCATTTGCTGTTATCAGTTCAATGGTTTCCTCTTCGATGCATTGTTCAAGTTTATTGTGCTGTTCCTTCCATTTAATTTCAGTCTGCTCACCCGGATTGATTTGTTGTAGCTTTTCGTTTGCTGTTGTTAATCCGGCGGATTGTTGTTTAAGTTGTATCTCAGCTTGTTCGTGTTCGGTGATATCCGTAATAAAACCGATAAGCCCTATACTTCTGCCGCTCTCATCCCTGATTACAATCATTTTCATCTTTGTGGAAAATGAGCTTCCGTCTTTTCGTATATGTTCGGCCGGCCCCATAAGCTGGCCTCTAAGTTTCGCCTCCTCGATGAAAGGAGTCACGTCGTTTTCCATCTGACTTTGAGTGTGGAAGATGCTGATATGTTTACCAATAAGTTCGTGCCTTGTATCATACCCGTGCATGGTGGCCCACGTTGCGTTCACGAACCGAATGGTCCCATCGAGGTCGAGTGCAATGATTCCTTCTCCCCCTTGTTCAGCGATTTTTGCTAAACACCATAGCGCTCGCATAATCCGTTTGTGTAAGGCAATTATATTATGCATTTAACTAATTCCACCACAAACTATTTTTATCGATGCCTTTTGTTTAACGATTGCCTGTCATAAATTGCTTAAAGCTGCTCATGAGAATACGTAATTACAGTTAGAACATCGGCGAAAATGAACCGCTTCTTCTTTTAAAGATATCGGTCGTGAATTTTTCTGGTCAACAACGATTATGTGGTGGCCGTAGCGGGTTTTATCGGCCTTTATTATATGCTGATAAGCGAAATTCAAATTGCCTCTTATGAGGAACAGTTTAACTTTTGAATGATGAAAATGCCGTTTCAAAAACTCCAATCCGAGTGTTTACAGAAACGGAGAGGGCGGGATTCGAACCCGCGGTACCCAAAGGGCACACCGGTTTTCGAAACCGGCTCGATCAGCCACTCCGACACCTCTCCATAAACAATATCATAACCTATACACTTAAAAGACAGAAATTGCAAGCTTTCGAATAATACGACATGTTTATTTTTGGGTTGGTGATTCTATTCCCAAAGGCCGTACCGTAAAACTTTTTGCGCCTTACTGTTTCGTTCTTCGGTTACAACCATAGCGAGAGTATCTGGATGGTCCAGGCAGTATTTCCTGATTAGTTCGGGGGACATAATCATAAAAGAGGTTGAGAGGGCATCGGTGGTTGTAGCGGCAGGCGCACAGGCCCATGCGGCTTTTTTGTCATTAGCAGGTTGGCTGGTATGGGGGTCTATGATATGCAGACCTTTTAGTAAACCTGAGCCGCTGACGGCTTGGTTCTGAAGATAGAAGTTAGTTAAGGTCTGCTTGTTATTAACAGGGTTACTTAATGTGATGTGCCATCCCTTTGTCTTAACTGGTTTGCCGATGGCCAGAACCGAACTGCAGCCGCCGTTAATCAAAGCTGTGTCGATACTCCAGTCATCCAGCAGCTTGGCCATCTGGTCGATTGCGTAGCCCTTTCCGATTCCGCCGAGGTCAATTTTCACTGGGCTGGTTAAAAGCTCGATTGTATGCTCGATTTCGTCCAGTTTTACCAGGGGTAAACCGGTGCACCGGCTGGCTTCATCCAATTGCTCCTTGGAAGGCGTGAGCAGTGTTTTCTCTTCACTGAGCCAGCAATCCATCAGAGACCCAACAGTTACATCAAAGGCCCCACTGGTCTGCTCGTACAAAGAAGCGGAAAGCTGAATACACTCAAAAGCTTCCAGTCCGAGCTGCAACGGCTGGTTGGCAGGGAGGTTGTTGAGGCGGGAAATGTCACTGTTTTCGATGAATCGGCTAAGCTGCTGTTCGAGTCTGTCAAGCTCATCGAAAGCTGCTTGGGCCGCCTGCTGAGCGTACTGAGTATCTTTATGGATGATAATAACCTCGAAGACGGTTGCCATCGAATTGTGGGAAAAGCAGTATGCATCTGGAATCGAATCCCAGCTGCTGCTGACAAAGGAAATATCAGGTTGTAGTTGGGTCATTTTGCTCCTGTTGATTGTGATTGAAGCAGCCGGTCCCGGATGTCTTTGGTCACGAACCCCTGTAATTTAACACCTGGTCGCAACTCGACTTGCGAATCAAAAAGAGGCACATAGAGAGTTCTCTCCCCCGGCAGGGGCAGCTCGTACAATTTCTTCCTAAGGGCCGGCACCACCTCCGGAGATGCAATGATGAGCGGAGCGGCCGGTACGTTCTCGTCAACATTGTTCCACCAGCCTACATTGGAAAAAGAACGAAGGTACCATGGAAGTGGCCAATAATCACCGGCGGGGCAGATTACCTGGATATAGATATTGTGGCCGTCGGGGTTGGTACGGGCAACTTCCTCAATACGTTGGGTTATATCAAAAACATCCTTGGTCGGATGGGCATAAACATACGGATTGGATGGTGCAGTGTAATATTTATAATTGAGAAAGTACGCCTGTGCAGCAGGCAGTAGTAAACCGAAAAACACTAAAACAAAACTAACGACCAGCTTTTCCCACCGGCATTGGAACATCTTTATTAAAACCGCGATCCCAACGGCGGCCAGCAAAATCATACCGTGCAGAAATCCGAGCAGACACCATGGCGTCTTATAAGGAATTGCAGAATATGCTGCGGTCATTATGAGAGTATAAAAAGCGATGAAACGAAGAAGAGGAAGATTAAATGGTGCTCTGTATCTCTTAACCATCATAACAACGAAGCCGAATGCAGCTGCGACGACAATAAGGTCCTCATTCCACGAGGGCTTTTCGAAACCTTCCACCCATGTGAGTATATCGAGGTAGTAATACCAGCAATGGAAATGCAAATCATTCTGACCGGCCCGGTTGAAATAATTGGTATAAGCAAGAACCGAATCCCAGATTCCATCCGGATTGGTAAAGAACGATGAATAAAACGAAACTGAAACAACCACAGCAGTTGCTATTGTTAGAATAATATGTAGGGGCTTTATTTTTCCGTGGGTGTCTGAAGTACTCACCTGTTGATGCCGCATCAGGAGCGTTAACAGGAGAGCCAGCAGCATTGATGCAAAAGCGATGATAAATGTTTCCTTGGTTGCATGCATCAATCCTAAGAATATCCCTGTTAATAAAGCCCATACGATGTTTTTACTCTGCATATAGCGCCAGCCGCAGGCGATTACGCCGAATGTAAAACAAACGAGAAGTGTTTCGTGGATATAATAGCGACTGTAGAAAACAAATGCTGGCGAGGTAGCAGTCATTACTACAGCTATAACTGTTGCCAAACGGCCGAGACCGTCGAGTAACAGTAAAGGCATCAGTACCAGCAGCAGGCTGAAAAAGACCGGCACAATGCGGAGGGTAAATTCATTAAGGTCCTTGAATTTATGAATCCCGCTGAGCCGGGCGGAGATTAAGGTAAAATAGTTCAGCGTCGGGCCGTGGTACTCGTCGGGATTGTATCGGTAAAAATTCTTTTCCAGCAGTTCACCGAATTTAACGGCATGAACGGCTTCATCGCCGTGCATTGGACGTAGCCGAAGTCCCGGAACGCGCAGAGCAGCAGCGGCAATCACAGCGACCAGAATGAAAATGTAGTATTTTTTCGGCCAATTCATTTTGCGGGTTTGCCGAAAACTTCCACTTCTATATAGTGATTTAATTCGTTGCTGCTGTTGCCTTTGCTGTATAGACGAACGTAGCGGGCTTGAACGCCCTTGGCATCGATAAGTTTACCTTCGGCGGTTTCGATGTAATGCATATCAGAGCCTGACCCTAAACCGGAAGAATTGTCAATATCGTTGTTGAAGATGGTTTTAACGTTCGTAACAAAATCAGTGTCATCGGCGACCTGTACTACGACATCAAAATAAACCCTTGCTTCTTTATGATAGTGCCAGAGCAAAATAGCATATATGTCATACTTGGCTCCAAGGTCGATAGTAACGTTTTGCAGAAAAGGGCTTAATTCGACATAGCTGCCGTCGGCCGCTTCCTTGTCCCCATCGGTTACCATTTCGATTTCGCCGATAATCGGCTCTTCATCGCTGCTGACCACCTGCTTGCCGAAAGCGACATTTTTTGTTCCCGTCGGGGCCAGAAACGGTGGACGCGGTGCGCTCAGCGGTTCTTCAAGATTTGACACCTGGACATTCTGCGGCGTGCCTACAAACATCGGTCTGGGAAGTACGATATTAATCGGCACCAGTTCAGGAGCAGTTGCCTCTGCTTTGCCTTTCCGCCCCTCATTGCTGTCGGCGGGTTGTTGTTGTGAACGGCTGGGTGTACTTTTCTCAGGAGATTTTTTGCAGGAGACAACGGCCAGCAGCACAATCACCAGCAACATCAGCGCATAAACCTTCGTAACCGGATTCAAATCTTTTTTAATCATTTCCTTTTAACCTCAAAAACCTGTTTTGCGAAAATTTATGACTGCTGCTTCATTTGGGTGCGGATTATCAGGTAAGTATGCACAATTGCGGTCAACACCAGCAGCAGTGCGCAGTAGCGATGCAGTTGTAAAAGAAATTCCTGTCCCTCTGTCCCGAATAAAGTGAACATACTCAGAACAATCGACAAAACCATCGGCAGAGACAAAATGACAATCAGCCAGAAGCATATTTTCTGCAGCCGCGGCCGGTCGTTTTTATTAAGGCGACAGTTCTCTACCCACATTACAACCAAACCTGCCAGACACACCGCGAAAACCGGCGCGAAAATAGTATGCAATATCAGCCAATAGCCGTGAATGGATTCTTGAAGAACCAGCGCCGGATAGAAACCCGTAATCACCAGCATAAATAGGCAGAGTAATGCCAATAGATATATGAGTTTGCGAGCGGTGCTCACCGGACTTGATTTCTTCATTTTGAATAAATAAGTAGCCCTCTTTAAAATCGCAGAAGGCGTCCACCTGCATTCTTTGTAGCAGGGAAATACCGCGCAGCACAAACCGATACCCAAAAATACAGCCGCGAAACCGATTATCGAAATCATACGAAACATATCATTTAATGTCCCGAACCCTATATCCTAACTTTTCTCCGTCAGTAGCCTGATGACAAAAGCCAATGCCTTAAACGCATACAGCAGCAGAACCGCAGCTAAA
This sequence comes from uncultured Pirellulales bacterium, assembly GCA_964507485.1. Lineage (GTDB taxonomy): Bacteria > Planctomycetota > Phycisphaerae > Sedimentisphaerales > Anaerobacaceae > CAIYOL01. Next base: position 21,835 of record CAZDQP010000015.1, on the reverse strand, counting down.
ATCACAGATGAGCAGATCGCTATGACCTTAAAGTACGGACGAAATATAAAAGAGAAAGCAAACAATTTCGTATAAACAGGGTTAAAACCCTGGAATTCAATCATCTTTTTAGCGGCACCTTTTTCGGCAGCTATAGGCGTATCAATTTCGACATCCGCAAAAAAGAATGGAGCATTTGTCGAATGACACTCCTCGCATCGGCTGGCGCCCAGCGATTGTGCTGCCGGCCTGACGTCGTGTGCAATAGGCCACAAATACGGCCGAGCAGCACTGTGCTCGGTTGCAGAGAGCTTGCCTTTATCGTCGATTTTATACAACTTACCGCCGCTGATATAAACAGCATTACCTTTAGTTACCTTCAGCAATCCGAGGGCCTTCCCTATCTGCTCGTCGGTCAGCGTCGGCCAGTCTCCGGAACCCGGTAGCTTTTCGGCCTCTATGATTTTGCTGACGACCGGCTTCACTGCTTCAATTGGAATTGGTGTGACCTTTTGGTCTTTCAAGCTGCCCCAAAAAGCGGGCCAAATCAGTTTACAGGGTGCAATCTTCCCGTCCTCCTGTTTGGCAAAAACAGGATATATAATATGCGGCAAGATATCTCCCGACTTATTGATGTTATAAGTACCGAGCCCATGCGCTCGCGATGTCTTGGTGCGCAGCGTCTTTTGTTCAGGCACCGCCCCGCTGTGACAGGCAGTACAGCTAAGCTTATCGAAGTGCGTCGGAGGAATCCCCGAATGCTCTGGCACGGGTGCTCCCAATCGGCCGTCATTATGACAGCTTTCGCACGACAAAGCGGCCGCCAGCGGATTTGTCGATACCGACGCCTCGCCTTCGTAGCCCCGCGTAATATTATGTTCGAGCCCGTTACGGTGGCAATCTACACAGCTCAGCCCTGCTGCGAGGTGCACATCTTCATCTGTTGCCCATTTTTCCGGGCTGCTTTTGCCTGTATCATAGTTGGAATGGCAGAAATAGCAGCGTTCAGCGGGCATTTTCCTGACAATGTCGAAAAACACCTGATTTTTATCATCGAATGCATCTTTACGATACGCCACGGCAGGTGCAATCAGCTTGGGGTCATTTAACGGCTGCGGCATAAAAGGGTCATAGTTGTTCGGCATATCCCGCGCCAAACCGCCGACAGACGCGAAGCCGCACGTCGCAGCTGCCGCCCAGCGAAAATTCTGACGGGCTATCTGGTCGCCATACTCGGCCTGGTTGTGGGCCGGGTCGGCATCGTGGCACGCAAGGCAGTTAATCTCCAACTTGCCTGATATGAATCCCCGCATAATCTCATCGGGATTATTACTGTCCGTTTCACCTGTTCCGCCGCCGGGCATCTGCCTGCCGAAAAGCTGAATAAATTCCCGCCCCGTCAGCCCCAGCGCTTCAGGACTGTACGCCCCGGGCCACTTGCGATACGAAAGAGGAATCTGCGTAGCAATACTGGCATCGGTGAATATCCACGGCTGACCGCCCCTGCCGGGCGCCGCATTCGGCTCAGCCGCATTAAAGTGCCACCCGTGACTGATTTTCTCGTAATCGTGACACGCACCGCACGTTTGGCGCGTTGAAAACGGCAGTAGCGGCTCGACCTCGGGAGTAATTTTATCCCCTTCCTCGTCAAGCAGCTCAATAAGATGGACCGAGACCGCCCTGCTTCCGTCACTTTGGTCGCCTTCGAAACTGGAGTTGACGTCTGTAGCGGCAAAAACAGATGTCGCGCAAAACAAAATCGCTGTGTATAGCAATCCCTTTATCAACGTTTCCTCAATCCCTTATTATACCTTGAATTCTTCCGGCCCGAAGTCAAGTTTCCGGGCGGCCTCCACCGCCTCATTGACTTTCAGTACTGTAACGGCCGTTTCATATCCGATTTCCGCCGGGCAGCTCAGCTTCGCTTTGCCGCGTATGGCGTCGAAGAAATTTTCCAGGTGCGGCTGATGATACAGCTTGTCCATCTTCACCGGCAGTTCGTATGCCGGCGGTGCCAAAGTTTCCCGAACATCAACGACCGCCCCCGTCTTTGGTTTTTCCTCGGCCGGCTCTTCTTTCTTCGCTGGTTCGAGAATATAACCGAGCTTCACCCATTTGTCCCACGGCGGCGCCGACGGCTCCCGGTAAACGGCCCCTCTGCTCGCGGATTCCGATATTAACATCGTTGCCTCGTCTCCCAAAAAGCTTTCATAATACCCCTGGCTGCTGTTGGAGTAAATCGTTTGGTAAAAAGCCCTGATGGTTCCCGACGGTATTTGGTACTCATAAACGGCCATAATATTATCATACCACTGATGGTTTTGCCTCTCGTAATAATCGGTCCCCCCTGCGGCCATAACCGATTTCGGCCTTGCTTCGAGAAACCAGTTGTAAATATCTATCTGGTGCGACCCGAGGTCCGCGATTGGCCCGGCGCCGAAGCCCTTATACCAGCGCCAGTTTCGGAACTGGTGCATAGAATCGAAACCGTACTTTTCGAGAACGGCCTGCTCGATAGGGTATTTCTGCGGCCAGCCAAAGTCCGGCTGCGCCGACCGGTTCCATTGGCCGTTGACGGCTGTGGTTCTGCCTAAAATCCCTGCCCCTTTCAAAAGTTTATCATAACAGTGCAGATAACGCGGATTGCTGCGGCGCTGATGTCCAATCTGCACGAGCTTGTCGCTTTGCTTCGCCGCCTGAACGATTTGGCGTGCCCCTTCGAGAGTATTGGACATCTCCTTCTCGCAATATACGTGCAGACCGGCCTTCAGGCAGGCGACGGTATGCTCAGCGTGCCTAAAATCCGGCGTGGCAACCAGAACAGCGTCGAGGTCTTTCTCGGCGCTTAACATCTCCCGGTAGTCCAGATATGCATTGTTCTCGTGGCGATAGGCCTTCAAACGCCGGGAGACCTTTTTCAGATTGTATTCCGCCCAGATATCGCAGACCGCCTTGAAACGCACACCGGGTATTTTCATACAGGCATCCACAAGCGCCTGCCCCTGCGCGCCCGCCCCGAGCAGCGCAACATTTATATCATCGGCCTTTTTAGTACTGGCAGTCTGCGCCGAAGCTACCTGTGAAAATATTAGTCCCGCCCCCACTGCCGCCGTCGAACGAAGAAAACTGCGGCGGTCAATTCCATCCTTTGATTTGAGACTGTCCATCGCGCATAAGCTTACCAGAAGCCCTTTACTGTGGCAAGTTTTCGTTATTTTCAATCAAAATCACTTTTCCTGCCTCTCGAAGCAAAGCGGAGACCCCAGAATGTCTTAATCTGGGGTCCAGTTATCATTTTGCTGTTGCTGCCTTTCGTAGCGTAGCGAAGATCCCCGAGAAATTCTTCATTGGCCAAGTACAGGGGACCTATTTTCTTATTGCGGCTTCCTTATTACTTATTCTCACGCAAGGAATGCTTTTTTTCTTTTCTAAGCGAACCAACCGGCCCAGGCCGGTGCCTCGCCAGTCCCGATAAATCGGGACGAGAGAGTATATCTGTTGCCGTTAAAATATGATTGATTTGCTTGTGCTGCCTTCTGCTCGGATACTGTTTTATTACTGTATGTTTCCTCGTTGCGGCCTCCGGCAGCACTGCGCAATGCGTAAGTTGTAATATTGAGCATTCCAATTTTGCTAAACTTAGTTATTGACATCTCTTTTTCGTAATACTAAATTCTTAACAAAGCGGGGTGCATGTTATTGTTTTGACTCACGCAAAATAGTAAGCTTAATTGATTCATGGATAAATTAGGTAAGAGATTATGGAAATGGAAGATTACTATTATGACTTTGTTGACACGCCAGAGGATTATGAAGGATATAAGCCAGACAGCTATTTTATCGAGGTACAGAAGAGGATTAGGGAGATATATGACAAGGATAGGCAGAGTGTATATTATGTGAGGCAAATGCAGATAAGGTTTGAGAAAGAATATTTCCACTGGATAACATACAATGCTATGATTGGCTTGGAGAAGATAGGGTATCTAAGGGATATATCGGTAAAGAGGAAAACAGGAACCTCCACAAGATACTTCATACATAAGTCGAATAGGTATCCAATGAGAAAAATTCGGAAGATAGAGAAGTTAATCGAGGAATATTCTGATGAGGTAGTGACTAGGAGTTGTGGTCATAGGGCAGAAGACCTGTTCTGTAATGGGTTGGCGTTGAAAGGATTCTTGCCCAAGGGAAAGAAAATAAGATCCTACGGTGGGATAAGTTGGGGGAAGACTGGGCATGACTTGGATTTCGTATTTGAGAAAGATGGAGTGGCGTATGGTTGTGAAATAAAGAACACCCTTGGATATATCCAGAAGGATGAGTTAGAGACCAAGCTCGAGATGTGTGAATGCTTAGGGCTTAGGCCTCTATTTATAATGAGAGGGTCACCGAAGACATATAACAAGATGATAATAGACAAAGGAGGGTATGTTATGATTTTTGAAGCACAGATATATGAACTAAGTCAAGCAAAGCTTGTTAATCGTTTGAAGGCGGAATTAGGGTTGCCTGCGGATTGTCCTAGAGCAATACCTGAAGGGATTATAGATAGGTTTGTAAGGTGGCATGAGAGGAAAAAGGTGTGAATTGATATAGGTATTCACATAGGGGTGAACGTAACATATTGTGGGTTAATAGGTTAGATAATACCTCTATTAATACTATAATGTCCGGTAGTAAATATAATACTTATGGTAGGTATTTGGAAGTATGTGGGGTGGTTGATACGGTGGGTATAGGTATCTATGTTTATACATAATGTTTGAGTATGTATATAGTATTAACAATCCTCCTCACGACCTCTGGTAGCACTTCGCATAAAGGCAGTCAATCAAATCTGTTGGTAGTTTTTGCAAATTTGCAAGATTTTTCAAAAATTTTTTATCCCTTTTAGCATAAGCAGTTACAAATTTTCTGCCCTCGAAAAATCCCAAGATTTTCGCATCATTCGCGCAGGTTTGTCCAATTACGAAGGAAGTAACTATTTGACCATACTGTTTAGATGAGGTTGTGAATGACATACCTGACATTAACTGAAATAAGAGAAGAAATTGCACCTGACAACACTTGGGTTCTCGATGGCAAATTTGAAAAAATACTAAAGCAACAAATTAGCTCTCTGCCGGATCCTGATAACTCATCAGAATCCGAATATAAATATCCCGAAGACAAAGCAAGCTTGCGTGGTTTTCTCGATAGGCTTTTCGCAAGGCACTTTTTTCAAATTCAAAACGCCCTCTTGCAGCAAGATACCTTTGAAAGACTTATCTCTGCGGTACAACGTAGAAATATTACTATGGCTGACATAGGTTGTGGCCCTGCTGTGGCCAGCATAGCAATTCTCAATATCGCGTCAAATATGTGTGGCGAGCTCAATAAAAGCGTCTATGTTAATATAATCTTAAATGACATCTCTATCGAAGCTTTGGCCGCCGGAAAGAAAATGCTGGAGACTTATGCAAAACGTTTATCCGGTATTAGGGGGTTAAGAATTTTGACATCGCATGCACCATTTCCAGACAGCATGGTCCAACTGCGCAGAATATCAAGGATGCTTGCCCCATATGATATATGCTGTTTGCCGTATGTGCTTGACCTCGTAAAGGAAGATTGTTCTTATAAAAACATCTGCCAACAGCTTAAAATACTCACAGAACTTTGCAAACCAACAGGGTTCGTTCTTAATCTTCAAGATAAATTCAGAGAGAGCTTTGCTCGTTGCGTCGGATATCTGCTGAATACTTCTGTGAATAAACTTAACCTGCGTCAAAAAGTTTATGACAGTACTAATTCCTGCAATGAATATTCTTACGATTATTTCAGAACAGTAATTTTCCCAGACCAGAAATGTTATGGCGTTGAGAGCAGGTTCTGTTTGCATAAGAATGCTTTCATCTCATAACTGTCGCAGATTTCGAGGAACGGCCTAACAATATGTTTTTGGGCGGTATGATACGGCAGCCACCAGGCACCACCCCGGAAAATGAGTTTATCAGGCTCGGCGATATACTCATAAACCTGTTTGAGCCGCTGTATCGTCTCGGTAATTGGTTTATATCTTGGTGCTACAATTTTTGCGACAGAATAAACTATGTGTAACACGTCGTTTTCCGCAGCAAACTTTACAAGTTTCTCAATGGCCGCCGGGCTTTGTGCGTCCGGCAGTTTAAAATCAGTCAAGAGTTTACCGCCCGGCAACGGATTACGCGGCAGCAGTGGGTCTATACGCAGCACAATAGGTATATCGCTTTGCCGAAGTCTCTTTATCGCAGCAATCCTCTGTGCAGCAGACGGTGCACCGGGGTCATAAAACTCTGCAGCACCCTCATCCCAAAAAGCAAGCGACACTTCTACACGCAGGGCTGGAATTGCCTTGTCACTAAACAGGTCTTTTCGCGGGTGACCTGCCGGCAGTGACAATAGTCCCTTCAGTGCATCCAGATATTCAGGTTCTGCAAGTGCCGCAGGATTCTTTGTCAGGATAGTAACGCTCGTAAAGTATCGGCGGTATTGCCGCAATTGCTGCAGAGTATACAGCGCAAATTTTTGCCGGAGCTCTAAGGGTTGAAACGCATCAGTGCTGTTGGACAAATGTACCGGGGCGGGCGGCAGATTAAACTCTTCGATATCGGCAAGGTCCTTAAGCAGTTTCTTTTTAAAGTTGTTTTTGCAAACGGCTTGGTTCGGCTCGTAACCCTGCGCGTAACAATACTTGCACCCGTGACTGCACCCGGCATAAACATTGATACAATAGCGGTGCCCGCTCGGAAATTCCTTCTGGTCGGCAAATGGACAATACCATTTAACAACACCGGGCCTTGTAACACCAATTATCGGCTTGTTTGACTTGTGCGGTAAAAAATACCTCGCCAAAGCCGCTCGCTGTGCCGGAGGAAATTTATCAAACACCGGCTTATACTTCGCGTTGACCCTTTCAGCAACTTCCAGACCCGCTTCGATATCAATGCCGAACAATCCCATAACCGAATAATACCGTATGTATTGTATATTTGTCCAGTGGGATGGATAAAAGTGTTTAGCAGGTTATTTATTTTGCTACTGTGCCCTCTCATAGCGCAATGAAAAATAAAGATAAATATCCTCTTTGAATCTTACTCAATAATACACAGTAAATGAACCTCACCTCTTTGAACTTCAACTTCCCTTCATTTCCCCAACCTTGAAAACCCGAATTGTATTTAGCCCCGTCCTTCGGGCGGGGGTGTAGGCGCGAGGATTGCTTTATCTTTATTACCTCTTGCAAGCTCCAATGCCAATGAACCGGGCGATTTTTACCTCTGACAGACTGTTTCACCCCTTTGGCTTAACAATTAATTACTTCTTTGTGAATTTTCCTGTTGGCCCGCCCGCTGTAAATAAAACTGCGAATCTGGTAATCAATGCGCCCAAAAGAACATATCCCAAAATCACCTGTAATATAAGAACCAGATGACCTAACCAACTCCACCAGTAGTTTTGTGAATTAGCATACATATCCCCGAAACCAAGTGTTGTCATTGTAACAACAGAAAAGTAAATTGCCCGCAACGGTACTAACCACCATTCTACTGGCTCTTGGTGATCAACAAAAAGATTAGTAACAATCCCCGGATGGTCTTTTATGTCAAGAATGTAATAATCAATAGCACCAAACGCGTAATAGAGTATCGCAAACAATATCGCCAAAGAAAAAAAGATTCGCATAATTCGGAATGCATTCTGGCCGTAGTCGGATATTCCCCAAAATAGTCTTATCGCCCAATACTGATAGCGTTTGTCCCAATACCAACCATCCCAGTTCTTACGTCTGATGTTGTACTCCAATAGTTGCTTCGTTCCCGGATCTACCTGTATGTTTCCTAGTGCTACTCCCTCAAAATCGGTATAAGTACCACCTCTCGAGTACCGGTTAATCTCTCGCGGCCCCCAAAAGGATGTCTTTCCATCTGCTATTGACCTTTGGAAGTTCGCACTCCTTAAACAGCTTTCGTCAAAAGTTGTGCCTCTGAGGTCGGCGTAGCTGAAGTCTGCCCTTTCAAGATTTGAGCTAGCAAAGCAAGCATTCCGAAAATCTGCGCTCGTTGCTACTACACCTCTCAAACTAGCGTTACTAAAGCTAGCACCGGCAGCATCACAGTGCAAGAGCTTTGCATTCTCCAAGCATGTTCCAAATAGGTCTGCGCCCTCCAAACAAGCAAGTCTTAGATCTGCTCTTTTCAAATTTGCCTCATACAAGCACGCATCTTTCATATTTGCTCGAAAGAGATTAGCACCTTCTAGATAATCTCCGCGAAAATGAGCTTTCTCAAGCAACACTTCTTCCTTACTCTCGGCTCGCCACCTATTCCACTCCGTCATATCTTTCTTTTCCGAACAGCGTTTGAGCATATCATACTGCTCCTGACTGAACCTCCGCTCCTTTTTATCCGCTTCACCCATTTACTTCTCCCTTCTTTATTCGCCTTCCTCACCCCTTCTCCGCATTATCTCCTCTAGTACCGCTTCTTCCACGCTTTTACTAACCCAATATTTTTCGCCGTGAAAGGAGTAATCTCCTCAAAATCACCGTCTTCTCCAAAAACCTTGGTTTTGAGCCTGTTGGATATAAGAAAAGAATTTGGTGAAGTTTTCGACACCAATCTGGAAGCGAGATTTATACAGTCACCAATTGCGTGATAGCCGGATGTGCTCTTATATTTTTCTGTGATTAAAAGCACATCTCCGATTGCCCCGCCACATCTCATACCCTTAGTCTTAACGAACACATCGAGATGGTCTTGCCACTCTCCAGCTAAGTTCATTGATATTCCTATCAACTGGCTTATGCAGCAATCTATAATTTTAGCCAAGTCTTTAAGCTGCTCCCTGCTGAGCCAATAGAACAAAACACCATCCCCCATAAACTTATCTACTATTCCGCCGTACTCTTCAATTATTCTTCTAACTTCGCGGTAGAATCTACTCATAATAGAAATCACTAGTTCTTTATCCGAGAATGATGCACTAACGAACCTCGAATAGCTACAAAAATCAGCACACACAACAATTGCGTTTTTGTACTCATCACTTCTCAGTTCTTCAATCGAAACTACCTTCTCTCTGATTTGCTTTTCTGACTCGGCTCGTTTCTTATCTTTTACCGTAAGTTTCCTCTTTCCTGTTTTCCGTTCCCTCTCTGTTCTCTTTCTTCCCAATGCTAGTTCAAGACCCCGCGTAGCGAATGAACTCAGCTTTAAATTCAGATGTCGCCGAAGAAGCCTCTTTATCTCCTTCGAATCCAACAGTTCAAATTCTACCTCCCGTTCCGCAAAGTACTCTTTTGCTTTCAACAATTCCTTTTCCGAATTTGTAGGTAATTCCGAAGCGAGCGTCAATATGACCTTCCGTATATCTTGACGTTGTGGCATCCGATCGAAGACAGACTTCAACCTTCGCAGTGTTCTGTTTATCCCGTAAGACGGAGAGCCTGTATAAGGGGCTTTTGCCTCAATGAGTATGTAATCACCCGCTGGTGTCCTCGCCACGAAATCCACTGGCGTACTTGTAAGTTTCTCCTTTCTTCCCTTTTTCGGAACAAGAACATTTCTTGAAACTTCCCACTCTGGAAAACGTTCCAATAAAAGCTCATAAACTAGTTCTTCAAACAACTGTGACCTATACTGTCCCTCTTTATGATCAACTAGAACTTTCATTATGCCATCCATTTATAATCATCTTAGTAAAGCATCCAAAAAACAGTCCACTTACCTATTTCCCTTCACGTTCCAATCTCAAAACCGCATTCCCCAAAACCGCTATTTTCAAAAACCTGCTTGTGCTGCCTCCTGCTCGGATACTGTTTTTTTACTGTAGGTTTCCTTCGGTTGCTTGCCCTGTGGGCGGCCTACGGCAGCACCAGCAATTCAGGTAAAAACTCAATCATTTGCGCAGAGGGCTAAGAGCAAAAAAGCGTTTTTTGTATAATTTTTTTATCCCTTACAACCACATCGATTTACAACCATTAGCGGTCTAAAATCAACCGCCTTTTTCGCATCATTCGCGCAGGTCCATCCAATTATAGAGGCAGTAGTGGGCTGTCCTCGAAACATCTTTGACAAGCTCATATTACCCATCCGCTTTTAAAAGCCCCCGCGGCGTTTGAGCGGGGTCCAATCAATCAAAAACAACAAATTATGCAAAACGAACCCAATTTAGGACAGAGTCAAATTTTTATAACATCAATGAAATGAAAGGATTACAACAAAAAATGCAAGTTAGACACTTGGTCAAAACGAACCCAAAACAAACCCAAACGAACCCAATTAAAAAGCCCCCGCGGCACTTGAGCGGAGTAAACCCAATTTTATCTCACCGAAGCCGGCTCCCAAAGCCGCTTTGTTCTGTTATTTTATCTGGTCTAACAATTCCTGTGCGTGCTTCTTTAAGGATTCGTTTCTCGTGGTAGTCATTGCCATTTCGAGAGCGGCTTTGGTTTTTTCCGGCTCGGTTTTCATTGTCGACTCGGCGATTTTTATCACCGCCGCCGCCGCTTCCTGGTGCAGCGCCATATTGTCCATAAACTCGACGGCCATTTGCAGCGATTCGGCGGATTTTACTTCTGCCAGGGCCGCGAGTATCATTTTCCTTTCATTATTATTGTTGGCCTTTCTCATCGCCTGCCTGAGCATCTTCATTGTTTCTTCAGCAGGCCGGTCGCTTTCAAGAGTAATTAAACGCACAAAGCCGCGCAGCGCAAGAGCATCAATTGTTTGGCCGTCGTATAACTGTGATATTTTAAGCAGGTCTGCAGCGGGTTCTGCGTTCGGCCATTCACCGAGGGCGCGAACAGCAGCGGTTCGGATTTCAGCGTTATCGTCTTCTAAGCTCTCCCGCAATTTACCCAGGGCTCGGCTGTCCCCAAGCCCGCCGAGTATACTCAGAAGAGCGCATCGGGCATTAATGTCAGTGACGGAATCGAGCACATCGAGGATTGCGGCAGTTGCGGCTTTCTCAGCGGCGCCTTTGCGGGACACGGAAGCCACGGTTTTTTCGGCTTCCCTTAGCTCCATATCGGTTTTGGCGTTTATAAGAATATCAACCAGTGTCGGCAGCAGCGAAGGTTCTGCAATATCTTTTAGAACCTTAATTGATTCCAGCCGAACGTTGCCATCAGAGTCATTTGCAGTTTTGAGTAGAGTCTGCACCGCCCCGGTCATATTACGCTCGCCTATACTGCGAATCAGCTCGACTTTAACTTTAGAATCAGCGTCGGCAATCAGCTCAACTATGGTTTCATTGACACCGGGGCTTTTCAGACTGTAGAGACATTCGCGTGCGGCCTGTTGTTCAGCGCCGTTAGTTTCCGCCGCTGTTTGAGCCAGCAAGGTGACAGTCGAGGCATCTCCCAGTGACGCCAGGGTGTTTAGAGCTGCTAAGCGAACTTGTTGGTCCGGTGCTTTTGCAGCAGCGACAACCAGAGGCAAAACACTGGCGTCTTTTCGGGCGGCCAGGGCGGCGAGCAGCTGCACCTGTCCCGCAGGCGAAAGGTTCGGCAGTTCTGCTGCTATCGTATGAGTTGCATCTGCTGGCATTTTTCTTACGAGGCTGATTGCTACCGGCTTCATCGCCGAGTCATTGCCTTTGATAGCGTCGATGATGAGTTTAGCTGCGTCCTGCGGTGATACGTCAACAATGCCTACCAGAGCGGCGGAACGAATTGGAACTGGTTTAGCGGTGGTGTATAATTCTTTATAAATATTCTCTGCTGCTTTTTTATCTCCAGCGGCCGCAAGGTTGTAGGCGCAGGTCAGGTAAGCATCGGCTAAGTCGGCATGCATATCACCGGAAGCCTGCTTCAAAGCATTGCCAAGCTCAGCAGCGGCGGGTGGAGTTGCGATTTTGCCAAGTGCTGCTGCTGCCGAGTGTGCGGTTTCTTTGTCGGTGCTGCTCAGTAATTTGCTTAGCGGCGTCACTGCTGCTTTGCTGTGGCGGTCGCTGAGTGAGTTGATTATACCGACCCTGTTTTTACCGGTGGTTTTATCCAGAGCTTCGCACAGCGCCTGGTCAGTTGCTTCGCCGGGTATTCGCTCAAGTGCGTATCGGGCCATTTCAGCGATTTCCGGCTCAGTCAGCATCTTGGCAAGTGTGGGGACGGATTCCTCGGTGCCAATAATGCTCAATTGCCTGCAGATGAACCGTTTACCTGCGGGGGTGGCGTCCGAGCGGAGAAATTCCAAGAATTGCGCCTGGAGCTGTTTTATAAGCCCGGGTGAGTCGTGCGACTGACGGACAATATCTTCCAGTTTAATAAGGTTTTCCCTGCTCTGGCCGAATTCGTAAACGGCAATCTTTTCCAGCAATTTATCCGATTTCAAGGAAGGTTCGTCCACTGCTGAAGTTTGCACGATTAGAACGAAATTGAAGACGATGAGTGAAGCAGCAGCTAAAATTTTGACCCGGTGATTCATAATTTCTCCTTCTTTATCTTTACAAGTTCAGCATACGTGCTTAGAATCCATGCACGGTTGCCATTCCATATACTTGGATTGACGCAGTTAAATATAGGTTTTGAATGTGTTGATGTCAACCCCGCAAAAAGTGAGGCTCATACCTAAACAGGTGCGGGATGAAGGGTTTCAGGGGCTTGAAAATGTATATTATACCAGCAATTGATTTGCGAGAAGGCAAATGCGTCAGACTTATACAGGGCCAGTACGACCGGCAGATAACCTATAATGATGACCCCGTCGAGCAGGCGAAGGAGTTCATCTCAGCCGGAGCAGAGTGGGTGCATATTGTCGACTTGGACGGAGCCAAAATCGGCAGACCTGTTAATACCGATACAATATCAGCCATAGCAGCTCTGGGTCAACTCAACATTGAGGTTGGCGGTGGGTTGCGTGATGAAGCTTCCATAAGGCAGCTGCTTGATAAGGGCGTAGAAAGGGTCGTGGTAGGAACCAAAGCTGTAAACGATTTCGAGTGGTTTAGTGAAATGGCCGAGAAATTCAGCGGTAAAATTGTACTCGGCCTTGATGCGCGGGAAGATAGGATTTCTATTAACGGCTGGACAAAGGATGCTTCTGAGCCCTTGTTGGAATTTGCAACCAAAGCAGCGAAGCTACCTATTGCGGCGATAATATACACCGACATTACCAAAGATGGTATGATGACAGGACCAAATCTCGAACGAACAAAGGCATTGGCCGAAGCAGTGCGCATTCCGATTATCGCTTCTGGAGGTGTAAAAGAGATGGATGACATAAAGTGGCTGGCTGAAGTGGGGGTTGAAGCTGTGATAATCGGCAGGGCTTTATATGAAGGCACGCTGAATCTCGCTGACGCAATAAGGGTGGTGAAATAACGATATTCCGCTTTTATTGTATAGAAATTTGCGTCTGGTGGTTAAGGGGCCCTTAAATTCCTCCAAAAAGCAAGATTTTGGTTGAAAATTCGGGGTCGTCGTGGTATACTACAGGCGCGTAAAGCTTGCGCCATTGGAGGAGCCCAATGTTCGTTGAGTCTTTAAGGTTTATATTTAATGGGGCAGGTTTAGAGGGGGAGAGACCGGCAATTTAAATACAGCGAAATTGTCAAATTTCGAAAGGGCAATAAGATGAAAAATTATAGGAATACAGCTGTTTGGCGGTTCCTTCTTTTATTAGTTGCAATATCTTTAACGGCTGCTGTTGTAGAGGGAGCTACCGGTGATATAGATATGGGTATTGTTTATCAGGAACTGGAGGGCTTCGGAGCCTCGTGCGTATGGACCGGACAAACACTTCAGGAACTTGGTAATTATAACCCTACTATATATGATGTTATCTTCAGCGATTTGGGGCTTGATATACTCCGTTTAAGAAATCCCTACCAATATCCTTATGGCGACAACGCTTATATGGATAGAGTTGCCGAGATAGTTGCAGATGGTTATGCACAAACCGGCAGAGAACTGAAAATACTGATTACCTCGTGGTCTCCGAGGGCCTCGCTCAAAAGCAACCTTGAAGTGTATGGTGGAGATGACGCAACTCTCGCGGGCGGTCCCAGCTCTTATGTTTATTGGGGCTATTCAGACTGGTGGGAGGACAGTCTTGTATCATGGGCTTCTAAGGGTGTTGTAGCCGAATACATCAGTATGCAAAATGAACCTGATTATGATGCTGAGTGGGATTCCTGTCGTTTTGAACCTTCGCAAACTTCAAGCTTTGCCGGCTATGATGTGGCCTTTGAGAATCTCTATACAAGGCTTGAATCAAGTACTGAATATACAGAAGAAATGCCTAAGATGATAGCTGCGGGAGCTACCGGCTTTGTTCGGGCAGATAACTATATAGACGCGCTGGATGACTTATCCCACGTTTATGGTTACGCTCACCATCTATATAACTGCTATGATGGCGGTACAGCTGGCTGTGGTTCGAATCCCGATAATTATATTTCCCAAATGAGCAATTTCGGTTCTGCATACAACGACAAACCTATTTTTCAAACGGAATATTCCGATGGTAACAACGTTACTACTTATGAAGCTTGCATGGACCTTGCAGTTTTGATGCACAATTCTCTGGTTGTCGAAGGTGTAGCAGCATATCTGTATTGGCAGCTGACCTACAACTCGGGTCAGGGGCTGGTGAGTATTACTGAAACAAACTGGACCATAAATCCTGTTTATTATGCATTCAAGCACTATTCTGCATTTACTGAATCCGGCTGGCATCGTATCGATGCATCATTGAGTGGGGTACCTTCGAGCGTTATGCGAATGAGCGCCTATATGAGTCCTGATAATGATGAATGGACGATTGTGATAATCAACATTGAAGGCATTGCTCTGCCCTTGACGGTTAATTTACACGGATTTTCGGTGGACAGCTCAGAGGTTTACCAAAGCACGTCGTCAAGTTATTGGTCATATATCGGTTCCTTCAATCCTTCAATGACTATACCTGGAACGTCAATTACCACTATTCACCTTACGGGTTCTCCTTTTGAAAACTGTGCCGAAGCTTTAGCTGCAGGCGATAAATTTGCCTCAGATATTTACAGTGATTGTTATGTGAATTTGAAGGACCTAGCAGTTGTCGCCCAATATTGGCTGCGAACAGACTGTGCGTTTTATGATGATTGTGAAGGAGCCGACTTTGAACCAACGGATGGTGATGTTGACTTAGACGACCTTGACACTTTTACACAGCAGTGGCTGTGGTGTAATGACCCTGAGAATCCGAACTGTTAGCAACTATTAAAGCCTTGGTGTTTTATTTCTACTGTAAGCATAAGGAGGAGAATGATGCCTATTAAGCATCTTTATATCTGCCTGTTTTTCATCGCAGTTTTTATCTGGGCGCCATGTTACGGTGATTGGGAGTCCGAAGCCAATGCCAGAATCGAACAGATACGTAAGAGGAATGTGGAGATTACCGTGGTTGACTCAGAGGGGTATCCAGTGCCCGGCCTTGGTGTGCAGATGGAACAGATTGAGCAGCACTTCGCATTCGGCACGTGCATATCTTATTTCCCATTGGTTTATAGCGGTACCTACAGGAATTTTATTTTGAATCATTTTAATTGGGCGGTTTGTGAAAACGAGACAAAGTGGCCTTCTAACGAGTCCACTCGGGACAATGAAAACTACACTCAGGCCGACTATATCTACAACTGGTGCAACAGCAACGGTATTAAGATGCGCGGTCACTGTCTTTTCTGGGAACAGGTAAGCCAGGTTCAGAGCTGGGTACAGAGTCTGCCGTATGCAACATACCCAACTTCGAGCCAGCTATTGGACGAAGTTGACGAGCGAATTGACAGCGCTGTAAATCATTACAAAAACAAATTCTACAACTGGGATATTGATAATGAAATGCTTGCCAATTCATTCTATGACCGTCTCGGCGAGGCCGGCAGGGTTCATATGTTCGAGCGGACCAAACTGAGAGACCCTAACTGCGGGGCGTTTATGAACGAGTATTCCGGCAATTCGTTCGGCGGCTACAATTCATGGCCGTATGTTACTCGCGCCAGTAATCTGATTAGTTTGGGAGCGCCAATAGATGGCTTTGGTATTCAAGGTCATTTGGACACAGGTGTATTTAACCCGGAAAGCTATTACAATAATGTTCTTCAACCTCTGGCGACGCTGGGGCGGCCTATATGGGTTACCGAGTTTGATGCCCCTCACTCTGACGAAAATATTTCGGCTGATAATATTGAGGATTTTTTTCGTATATGTTTCAGCCATCCTAACGTTGAGGCCATAATGATGTGGGGTTTCATGCAAAACCAGATGTGGCGTGAGAACGCGTATCTTATAACCAGTGGGGGGACTCTCACAGCAAGGGGCGAACGATATGAAGACCTAATGGACGAATGGACAACGAATGACATTAATGCCACCGACTTTAATGGCGTGGCGGGTTTCAGAGGTTTTCACGGTACGCATGAGATAACTCTTTCCGCTCCCGGCCAAACCTCCGAGATATACACAATAGAACTGGAACCGGGGGAAACAACCGCACTATTTGAGATCGAAACGGATCTCGAACCTCCCCCGGAAGACGCAACACCGCCGGAACCGGATCCGATGACTTGGGCAGCATTACCAGCGGCGACGGGGATGACATCAATCACGATGACCGCAACCACTGCCACTGATGTTAATACACCACCTGTGAGATATTATTTCGAATGCGTATCCGATGGAAACAAGAGCAGTGGCTGGCAAACAAGCGACACAATATACGAAGCTACAGGTCTTGAACCGAATACTTTGTATTCTTTCAGGGTCAAGGCACGTGATAGTGCGCCGTTACACAATGAGACTGGATGGTCGAGTACCCAGTCCGCAACAACCGATGCGCCGGACATAACGCCTCCGACACCTGACCCGATGACATGGGCATCGGTTCCTGTAGCAACAGGTTCGAGCACAATTGTGATGACTGCAACGACTGCGACCGACAGTGAATATCCGCCGGTTCAGTACTACTTCGAATGTACTAATTACGGCAGCAAAAGCAGCGGCTGGCAATCAAGCCCTACTTATGTAGCTTCTGGTCTTACCCCGAATAGACTGTATTCCTTCAGGGTCAAGGCACGCGATAGTTTTGTTCCGCCAAACGAGACGGGCTGGTCGAGTACTTTGTCTGCAACCACCGGGCCAGCAAACAAAGATGTGGAAATCATCGGCTCATGGGAAATGGGCACGACACATACCAAAGAATCCGGCACTGACCGTGCCCTTGTATTTATTGCATATGCTGAACATTCAGGCGCTATAGACCTCACCTCTGTAACATATGGCGGCCAGTTAATGGACCTAGTTATTGATGAAGTGGTTGGAACGAGTTCCCGGGCATACGTTGCGGCGTATATTCTGGACAAAGCCGGTATCGAAGCGGCAACGAACGACACGTTTGTTCCCACCTGGAATACAACACCAGATGATGTTGGATACACAAGTGTTTTTCTTCAGGACGTCAACCAGATTGCTCCTATCGGGGATTTCGACAGTAATGGTTCGGCAAGCAGCACGCCTAATCCAATTACAACAGACGCCCTTTCCACAGATGATGGTGATATGGTTTTTGACGCCGCTACCTGCGGTAATACAGGTGCTTATACATTACAAAATGGTTTTCTTGAAGTTTTCGAGCATGACATGGATTCATCTACGGGCACAAACGGCTATAAATCTGCAACAGGTGTTGATGAAACACCCAGCGCAATGCACAACAACGTCAATTATCAGGTGATTATCGGTTTTGTAATCCAAGCGGCAATTCTCTCCGAGTACCAGAACTGCGCGGATGTTCAGGCTGGCGGCTACGCTCTAGAGTCAGACCTAACCGGTGATTGTTACGTGGATTATTCGGACATTGATGCTTTAGCTGATTACTGGTTGCATACGGATTGCAGCGAGTATAGTGATTGTGAAGGAGCTGATTTTGCACCGACAGATGACGTTGTTGATTTATTTGACTTCGGTGATTTTGCCTTGCAGTGGCTGTGGTGCAACGACCCCGAAGACTTGAGCTGTACACCAAACTGGTAGGACGAAACTTCTTTAAACGTCGAGGGGATGTTTTGCGCCCCAAAACCCTCAAAATGGGCCAAAAGGCTTGACTTTTCGAAATGAATATGGTATCTTCATAAGGTAAATAGGAAGGAGTTAGCCGTCGCTGAGCATGTCCTTATAAAGACCAATTCTTGGCTGGTGAGATGCTGCATTGGTGACCTTTTTGGGAGTGATGAAAAGATAAAGAGTCAAATACCCTATCAAAAAAAATCAAAAGCCGATTCGATAAGTTTATCCATTGGAAAAACCGTAGCAATAATTGCTATTCTTATAATGGCTCAGGGGGTTGGGCTTTATACTAAACTGGTGAACCTAAGCGTTTTCCCAATAGATTAGGAGGAGTAAAAAGATGTCTATTAAAAAGTTTTACCCGTGTTTATTTTTTATTTTAATACTGAGTGTTTGCAGTGTTTCACAAATTGCATCGGCGGCGGAGGCTTGGATAGGCACGTGGGCGAGCGGGCAGCAGCTGGTAGAATCCCAAAACAACCCGGCTTCGCCGTACTTAGCCAATAACACACTGCGCCAGATTGTGCACGCGTCGCTGGGAGGCAATAGAATACGAGTGCACTTTTCCAATAAGTATTCGGCCGGGCCGACAACTATTAATTCCGCCCATATAGCGTTATCAAACGGCGGCTATCCGATAAACAGCTCAATAGATACTGGAACTGATACGGCACTGACTTTTGGGGGCTCGCCATCGGTAACTATAGCCGCGGGAGATGAAGTTTACTCGGATGCTGTAGATTTCGATGTAGCGCCACTATCTGACCTGACGGTAAGTATTTATTTCGGGTCGGATGTGTCATCGACAAGCGTTACAGGACATCCGGGCTCAAGGACCGGATACTATATCAAAACCGGCAATACAGTATCAGATGCCGAGATGGAGTCGGGGTATAAAACAGAGCATTGGTATGTTTTGAGCAGGGTAGATGTGCTGCTCGATGATTCCTACGGATGCGTGGTAGCACTGGGAGACTCGATTACGGACGGAAGAGGATGCAATCCCAACTACGACAACCGTTGGCCGGATCTTTTTGCGGCGAGGTTAAACGGGAACTCGACGACGACGAAAGTCGGTGTAATAAATCAGGGAATCGGCGGCAATTGCGTGGTATCCGGCGGGCTTGGGCCGACAGCACTATCGCGTTTTGACCATGATGTAATAAACCAACCCGGTGTGAAGTGGGTAATAGTTTTTGAGGGGACTAATGACATAGGCGGAGGTCAATCAGCTGCAAATATAATTTCTGCGTATCAGACGTTTATAACGAGCGCCCACAATGCAGGCATCAAGATATACGGGGCGACGATAACGCCTTTTGGGGGAAGCAGTTATTATTCACATGAGTCGGTGCGCGATGCAGTTAATGATTGGATTCGGACAAGTGGCGAATTCGACGCAGTCATTGACTTTGCTGCCTCAACATGGGACCCTTCGGACCATGACTACCTGGATCCGGCATATCGCGTTTATCCACCAGGTACCCAAAACGACGGTCTGCACTTCAATGCGGACGGATTTCAGGCGATGGTTGACGACACTGACCTTGCTTTATTCGAGGAACAAAAAGCACCCGATACTGTAGTCGGCAATATGATGCTGATAAACGACAACGGCGGATGGTGCTGGTACCAGGACGACAAGATTGTCTACGACCCCGACGGCGGTAATATTCTGACTAGCACGGCGGCGCAAGGTTCGGGCTTCGGCGGCGTCAGCGGAACCAGATTAAATGATATGGATGCCACGACATTTAATATCGCCACAGGCAAGCGCACGCGGGTAGTTGCGCGTGAGGGCGGCGGCGACGACCATAATATGGGCGCCTTCTGGGTACGGCCTGACGGCAGGTATCTGCATGTGTATTGCATGCATTACAATAACCAGGATACCTTCTATCGTCTGTCTACTAATCCGCATGACGGCAGCAGCTGGGGCAGCGAGCAATCCTATAACTGGGAGGCCATCAGCGGTTACACCGATGACCGGACCAGCAGTTATACCAATGTTTACTATCTCACGGGCGAGGGGACGGGCAACGGCCGATTGTATAATATCATTCGTGTATTCGAGCGAACCCCATGCATTTCTTACTCGGATGACAATGGCGCGACATGGAACTATATGGGAAGGCTTAACAGTCCCGTAGGCGGTGATACATATTCGAACTTTTATCACAAGTTCAGGAGCAACGGAGTTGACCGGATTGACTTTATCGGTTGCGAGAAACATCCCCGCGACTATACCAACAGTGTCTATCATGGCTATATTCAGAACGGCAGAAGCTACAACTCTTTCGGGGTTGAACTTGACATTATTAGTGACCAGACCGCCCCCACGATAGAAGCATTTACGCCGGTATGGCTAACCGGGCCGGTGGCAGCCGGCGAGTATCACACCGGGTGGACTAATGAGCTGGAGCTTGATAAGGATGGTTATCCAGTTTGTTTGTTTCAGACCCGCTACGGCACAGACCCATACGGCGGCGACCCCGGTGCGGCGGACCACCGTTTCTTCTACGGACGTTTCGATGGTTCATCGTGGAATTTAACGGAGTTAGCCAAGATGGGGACGGGTCTTCATACCCCTGAAGAGGATTACCTAGGCATGGGTTGTATACACCCAGACGATGCTAACCTGATTTATATATCAACGCCTTTTGATCCTCGTGACGATTCGCCGTTAGCTCATCACGAGATTTTCAAAGGAGTGACTTACGACAAGGGCGCGACGTGGAACTGGACACAAATAACAATTAATTCGACAGAAGATAACATCCGTCCCGCTATTCCGCCATGGGATGCCAACAACACGGCAGTTTTCTGGACGAGGGGTGAATATCCCGGCCAGGAAGTCTTCGACTTTGTATTAGTTGGAATGGTTGAAGAAGAAGATATGACACTGGGTTTAGTTGACTATATTGACGCCAGCCCAAGTAATACGGAAGAATCAGGCGGTTCGCCATTTACGCCGACTGGTCCGAGTGGAAGTGCCGGCTCCGCAGACAGCGAGTGGCATGAATACACGGGTTACGGCAACGGCGGCAGCTGTTATACGGCTGGCGACGGCGGGACTGAAAATGCTCCCACAATAGTAACCACTATAAGCGGTCTATCAGACGGGACGTACGATGTGTTCGCGTACTTCTGGTGTGACCCGGACCTTAACTGGGGCATAAGGGGCGGCTTTACATCGTCTGATATGCTCTGCTTTAGCAAACAGTCCTCTCAACATGCGGAGGTTTCACAGTTTTCCGGCTCTGTTGATGTTGTTAATGGTGATTATATTCTTTATCGAGTTTATATCGGCCGTGAGGAGATAAGTGGCGGCGGTTCGATAGATGTGTATATTGATAACTATGACGGTTCTTATTCTGGTGATGTACCTTCCCGCACTACATATGACGGTGTGGGAGTGGCTAGAGTCAGTTATGTGGAAGATGTTACCCCACCGATGCCGGACCCCATGACATGGGCATCGGTGCCTGCAGCAACGGGTTCAAGCACAATTACGATGACCGCGACCACCGCCACTGATGATAGCCCGCCAGTGCAATATTACTTCGAATGCACAAATGACGGCAGTAAAAGCAGCGGCTGGCAAACGAGCACGACATACGTAGCTTCTGGTCTTGACGCAGGTACTTCGTATTCATTTAGAGTCATGGCACGCGACAGCGCTGCTGCCCTGAATGAGACAGGCTGGTCGACCACAGAGTCTGCTACTACCAATGCGCCGGACACTACTCCGCCGACGCCTGACCCGATGACATGGTCAACATTGCCGAC
>CAZDQP010000014.1:0-32734 GCA_964507485.1 uncultured Pirellulales bacterium | reverse complement strand
ATGTTCGCTTTCAGCGAACTACTGTTCGTTTCTTCGTTGCGGCCTCCGGCAGCACTGCGCAATAAGTGTTTAAAAGCCACCGCGGCGCCTGAGTGGAATCAATCATTTGCGCAGGGAGTTTAGCGCCCAAAATCCATTTTTCCAAAATTTTTTAATCTCTTTCCATACAAGTAATTACAAATTTTCTGCCCTCGAAAAATCCAAAATTTTCGCATCAAACGCGCAGGCCCGTCCAATTATAGAGAGAGTTCTTTTTTTGGAGAACTATTATGACAAGCCAAGCTAAAATCCTCGCAAACCATCTTAACACCAAAAAAGAACTGGAACTTACCACCCTTAAGGGTGCTTGAAACGCTCTCTGACAAGTCCATATCACCCATCAGCTTTGAAAAGCCCCCGACGGCTTGCGCTATTGGCGCGCGCACAGGTTCAATCAATCAAAAACAGCAAATTATGCAAAACGAACCCAATTTCCGACAAAGTCAAATTCTTATAACATCAATGTAATAAAGGGATTACAACAAAAAATCCAAATTGGACACTTGGTCAAAACGAACCCAATTCGAACCCAAACGAACCCAATTCAAAGCCAATTTTACACCCCGCCGAAAGCTGCGAATCCCCCGTCAATCGGAACGACAATCCCCGTAATAAATTTCGCCGCATCGCTCAAAAGCCACATTACCGTTCCGACCAACTCCTCCGGCTCGCCGAATCTGCCCATCGGTGTATGGTCTATTATTGTCTTGCCGCGAGGAGTTAATTCACCAGTTTTTTCATCGGTCAATAGGAACCGGTTTTGCTCTGTCAAAAAGAACCCCGGCGCAATCGCGTTAACGCGAATATTTTTGGAGTAATTCTGACACATGTGTGTTGCCAGCCATTCAGTAAAATTATTAATCGCGGCCTTCGCAGCCGAATACCCCGAAACCTTCGTTAACGGCTTAAACGCGCTCATACTCGATGTGTTCAATATTATGCCGCTGTCATTCTCCGCCATCTCTTTACCGAAAACCTGGGTTGCCAGCAGTGTGCCGATGAAATTCAGCTCGAAAACAAACCGGATGGCCTCCGGCGGCAAATCAAAAAACGATAGTTCCGGCGAAGTTGTCGCCTCTTTCTTGTTCCCCCCGGCACCGTTTATCAGTATGTCTATTTTGCCGAATTCGGCATTTACCTTTTCTTTGGCGGCCTCCAGGCTTTCTTTCTTGAGCACGTCGCATTTAACGGCAATCGCCTCTCCCCCCTCTGCCTTGATTTCTTCTGCGACCTTTTTAGCCGCCTCTTCAGACAAATCCAGCACGGCTATCTTCGCTCCCGCCTTGGCCAGTGCTCTGGCCATCGTACCGCACAAAACACCCCCGCCTCCGGTAATCACAGTCACTTTACCCGTCAGGTCAAATGATTCTTTCATTGTTTTGTCCCCTTTATGGTCATTCCATAAAAATCGGTTTTATATGCCGTTCATAAATATTTTCCATCACGTTTTGCGAGATTATCTTCTCATATTTTTCCACAGCATTCAAATAATCTCTCCCCATTTCAGCCGCAATTTTATATGCCACGTGCATAAGCTGCCTCAAATCTGGATTATATCTGTCACAAACCTCGTTATGACGCAGCGCATCGGCAAATTCTGCCCCGTTCCATCGCCCGACCGTTTCCGCTGTGGGCAGTTTTTCCTTGTCGATATCTATCACTGCTGTATACGGCCTGCAAAGCTCATCGAACCGAGACAGAGCCTCGACATAAATCTGTCTGACAATCGACAAGCCCTCTCCACCGGCAACAGCCAGACCAATCAGTTCCTCCAGCCACGTCGTCCCGGAAGTCTTAATATGCAGACCCGCGTCGAATTTCTTCAATGCTTTGTTTATCGACCCATAAATCGAAAATTTGTCGCTGCCCGAGTGTATGCTCAACTTCAGATTACTCGGCAGCCCAAATTCCTTTACTGCAAAAGCAATGACCGCAAGGTTCCGATTAAACTCTTTCTCAAATTGTGCCGCGTCACCGGCATAATCGACGCCTTTGTTAAACCTGCCTGTGAACTTCGGCGCAATTGTCTGTGCCGGAATGCCCTCGTCCGCAATTGCCGCAAGAATAAACAACATCTCAACTGGCTTCTGCGCCTGGTCGCTCTCATCCATCGAAACCTCCACTACGAAAGCATCAGCACCTTTGGCCGATTCGATATGACGGTATATCTTGCCCGCTTGTTTAATAGCGGGAAGGAATTTACGCACAATAGCTTCGACTTGCTTCTCGCTGACCTCAAAGGTTTCTTCGACTCCCATGATTTTCAAGTATCCGAGGTATCTATTATGTTTATTGACGAAATTTGCCGTCTCGCTTTCATCAATCGCCTGACCAATGAAATCAGCTACATCGATTGTAAAAAAATTACTCGACTCAATAAACAGGTCGACATCTTCCAGCCCTATATGGTCTGCGTCCACGTAATACGGTCCGTTCCATCCCAACGCCTTAACCGCCTCATCTGCTTCGGTGCGGACATCACCGGGCGAAGTCCTGATAATTTTATGTTCACGGTGGGATTTGTTCCAGACTGGTGTAATGTTAATGCCGTGCTTTTTTGCATTCATCACGGCTTGCAACTGTGCCTTTCCCTGATGACCGAATCTGTCCCCAACTCCGAACGAATACTTTTCCAGAATCAAATTTCACCTTAACTGTTATATTTTACTATACTTTCTAAGGATACTTTTCAACCAATATACCTCTATTTTTGACAATTTCAAGATGTGTTAGAAAAAGCGGGGATAAGAACACTGAAGCACCCAACCATTACGGCATCTTATTAGGTGTTAACCACCCTCCCAATTTTCTGTCTAACCTTCGACATCCGACAGTTCAGGCCGTTTTCGAATATTCATTCTCGTCAAGTTTAGGAGTGGAAAGGCCCGGCACTGTGTGAGGACAATTCACGCTGGTTGGTACTCACCATTTTTTGGGCTGTTTGAACAATCCTTTGTCTCAGGATTGAAGGAGCAAGCACCTGCACCTTATCACCATAACCAAGTATCCACCATGTTATCTCATTAAGCCCATCAACACGAAACTGAATGATTGCAGAACCGTCATCCTCAAAGGTAGTCCTTTGTGTGCGGTGCCATTTCACCTCTGCAACATTACGGGCCACTTCAGGTGAAAATCTGAGCTTGACATGATAAAACCTGCCCTCTGGTACCAATGACCAAGCTCTGCCAAGATACTCTTTGATATCGAAGTGCTTATCCTCAATGAAACCTTTGTTCAGTTTACTTAATTCTTTTATTCTGTTGAGTTTGAAAACTCGGATCTTTTTGTGAAAACTTGATTTTCCTAATACATACCATGTGTAATCATTATAAATCAGATGATACGGATTCAATTCAATTGTTATGGTTTTCTTTTCATGAGTCGAATAGTAAGATATATTTACGACCTGCTTTTTTAA
This sequence comes from uncultured Pirellulales bacterium, assembly GCA_964507485.1. GTDB lineage: Bacteria > Planctomycetota > Phycisphaerae > Sedimentisphaerales > Anaerobacaceae > CAIYOL01. The sequence continues at coordinate 29,274 of CAZDQP010000014.1, read as the reverse complement.
GATGGCATCGCCTAATTGCTGGAATATCTTGTCGAGTGAATCTACTTCAACTCCCCGGGCCACTCTTATAGAGATATGTCTCAGAAGAGCATTGCAATACTGCTTTGTCTCACCAGAGAGATTATTTTCCACCTTCATTGCTCCAATTAAAGCTTCCCTTCTGAATGGCATTTGTATGCGATTTCTCGCCGCGAAGACAAGCAAAAGCAATCCAGTTGCTTCTTCGCTATTCAGCTTGGTAGGAGTTAGGAAAAAACCAGGATCTGTGGAATAAGTGCCTGTCTTTGTATTATACCGGCAGGGCACACCTATCTCCTTCAGTTCCTTCAGGTCGCGAAAAATTGTTCGCTTGCTCAGCGTACACATTTGCGCTAAATCATCAACCCGATTATTTTGACCTGACTGCAATGCAGTCAAAATCTGGAGCATTCTGCCAACTCTGCTTCGTTTCATAGGAATCTCCCCAATTGTGACTTTTATAACCAAAACCGATAAGAATATATTCTCTAACCGTAGAATACCACCTATAGTTAGGACTACTATTTATTAAAAGTAAGGCGTATCTGAGAGCCCAAATGTAGATTTTTTACGAGTAAATTTACAAGATAAAATCGTTGTCGCAATTTTTCATTTTTTTCTTGACTTGCGCTTCTGACTTGCATAGCATATTGCATCGATATGAAAAACAATTAGCCCACGGAGGATGGCAAAATGTACTACATCTTTTTTAATAGTCATATCTTGTTTTTCCACATTACTCATTTCAATATCCTATTCCGGGAGAAAAAATCATGAAAAAATTAACAATTTTACTATTATTGCTCTCAATTACCTCTCCCACTCTGGCGGCGGTATCAACAAGAGTATGTCTTTCCGACGGCAACACACCATTTGACGGCGGAGACATTATGGTTGGAACCAAGCTAACTATCATTGTTAGTTCGGATGCTGATGGGGAATGGCCTTGCGATTTGGCTATCCAGGGAGAAAATAGGAATTACGGACTCTTATTGGGTAGAGATTTCAACGAAAGCTCAGGACATTATGATGGTTCGATTTTTGAGAACGCGATAGGCACGGCAGGATACGTATATCTTTGGCATGATGACTATCTTGAAATCGATGGATTTAGTTATACAGGCGACCTCGACGCAGTAGCAGGTGACTGGCTTATTTTTGACTACAACGCAACAAATGTAGGTGACTGCAATGTAGGATTATATGAATGGTTTTCTATGGATCCAATCTATGAGATTCCTTTTTCTCATGTTCGTACACGCGATTTCGATAATGATACTATAGTCAGCTTTAGTGATTTTTCAGTGCTTGCCTTTTATTGGCAAGAAACTGATTGTAACGACCCAAACTGGTGTCAGGGGACAGATCTTGATACCGACAGCGACGTTGATGTCAATGATTTGATGCTGTTTTGTGAATATTGGCTTGAAAGGACCGAATAACAGGAGCCGTTCAGCATCTTACTTTATTATAGCGGGTATTCTTTCTACCATACAAGGGGGTAAAGTATCTATTTATAGGGAGCAACGTGTATAGGGCCTATAATATCTGCCCTTACAGTGTCATTTTTTGGGAATTTAACGAAAAAGCCATCTACATTTTTTGCTTCACAATCGCCTTTTACTAAAAGGCATTTGATAATCTTGCCGATAACAACACCTTAGCTGTAAGAAGAGGCTAAGCCAACCCAAAATTTGAGAGTAGGAGGTAATGATGAAATCAAAAAATTTCACAACAATTGCATTGTCTTTATTGTGCGTCAGCGGGATTGCTTTCGCGGACAGGCCAATGGACAGGGCAGAGATTTTACAAATCTTTCAAACACTAACAAATCAACCGAGAAAGACCTGGATACCTTCGGGAACAATTGAGGCAGCACATGAAGAGTACAGGGCCGCAAAAATTACAGATGCAGCTGCACTTAATGTTCAAATAAAAAAAGAGACTCGGCAATACCAAAGTAATCCGAATAAAAGAGAGCAAACAGAGAAACTGCAAAAAATGAGACTTGATGCTGAGCCGTTTAATACTCGATACAAATTAGCCAATGAATACACAATGAGCTCAACAGCAATCGTAAAATTCGATGGAGATAAATTCTACTGGGAAATCAATGTAGATTCACGTGCCGATTCAGTAAAACCTGGTAAAGAACTCGCAGGGAATTTTATGACTGAGCAGTTTAACTTAGACTGGAATGCGAGGCGAATATTTGCCTGGGACGGCGAAAAATACACAACTTACTTTCTACCCGGAAATCATGCAATTGTTGATACAACAGGCCGTACCCCGCATTCTGTCAATGGCCCATTAACTGCAGGTGTCATTCCCTGGGGATATGGTTTTTATTCTTATGAAAGTCTTGCTGCTACGGATTCAACAGCTACCGAAAAATATATCGACGGCCAAATTCAGATACATCTTACAATTAACAATCCGGATAATTCACAAATTGAATTTGTAATGAACCCGCAAAAAGATTACGCTGTAATATCCTGTTTAATGACAGGACGAGATGATATCGTAATCTCCAAACACTATTCCGATTATCATTCTATCGATGGTAACTGGGTTCCCTACGTCATCGTACTGGAACGATATGAGGTCGATTCAAACAGGCTGTTGGCCCGCGATATCTGGGATATTACCAGTATAGATACAGACACTCCTGAAAGTTACGATTTTGAGGTTGGCTATGAAGACGATGCATTAATAGAACACTTTTCTTATAGCGACAACAGGTCTGAAATGTACCGCTACTCACAGAAAATCGACACGGACCTTCTTTTGGCTGAAAGATTAGCATTTGAAGATTCTGAAAATGTACAACACCGGAACTGCGCAACAGCAGCATTAAAATATGTTACTTCGCAGTTAGGTAAAAATATCACGGAACAACAGCTTGCCGAACTGGTAACCGAACCGAACAGCACCACAAGTCTTCATCAAATGAAGCAATTAGTGCAAGAATTAGGGCTTTATTGTCGGGCCGTTAAGACCGATATCCAAACGTTAAAGAATTTACCAGACTGTCAGGCAATCCTACATATCCCCGGCACAAAACACTTTGTCATTCTTGAGGCAATCGATAATAAATATATCTGGACTATAGATTTAGCCAGAAATAAATTCTACTACCGTACAGATTTGGACTTCTTCGATATGGACTGGGCCGATGGTACAGCCCTCTTGATTTCCAACAGTCCTATTACAGGTGAATTTACTGAAATTGAAAATCAACAACTTCAAACAATAACAGGTGCTGCAGGTTATTCCTGCACACGCTTGCTTCAAGAATATAATGTGGTATATTGCAGCTACGTGGGCGGGCTATGTGGCGGCATCTATAAAGAGTTCTACACGAGGTACGGCTGCAAACCAGACCAAACCGGCAGCTGTTACAGCAGCATAATGATTAGATGTGCAACAAGTCCATGCATAGAAGACCCTTATATACCTACTGCTTGTGATGTGCTGAGCGATTGGACCTGTTATTATATGAGGGCGTGCGATTAGCAAAGTCTTCTGTTCAAGGCATTAAGGCAGATGGCAAAACACCATCTGCCTTTTTTACAGTTGTTCTGCTTTGACTTATCGTGACAATAACGGTATAATAAACCATTATGAGGCGATCTTCCTTCACACTTACCGAACTGCTCGCAGTTGTTGCGATAATTGCGCTTCTTATGGCTGTATTGTTGCCTGCCTTAAGAAGTTCAAGAGAAAAAGCCAAAGCCGTCCTTTGCGGCTCCAACATAAAGCAGTTATTAAACGGCCTGCTGAGTTATGAAGCAGAAAATCAAATTCTCCCCTATAGCTTCAATAATAAAACTGTTAGCGGGTCACCTCCCGAGGGTTATCCAGGATATGGCCAGATGGACAGAAAAGGATGGTGGTGGTTCAGCTTCATAGAAGGATTCTATAGAAAATCTGCTGGTAAAAGAACCGTAGTATGCTGTCCATCCAAACGTTTAAATGACAATCCAATGCTCATAAATAATATCCTATGCGGCAATTATGGCATTAATAGGTCTGTATGTAAGAGTTTCGATGACAGACAAAGCCAGAGGGAAGAATTTGTTGGAATTCCTTTACGCAGCTGCAATATATTGCGTCCATGCGAAACACTGCTTCTCGTCGACAGCGGCTACGCTATGATATGTTGGTGGCAGGCAACAAACAAACCCCCTGTTACCCTTGATAATATTATAATTGAAGATACCTCTTATATTCCCGGCCTCTGGATTAATAAAGACAGGAATTTATTGCCCGGTCAAATGTACGATGCTATATACGGCCGACATCCTAATAAAACCGTCAATGTCGGATTTGTAGACGGTCACGTAAAACGAATAAAAGCTGATAACTTGTTTATCGAGAAGATAGATAGTATCTATAAAAACAAAAGCCCCCTCTGGGTACCCAAGTGAAACGCTGCTATCTTTAAAAAGATGCGTCTTTAATAATTCTCAGTATTTCGCCCTCGCTCAAGTATTCAACAACCATCATCGGGCTCAAATTATACTCGCTATCAGCAGCAGACTTTTCATACCATTCTATTTTTTGAGGTAGATTTGTCTTAGAATTCACAAAAACCCGCCATTTCCTGAGAACTGTTAAGCCATCATAAGCTCTTTCAGTCCATGTCAAATCATACACCTCTATACCATCGGCAGCGATTTCCAAATCTTCGTCGGCTACACGACTCCAATAAGAATCCTCAGGAATGTCGGAAATACTATAAAATGGCATTAAATCCAGAACGCTGCTCGTTTTTCTTTTAACGCTTTCAATAATACTATCAGTTACCTCATATGTTCCTATTATACCGATGTCCAATTGTTTTGCCTTTCTTGTTCTATTGGTGATATCCCACAATACGAACTGCCGTGCAGTTTTTGTCATATATATATTTAGCGTCTTTGACATCCATAACTCCTGAACGGATTCTTTTTCGGGAGGTGTGAATACTGTGATATGAACGTTCCTGATTTTTTCAACGGCCTCGTAAATTCTTTCCAGCGTAACTGCTCTGGCAGTCGATATATTTTGAAATAAGACAGCTGCTATTAGTACTATTGCCGCTGCTACAGCAGCCGTTTTAAGCAATGGCTTCAGGTTCGCTACTGATGTCTTCTGCTTTAGTGCGGCACCAAAATCAATCGTCGGTGAAGATGACACCGCCTCTTCTTCTTCATATCTCCTTACTTCTACCTTTACAGGAAAACCGGCATATGGAATATCCGACCGTTCTGCTGTTTTAGCTTTAGCGCTTTCATCTATCCGGTATATGGTAACAACATCAGATCCAGCCCGTTCGTAAATTCCATATATAGTCTCATGCAACTCCTGCATTTTAGTAAGACATGTTGGGCAGGTACGCAAATGCGAGGTAAAGGATTCTCGGAACTTTGCATACTGGTCGCTGGAAGGATTAAGCCCATATGGTACGACGTAGTCAAAAAAATCCCTTGCCAAGACCTTACTGCACGGGAATTTGCTCTCCACTGCGCTGGTCTTCAGCAATCCTCTGAGAACCATTTCCCGACGCTGATATAACATTTCCCTGCAATCAGGACAAACACATAAGTGCTTTAATACTTCTGAATCGGTTTCGTTAAAAACCATAGATACAATTGATGGGATAGCATTCTGGACTTTTATGCAGCTAATATCACTTCCCACAGGTTTATCTGCAAACAGCTGGCTTAATCGACGTAACTGCCTACGACTGATATTTAACCTGCAGATTGTCTCCAACTCTTCAGAGCACTTTTGGCAATTGTCCAGATGTACTGTGATCGGCGTTGGAACTCCAAGCTCTAAAGCAGGGTCCAATAAACTCGGTAAAAACGGCTTAACACTGTCACAGGTCACAGGTTTTTCACTATAGGCAAGGTGGAGCTTAAGCATAGTAGTAATAGCGGAACTAACCTGTCTCTGATCCGACCCAATATTACTTTCAGTGATTGATAACACACATGTAAGTCGGCTTAACTGCTCCTGGCAGTGTTGGCAGTGATTAATATGGTCGATAACAACATTCGGAACAATTCCTCCGGCTTCCTCACACAAAAAGTCATAATAATATGGTTCGGCCTCTTTACATAACGAATTAAAGTTAAGAGCAACCATTTTATCTACCTTATTTTACCACCAAATAATGACGAATTTTACTCAATCCAGCCGAAATATATCGGCTGACGGTTCTGCTATCCACATGCATTTTCTCTGCCACTTCTTTGATATTATAATTGTTTCTATACCGCAAACTAATAGCCTCGGCTTCGCTACGTCGCAACCACCCCTCTATAAGTTTAAACATCTTATCCGTTTCCTCTGTATCTATCAAAGCGTTTTCCGGGTCGTCTTTGTTGATGGAATAATTAAGACATTCTGCATATTTATTTATTCGATTTTTGTACTTCTCCACCCGGCGAGTGGCATCAACAATATCATTAATTATTGCTCTATAAAGATAGCTCCTGACATTTTGTACACCTTCTGGTATAGGCTTGGAAACAAGAGAAAGGAAGAAATCCTGAAACAAATCGCCTGCCCAAGCCTCATTCTTGACCTTGTAACAGATCACTGCCCAGATAAAATCACCGTATTCGGAAAAAATTTCTGCCGCACTTGCGACATCGCCCGATGTTACAGGTTCTTTTTTTACCCTCACCTTGGACACTTTTTAGCTATACTCCCAAAGAAATCAACTGAACTTTAGCTATTATACCTGATATAATACCTCATAACAAGGGGTAGGAGGATTTAGCAAGCAAAGAATAATTATTTAATGGCCAAAACCTAATAAATTGGGCAAAAAATGTCGAATAAGCCGTTATCAGTTAAGCTATAAATGCTTCACAATCACATATTTTTAACGCATTAGATTCAAAAGTAGCCTAACCTCATCAACAAGCCCTTTCTTTTAATCCTGCTGGCTTTTCGAGATATATCCTCGATTAATGCAAGCCCCCCTCAAAATCTGTATAAAATAAACCATGTTTTAACAGCAATTAAATTATCAAATTATAAATACACGCAATTTTGACCAACAAAAACCTCTTCCATTCTTCCCCAACCTATGTTTATTAAACACTGGAATACCCTTACTTGAATAGCATCACTTATCATAGCTGCTATATTACTGCCAGTTATATGTTCTATAGCTCACTTCTTATTATCCACCATTGGTTGGCACATCGTTCGAAATGAATATAAAAGCCCAAAAAGCAGTTGATGATTGTGTAGTATAGCCGTAGTTACGTTAACCGCTTAGGAAGTATATAAATCCACCTGTTGAACGGCTCCGACTCGTAGTATTAAAAGAGATAGTCAAACAGTTAATTTAGTTAAATTGAATCCACAACCAAGGGCGCGTAAATTATCCAGACTATTCTGGTCTATTCAGGTGGATACTCAAACCACAATCCAACGGATCATTTCCGTCAACCTCACGTATCGTAGAGCCCCCATCATCCAAGCGATTAGCACCCACGCTATATATTACAAAAGTTTCATCGTTGCGGCTGAAGAGCAACTCTTGACCTGTAAACGGGTCCAAGGGTAGCGAACCAATATAAGCAGGGCATAGGTCATCTAAAACAGTTGGCAGTTCGCCGTGTTGATATTGATATCGTTCAACAGCTATAGTCAAAACTGTACAACGAACGAGAGCAAGGATTTCAGCGGTCAGACGAATAAATGCAGCGCCATGCAAAAGTAGCCCACTGGGCTTTCCTGACATAAGCGAGGCATTTGGTGAAGTAGCATCTAAGGGCTGTGGCCAAGGATTGTTCGCAACTACTATCAGCTTGGCCATATCTCGGAGATAGCTAACAGATTTTTGCCTTACCCGCAGTCGACCCCATCGGGAAGAAGGTAAAAATAATCGCTCTGGCAAAGGCGGATTCTTACCTTGCAAAAATCGAGAAGCGATATTAGCTGGCAACAAATCCCTTGCTACCTCCAATTGATAAGCTCGTTCAGCAAAAAATGCTTTCTCTAACGTATTTGGGGGTATTGTTTGTGAAAGTGCACTCTGCAATCTAACCAACGATTTCTCCGAGGGCTGAGCGTGTTCCAACAAGAGATGAATATCCCGGCAGGCATTAGCTACAAAAACCATCTTGGCTGTGTGTAAAACCATTGTCGGACTGGAATCGAGTACACGCATCATTTTCAGCATACTTACCACCGAGTCCGCTGCAGCATCATCTTCATCTTGTAAGACAAGGTGTAACGTTCGTAGAGATAACAAAAGGGAGGCTGTCTGAACGCTATTCAAACGGTTCCTGCAAATCCGCATTCCCTGCTCGATACCGATATCAAACTGCGATAAAGGCAGAGTGCTGGCCTTGTCAAACTTTTCCAATACGGGCTGGAGTTTAGCCAGATCCTGTGCAATTTTTTCATGTATTTCGCTGGGAAATTGGTTTGCTGGTAGAGAGACTATATTTTTTCGATAGAAAGTATTAACTTTACTCAAATTTTCCAAGTCACCTGTGGTTATATTACTCAGCGCCTCCTGGTAATAAAGGGCAGCATCATTACTTGTTTTGCTCGGATCAAGGTCTGTCCGCAAATCGTGTAACGAGATAGGCTCTGATACACGGCTAATTCTTATAATCTCACTACCTAATCGTTTTTCAGCTAGGTAATCTGCAAGTATCAAAAAGACAAGCAAAGCTATAGCAATCAGCACCAGTATTAGTAAAATGCGACGCCACCATGCTAAGGGTTGCTTTTCACTCACTGTTTCTTTCATAACGATCTTCCCGCAAATTAGTTAAAACCAACATCTCAGAAACCAATTACTATTTAATCCATTATACCACTTTTGTAAATAGTTTCACCATGATGATATTATTCGGGATAAAATCAGCTGTGGATTAAAGCTTTTTATATGTGTTTGATTTGTGAACATATCGGTTGAATGATAAAGGTAGCTTTTTCCGTTATTGTCCCATATTAAACCCCTTATTACCCTAAAAACGCACACTTTAAGGTGTTCAATTCGTTTGTTTTTTAGCCTTCTGTGAGGTATTTTTTCTTGATTTACAGTTTGAGGAGCGTATAATATATAGTATAGCCTTTCATCGCTTGCAAAAGCACTGAAAGGAGGAGAAAAAAGATGCATCCCCTTTTATTCGGGTTTATGTGGTTCTTTAAGCGTATCGGTGCTAATGAGGAACGATTCTATATTGGCGGGGATTGAGGCGGAGATGAAAATAAAAAAACAAAATGTTTTTGTTCCGGCAGCAATAGTTTTGTTTGTAATTATAGGTGGGACTTGTAATCCGGCACATGGGGGACGAATAGTGACCTGGGGTGATAATACTTACGGTCAGTGTGATTCACCATCAGGTAGCGAGTTTACTGCCGTTGCAGGCGGTTCCTGGCACAGCCTTGCTCTCAGGTCCGATGGCTCTATAGCAGCATGGGGTAATAATACGTACGGCCAGTGCGATGTTCCTTCAGGTAATGATTTTATTTCCATTGCATGTGGTGGATATCATAGCCTCGCTCTAAGGTCAAATGGTTCAGTAGCAGCGTGGGGTTGGAATAATTACCATCAGTGTGATGTGCCTGCAGGTAACGATTACGTCGCTATTGCGTGCGGCGGATTCCATAGTCTTGTACTTAAATCAGACGGCATGGTAGCAGCGTGGGGCAATAATACTTATGGCCAATGTAATGTACCCGCAGGTAACAACTTTGTCGCTGTTGCATGTGGTTTTTGGTGCAGCCGCGCTATTAAATCTGATGGTTCTGGAGTAGTATGGGGCTGGAACCAATATCCCCCTCACGTGTCTTCAAACAAAGATTTCGCAGCTATCGCAGATGGAGGATTTCATAGTATCGGTCTTAAGTTTGATGGTTCATTATCGGCCTGGGGTTTGAACAATTGCCATCAGTGCGATGTGCCTACAGGTAATAACTTTGTTGCTGTTGCAAGAGGAGAGTACCATAGTCTCGCACTTAAATCTGATGATGATTCGGTAGTGGCAGCCGGCTTGAACAAATATCCACAACTTGATGTCCCTTCCAGCGCAGACTTTGTTGCAATTGCTCGCGGTGTATACCACGGTGTATCCGCCGTTGGTGAACCGGTTGTGCTTTTACTACTCGGTTCCGCTGCAGTCATGTTGTATGCAGGAGGCCGAAGTGCAACCTTAAGATTATCAGTACGCAAGAACACCAAAAAGTCAGTTAAAAAAAGTAAACAGTTATAAATGCAATCCTTTCGGCCAAGCACGTCAAAGATTTTCTGATCGATTATTAGTGTAAAGTTTTATCATACTTAATTAAGAACGGATAATGTCAGCTATTTTCATCAGGCGGGATATATTATCACGTTCGGCTTCGGCGAGTTTGTCGTAAATGAACTTTATGGTTTCGTGCAACTCCGGAATGACTACATACTCCAGAACATTTACTCTCCTCCGTGTCATTCGTAATTCCGATGCAAGAAGGTGAGCTTGCTTTTCTTTCTCAGCTAACTCAATCAAAGAATCAAAGGCACGTTCAAGGGCAAATAATGCGGCATCCATTTCACCGGACGTTGTCATAAAGCCATAACATATTATTTCTCCGGATATTTTCTTTATCAGGTGAGGAACTTTCACGTTCATAACACGGGAAAACTCGACAACGAGACTGAATTTTTTAGTGGGAACTTCAAGGGCAGCTTTAACATCTTCTGGTTCCATGGAAGCCCGGGCAAACATAAAACGCCGGCTGGTTTCGAGAAGCTCCGCTTCAACACGTTCCCGAAGAGGCCGGATTTGATTGGCAATTTGCATTAACTGGCGGGATATACCATCTCTTTTATCACTAAGCAGACGATGGCCTCGAGTAGCAAGGGCAACACGCCTGCGCAGGTATAATAATTGCATTCTGGTTGCATTTATATTCTCGAGCATTTATTCATCTTCCTCTTCTGATGTTTCTTCAGGGATTTGCTTTTCCTCCTCGGCCTCTTTTGTAAATTTAGGCATATACTTTTCAATAAGCTTTGTATCCATTCGTTTCAACTCGGCTTTTTCAAACATACTCAGGAGTTTCCAACCAAGGTCGAGGGTATGTTCAACCGAGCGATTTTCATAATAGTCCTGCGATACGTATTGTGCTTCAAATTTTTCCGCAAAATCCATATACCTTTTGTCTTCCTCAGAAAGGGCTGCCTGCCCCATAATCGTTGCAAGTTCCTGAGCTTCTTTGCCACGTGCATAAGCAGCATATAGCTGATTGTAAAGGTCTGCGTGGTCCTCGCGGGTTTTTCCTTCACCGATACCTTTGTCCTTCAACCGTGAAAGAGAAGGTAGAACATCAACCGGTGGTGAAACAGCTTTCCTGTGCAACGGACGCGAGAGGATAATCTGGCCTTCAGTAATATAACCGGTCAAGTCAGGAACAGGGTGAGTTTTATCATCCTCCGGCATCGTTAATACCGGCACCATAGTAATTGAGCCCTTTTTACCTTTAATTCGACCAGCTCTTTCATAAACTGTGGAAAGGTCCGTATAGAGATACCCGGGGTAACCGCGACGGCCCGGAACTTCTTTTCTGGCGGCGCTTATCTCTCTAAGGGCCTCACAATAATTCGTCATATCGTTTAGTATCACCAGAACATGCATGTTCAACTCAAAAGCCAGGTATTCAGCGGCAGTAAGTGCGAATCTCGGTGTAGCAATCCGCTCGATGGCTGGGTCATTAGCAAGATTTACGAACATAACGGCTCGCTCAATGGCACCTGTTTTAGTAAGGTCGTCGATAAAAAATTGTGCTGCTTCGAAAGTAATGCCCATCGCAGCAAAAACAACAGCAAATTTCTCCTCCTTGCCTAAAACAGTCGCTTGGCGTGCGAATTGAGCCGTTAATTGGTCGTGTGGTAAACCTGCCCCTGAAAATAGCGGCAACTTTTGTCCACGAACAAGAGGGTTAAGACCATCGATAGTCGATATACCGGTTTGAATAAATTCGTTCGGATAATCTCGAGCGTACGGATTAATTGGTCTGCCATTGACATCAAGCCGTTTATCAGGAATGATTTTGGGACCATTGTCTTTCGGTTCGCCGAGGCCGGAGAAAACCCTTCCTAATATATCGGGTGAAACAGCAAACTCAAGGGGTCTGCCAAGAAAACGAACCATGCTTTTATCAACATCAACACCTCTGGTGCCTTCGAAGACTTGAACAAGGACTTTATCGTTTTCTACCTGTAATATCTGGCCGTGACGCATTGAGCCATCGGCAAGCTCAATATCAACGATATGACCGAACTTCGCATCAACAACCATCTCTACAAGCATCAAGGGACCTGAAATATTTGCAACTGTCTGATATTCCTTTAGCATCTTGATTCCTTTTTATGCATTCTCAGCTACTTTCAATTCCTTCATTTGTTGTTCGATAGTTTCTCTTATCTGAGCAATATTCTCCGACTGGTCGTTCGGAACATACTTCGAACGCGCAATTTCTTCGCGGACGGGCAACTTGAATATATCCGCCGTATCCACTCCCTTACTAATGGCCGCAAAGGCCTGGCTGTGAAAATGCAGTATGGTATTCAACATCTCGTATTGTTTGGCCATCGGTGTAAATGTGTCGACTTCGTGGAAGGCATTCTGATGAAGGAAATCTTCACGGATACTCCTTGCTGTTTCGAGCACCAATCTGTCCTCTGGTGAGAGGGACTCCGCTCCGACGAGACGAACTATCTCAAGCAGCTCAGATTCCTGTTCAAGCAAACTCATCGCTTTTACAGTGAGTTCTTCCATTTTAAGACCCTGCTCTTCACTTTCGAAGCTGTTTTTCAGATACTGTTTATAGAAGGAATAACTCGTAAGCCAATCAATAGCTGGAAAATGCCGTTGGTAGGCAAGCCTACCGACCAGTGACCAGAAAACTTTAACCACGTGTAACGTTGCTCGCACAACCGAATCAGACAAGTCACCACCGGGCGGGCTCACCGCACCGATGATTGATAAAGCACCCTCCCTCTCTGGTTTGCCGGAACACTGGACACGTCCCGCCCTTTCATAGAACGAAGCAATCCGGGCAGCTAGATAAGCAGGATAACCTTCTTCAGCAGGCATCTCTTCAAGCCGAGTTGAAATTTCGCGCATTGCTTCCGCCCATCGGCTGGTGCTATCAGCCATCAGGGCCACAGTATATCCCATATCACGGAAATACTCAGCTATAGTGATGCCCGTATAAACAGAGGCCTCCCTGGCAGCCACCGGCATATTGGATGTATTCGCAATAAGAACAGACCGCTTCATTAAGGGTTCTCCTGAGCGAGGATCCTTCAGTTCCGGGAACTCTGTCAGTACATCAGTCATTTCATTACCCCGCTCACCACAACCAACATAGACAACGATATCTGCATCGACCCATTTCGCCAACTGATGCTGTACGACTGTCTTACCTGTTCCAAAAGGCCCAGGAACACAAGCCGTCCCGCCTTTAGCTACAGGGAAAAAAGAATCGATGACTCTCTGGCCTGTAACAAGAACTTTGTCCGGAGCAAAACGTTGTACTAACCCCCTGGCATCTCTGACAGGCCATTTCTGCATTAATTTCAACTCGGTTTCATTATTATCTTCGCCAATGCAAACGGCGATTGTCTCTTCGACTGTGTAGTCACCCTCAGCAATTTTCTGTAGTGTTCCTTTCACACCATCCGGCACCATAATTTTGTGCATAACAAGCGGGGATTCCTGAACTTCACCGATTATATCGCCAGGGCCAATTTGAGTTTCGTTGTTCACTGTCGGCTTGAAATGCCATTTTTTTTCTCTGTCCAGGCTCGGGACGGAAGAGCCTCTGCTTAAAAATTCGCCTTCCGTCTGCGTGAGTAGGCTTAAAGGCCTCTGGATACCATCATAGATACTCTCAATCAGTCCTGGGCCCAACTCAACACTCAGAGGTGCACGTGTATCGGTAACCGGTTCGCCTGGACCAATGCCGACGGTATCTTCATAAACCTGTATCGAAGCAAGGTCACCTTTCAGGCCGACTATTTCGCCGATGAGATTCAGTTCGCCTACGCGAACCACGTCGTACATCCTGGCGCCCATCATATTTTCAGCGGTGACAACCGGACCTGCTACTTTAACTATCCTGCCGTTTTTTTCCTCAGTCATTACCAGTACCTTTTCCTAATCATCATGCAAAATATCTACCCCTGTAGCCAATTTAAGCGATTTTGCAAGTGCCGCAATAGCATATCCCTTTGGCTCAGTGGCAAACGGAACTACTATTACACACGGAGTCGGTGAATCTATCCTGGCAGCGAAAGTATCTTCAACCACTGGTGCTATGTTTTCAGCAATAACCACAAGAGTATATCTATCTTCGATTATCTTCTCGGCGATTTTGACTGTTTCCTCGGATACAGAGCCTGCTGTAAAAGTATCAACTCCGAGTGCCGAAAACGGCATTACAAAATCAACATCACCTAAAACTGCAACTTTACCTTCCATAATTCGCCGTTCTTATTACGAGATACGGTCTAAAATAAGTTTCGTATCGAGGAAGTTCTTTTTGGCCGTCAGTACTAGCCGGACATTCCGGATTTCATTTTCTTTCTTTATCAAATAAGCAATAATGGGCTGCGGACCAGCAGTAATCTGAGAGGTTGTTTTCAAAAATCCCATTAAATAATCCTCGCACTGATGCTCTAATTTCAAGAATGATTTATTAGTAGCCAGATAAGAAGCTCCCGATTCTACCAGCTGATAGTAGGGTGTCGCATAAAACAGCGAACCAATTGCTTCATAGCCAAGGTCAAGTCCGTGTTCCAATTGCTCAAGCTCTACATATCCACCCTGTAAAAATACATCCCTAATCTCTGATTCAGTAAACTTCAACCGAAGCATGGTGCGTATGTTAGTAAGGTCAATCTGAATTCTAAAAAGTCCAATGAGAAATAAGCTCTTCAACCATCGTGCTATCTTCAAATTATATTGGGCCTGGACACTATCGATTGCATAATCAATCCAGCGGATATCTTTGTACTGATAGAAAGCAATGACGGCTTGCTCAATCGCCTGCTGCATATATCCAGGCAAAACATCGTAGTTCTCATGCTCAAAGACCTCAC
Source organism: uncultured Pirellulales bacterium (assembly GCA_964507485.1). Taxonomy (GTDB): domain Bacteria; phylum Planctomycetota; class Phycisphaerae; order Sedimentisphaerales; family Anaerobacaceae; genus CAIYOL01. The sequence continues at coordinate 14,144 of CAZDQP010000014.1, read as the reverse complement.
CAAAAATTTCCAGGGGAACACTGCCATCACTACTGTAATCCTTTCCAAGTGGTTTTTCGGACAATGTGCGCCGCAGCGCCAGACGCAGGTTCGCAAAATCGTCACGAGTTCTAAACAATTCCACAATTGGCTTATCAATCATCAACTGCTCGAATAACTCCCTTACTGCCGACCTTACAAGCCGTAGTACATCCTCAATTTCCGCCAAATTCCGAAGAGCATATTCGCTGCTTGCCAGAAAATCGGCCGCCTGTTCAAAACCTGCCGCACTGGCCATATCATGAAGCGACGTAACCGATAGCATCTGTGTTTCAAGAGCACGTACCTGAGCCGTCTGGAACGCATACCGCCAGTCATCACCACCGACAGAAGGATAGGTATAAAAATCAACAATGCCTTTCTCAGCAATATTAACCATTTTTCAATTAATCTCCGAAAAGCTCCTTTGCCAATTCGGTTTCCAATTTGCTGCGAGCTTGCTGCAGCAACACTTCAAGAGAAACATTAACTTTTATTTTTCCTCGTTTTAGGATAAAACCAGCCCCAAGATTCTGTCTTTCGCCGGCCAGTTTTAATTTACCTTTTCCTTCTTTATCAATTTGGTTATTGATTTTACTGATGAATTTTTCGTCGATTCGTTTTTCATCTTTATCGACTATGACCGCTTCATTGCCGGTTTCAACGGCTTCAAGCATGAGTTTCGTCATAAGCTCACAGTACTCTTCGGCGGACATCTTTCTGACCCGGCTGTGCACCTTCTCGAAAACCTCATCGAGTATTTTTCTTTTCTCAGCGAGCAACTGTTTCGAAATATCCATCCTCGCAGCAGCAAGGATGTGCATTTTTTCATCGTCGGCATGCTTTTGAGCAATGGTCCGGGTCTGTTTATTATACTCATCAAGCTGACTCTCCAGTTTGGTCCGCTCCGACGCTTCTTTTTCATCAGTCTGCTGCTTTACCTTCTGCGATTCGGTTTTCGCATCAGCTAAAATTTTTTCTACTACCTGCCGTGCTTCCATAATTTAATTCCATTAATAAGAAATATTAAACAGCGGCAGTTGCAACCTGCGGCCAGTCTATTCCGAGAAAGATAATAAATATAGTAGCAACTAAACCAAGCATAGCATAAAGCTCAACCAAGACAGCATATATGACACCGGCCTTGAAAGCCATTTCGGGTTTCTTGGCTGTCATCAGAATACCCCCTGCACAAACTTTGCCCTGATGTATTCCGCTTATAAGCCCCGCTATGGCAACCGGTAGACAAGCAGCAAATATTTGCCAGCCGAGCTGAGGTGTTATAATCATTGTCCCGGCACCGAAAAAATTCATCTTTAGCATCGCAAAGAAGGCCCCTAAAAAGCCATATAATCCCTGCGTACCAGGCAATACAACCATTATGAACATCTGGCCATACAGCTCCGGCTTTTCACTTAGAACACCCGTCGCACTTCTCGCCGCTATGCCAATGCCGATTGAAGAACCGATACCGGCTATAAAAACCGCCAGCCCGGCTCCAGCTAAAGCAATTGCCATTCCGTAATCCATATCCAACCTGCCTTTCCAATTTTAGAACACTTAGATTCAAGTTTTTTTGATGTATATATACTTGTAGTCTTTTCCGAGCGGTCTGAAAAGCAAACCACCACCGACGAAAAATTTCGGGAAGAATTCAGCATATTGCAGTCTCAGAGTATGTACAAAAGCACCTAAAGCATTTATGCCAAGATTGAACAAGTGCCCGATGACAAGAATTAATATTGCAGCTATAAAACCAACGATAGGTAATTCATAAGCGAGTTGGGCGATTTGATTCACCGCCATAGCCAGTCCCGCAGTAACCAGACCTAGCGCCATAAGTCTTAAATAACTTAAAACATCACCTATATAAAATATGGCGCTGAAAAGATTATAAAATCCCATACCAAGCCTCGCTGGCCAACCACCTTCCCGGTGACTTAATAAGAAAATCACCGCGGCTGAAAACAACGCAGCATATCCGAAGACAGGACATAACCAGCCGGGCAGTTTGCCGGTTTTGGCCAAAACAAAAGCAACGATCGAATTCAACATTATAAGCCAGCTAAGCCGGTCGCAAAGCGCTGCTACATAAAGTCTTCGCTTTAAGTCATGCAGGAATGCAATCATAAGACCGGCCATAATCTGAATATATCCAAGAATAAGCGAAAGAGTAAAAAACCTAAGTGGATACTGCATAGGGTCAAACCACATCATCTTCTGCCTGAACGGTTCCAGTGAAGGTATGAATTTCTGAACGGCATCACCGAACCAGCCACCCATCAAAGCCCCCATAACTATTGTTGCCACAGAACAAATTGCGAGCATCAGCATCAGTTTTTTATCACCCTGCATTTTTCTTATAAAATAAATTGAAACAGCAAAAATAATAATTCCATAACCGGCATCGGTGAGACACAAGCCAAAGAACAACGCAAAAAACGGCGCCAAAAATGCAGTCGGGTCAACCTCGAAGTACCGCGGCATACCGTAAAGACGAGTTATTACTTCAAACGGCTTCACTATGCCTTTGTTCTCAATCTCAACGGGGATATCCTCACCTTCAACCGGTTCTATCCTGTGTAAACTCGAAGCTGAGAATTTCGAGACCGTTCCTTCAAGGCGTGAGAAGTCATCTTTTTTTACCCATCCCTCGAGCAAAACAGTCCGTTCCGTCGCCGGCGCATCGGTCATTGCCTTTTCTCTGCTAAGCAGATTTGAGTAATGGTCATGGAGAACTTCAATGCTTAACAAATTTTCAGCGAGCGAAGTGGCCTTCCGCCGCTGTTCGTTTATCTGGTTTTGTATTTCGCTTCTTCTTTTCACGTTTTGTTCTATCAGTTCTGCTGCGGTTCCCGTCATACCCTCTAAACCTGCCTGTTCAAAATCCATTTGTCGAAGCAGCTTCTGAACATCAACAAGACTCTCATTAAGCGAAACTATAATGCAGGCAACCCTGTTACTCCAGGTATCTACGACCTGCACTGCCGCTCCAAGTTCAGCAATACCCTCACCGAACTGTTCAAGGTTCCGCGCAGGTATTATCACCGCCAGTGAAGTTGTCTTGCCGAGTGGGCGTATCTGCTCAACAGCTGTTTCGAGTTTTTTCCAGGGTTCAAGGCGGTGCAGTGTATTTGTAATCTGTTCATCTTCTTTTCCGAGCTTTTCTATAATCTGCTCAACTTGCTCCGTTTGCTCCACCACGCCGAGTATTTGCTCATCCGAAACAACCTTGCTGTAGGTATTTTCTTCAATAACCACACGCGGAGCCAGAAGTGCCGCGAGGCCTTTTTCGGGCGATTCAAAAGTTTTAAGGAAATTTATACTCTTTTCCAGACGCGCCAGAAGTTGCTCAATATCTCTCGGCCGCTGTGTTTCCCTGATAAGCTCCGGGGAGTCCTTAGCAACTGCCGCCTCGCCGGCGTTCAGGATGTGGCAAATACCTTCCTGCTGAAGCGCTTCTAATAAATCACCGGCCTCAGAGCGATGACAAACAATAATAATCTTTGCCATTTTTACAACGGCCATATTCAACCTTTCAGCAAATCCATCACCTTTGCTATTGCCTTATCAATTTTGGCATTTGCTTTATCACGAAGCTGATGACGGTCTTTCTCCGCCCGTGCCTTGAGTTTCTCAACTTCTGCAAGAGCTTCAGTCTTAGCAGCAGCAATAGATTCTTCAATTATCTTCTTTCTTTGCTGTTCAGCCTCCTCCAAGGCTTGAATCCGACTCTTATGCCCCTGTTCTGCCTGTGCGGCAGCATCGGTTTTGGCCTTCTCGATAATCTGCTGGGCTTCTGTCTCAGCCTCTTTGATTCTCTTTATTAGTTCCATTTAAGTTCCTGCAGTTTTAAAACACGGTTTTAACCATAAACTAATTACAATACAAAATTATTGGTCATAGTTCAATAAGCAGTTTAAACCAAAACCAAGGCGTGGATTAAGCTGAAAAATCACTTTTCTGTGTCTGTTATGAATCCCTCTCTCATCAATAGCTGTGTCTGCTCTCTCGCATGTTTTATGATTGCTTCAGCCGTTTTATAAAGTTCTTCTCGTGTCATAACTTTCTGTGCTATCCCCTGCTCGATTGCCATACAACCCACCGCAGCCGCCTCACGGGGAAACACTTCCCATTCGTCCATAGTGGGAATTATGTAATCTTCGTTTAGCCCTTTGTCCTCGGCTGTCTTCGCCAATTCTCTCGCCGCTGCGATGCACATTTCGTCGGTTATTGTTTTTGCCCTTACGTCGAGAGTCCCCCTGAATATCCCCGGAAAACCCAGCGAGTTATTTATCTGGTTCGGGAAATCGCTCCGCCCCGTCGCGACAATCCTTGCGCCGGCCTGCTTTGCCTCCCATGGCCAAATCTCGGGTGTCGGATTGGCACACGTAAAGACAATGGAATCCTTTGTCATTTTTGATATCCATTCGCTAGGAACCGTTCCGGGCCCGGGCTTTGAAAGTGAAATCAGAACGTCCGCCCCCTGCAATGCCTTAGGTATCGGCTCCTCGAAGCCGGCTTTATTGGTAATCCGGCAGATATTCGCCTTCTCCTTCAGGGCAGGGTTGTCCATTATGTCCGTCCTGCTTTTGCAAAGCGCGCCTTTGCTGTCATACATAATGCACTTTCCCGCATCGGCCCCGAACTGAAAAATAAGGTCTGAAATCCTTATATTCGATGCACCTGCCCCCATAAAAACGATTTTTACATCCTTGATGCCCTTACCGACCACCTTCAAAGCATTTATAAGACCTGCCAGAGTAACCGTCGCTGTCCCCTGCTGGTCGTCGTGCCATACCGGTATTGGGCTTTCCTTTCTCAATCGCTCGAGTATGTAAAAACACTTGGGCTGCGCTATATCTTCGAGATTAATCCCTCCGAAAGAAGGATGTAATAATAAAACAGCTTCTATCAGTTTATCAGCGTCTTTTGTATCAAGACATATCGGAAATGCATCGACTCCGCCGAGATACTTGTAAATCAGGGCCTTTCCTTCCATAACGGGAAGGGCCGCCGCAGGTCCTATATCGCCCAGCCCCAGCACCCGTGTGCCGTCGCTGACAACGGCAACGCTGTTCCATTTATTAGTCAGCTCATAGACCCTTTCAGGATTGCTGACAATGTCCCTGCATGGCGATGCCACCCCCGGCGTATACCATATATCGAAATCGTGCAGGTCTTTCACCCGGCATTTGGATGTTACGGCAATCTTACCCTTGTAATACGAATGAAGCCCTGATGCAATTTCCTGCGGTTTCGCCGCCTTGGCCAAAAGCTCTTTTTCATCGTACTTCATATCCCTAAATTCTCCTAAGATTCGACTATTATATGCACATACCGCCATTCTGCCAGTAAAAAGTAAGGCGGGATCCGCCTGTCTGATATATAATGAAGGCTGATATGAACATTACCGTTGTTCACGACAATAATCCGTTCAAAGAAGGTTTGGAAACCGCCTGGGGATTTTCCTGCGTAATAACCGGCCTTGAGAAAAACATTCTCTCCGATACCGGCGGGGACGGCTCAATATTACTCAATAACATGAAAAAGTTAGCAATAGAACCGAACCGCATAGATACGGTAGTCCTCTCTCATATTCACAGCGACCACACCGGCGGACTCGCCGGCTTCCTCGAAAAGAACCGCAATGTTACCATTTACCTGCTAAAATCATTTCCGAAAAAATTCAAAGACAAAATCCTCTCGTTCGGCTCGAAAATCATTGAAGTGGAACAGCCCGTGGAAATTTGCGAAAATGTGTATTCAACCAGCCAATTGGGAACTTTGAAAAAAGAGCAGTCTTTAATTATCCGAACGGATAAAGGCCTGATAGTAATAACCGGCTGTGCGCATCCGGGCATCGTAAAAATAATAAAGAAGGCAAAAGATTTACTGACAGACAACATCCTTTTAGTGATGGGCGGCTTTCACTTGGAATGGATGACAAAAGGCAAAATCGAAAAAATCATCTCAGCTTTTAAGAAACTGGGAGTGCGATATGTCGGTCCTGCCCATTGCTCAGGTGACAAGGCAAGGAGCTTATTCGAATATCATTTTGCCGCAAATTATATAAGTGTCGGCGCCGGAAAAGTAATAAACACAGCTGATTTACAATAAAGCCGCCTTATCAAAATGCTGTCAGGTTGCGTATGTATGCAGGCCGGCAAAAAGCTTGGAGAGGTTTACCCAAAATAGTGTTATCACAATAACCACTGCACCTGCAATAGCCCAAACACTGACTGCCCTGGGTCGAGTTCTCCCAAACATATAACGGAAATGGAAATATCCAACGTAAATTAGCCAAGATGCCAAGGACCAAAGTTCTTTTGGGTCCCAGCTCCAGTAGTCTCCCCATACAATTTTACCCCACACGCTTCCGAGAATCAGGCCAAGCGTTAATAATGGAAAGCCGGCACAAATCATACGGTAGGTCCCTTCATCAAAGGACAAAAAGCGCTCGTCTTTCGGTGTAAAGCTGCTAAGCTGAAAAATACCCTGGCAGGCGGCCTTCATCATAAAAACATATGAAAGCATATAGACAGCAACATGGGGTGCGAAAAGCCAGCTTTGCAGGGCTGGAGGCAGCTGCCTTGGCTCGGCGCTAAATATAAAACCCGCAGGAAAAAGAACTATCGAACCTATAAGCATATCGATTGAGAAACCCCCGACACGCAGAACACGACGGCAAAATAGCGAAATCGGATAAATCAGCATTCCCAAACTCAGGAAAACCTCAAAAAGATTCTGAAAAGGTATATGACGAACATGGTACCAGCGAAAGCCGAAAGACAGAACTGCTGCCGCAAAGCCGAATATGTAAAAGATTTGGCCGCTTCTTGGGCGGCGCAGCAAAGCTGTCAGAAACGCCAGCAGATACGCACTGATAGCAATGTAAATCAGCAGGCCCTGAATCGTGTATTTAATTCCCATTTATTCACTTCTCGAATTTTTCTTTGCAAAAATGTGCCTTAACCAGAAATGCCAGAAAACACCGACGCCGAGCATCAGATACCCTGTATAAACAAGATTTAAACCTGCATCAGAAACGACCGAAAGGACAGTATATCTGTGTGCCTGGTCGTCATAAGAGCTCTGGTAAAAATGATAACCGCCAAAGTGTAAGGGGTGATTTACTTCGATAGCTTTTTCAGCAACAACGTCTCCATCCTTAATCACCTGGATGTCACTTATATAATCCCGTACCGACCTTTGATACCTCAGCAGGAATTTATCTCCCGGGTAGATATAGTCCGGAAAACGCTCAAAAACATATCTGGTAATTACAGACCCGTCAGATTTCTTAATCCGAACTTCAAGAGCCGGATTGTAGCCCGGCCTTGGGTCGTCGATAATAGTTTCCTTGTCTCCGTCGATTGATACCTTTAAATTCTCGAATACCCTTACAATTGTCATGGTTCCCAAATTAGGGTCAATTGACCATATGGCGCCAACCTCAACGGGAATTTTACTCCGGCCCCGATGGGTCAGTATTTCGAGATATTCGAGTTTGTAGTATTCTATTCGGAAATCTTTAAGTCTTATATAGAAGGGTAATTCTTTGGTCCGGCTGCTGTTTTCTAATCTGACGTGGTTTTCCGCACCTCCTTCAAAAATTACCATTTGACCTGCCTGGATTTTATCTGTTGCAAAAAACCAATTGTAAATTTTAAGGCCGGTACTGGAGCCCCAGAGAGCACCTGTAAGAATGAATATACAGCCAGCGTGTATCAGCAACAGCCCGGGCAGGCGAATCAGCCGGTGAAATGCTGCAAAAGCCGCTGCCAAAAGAGCTATAAAAGCCAGCCAATAAACAGATAACGCTGGAGAATTAAAAAAGCTTTTTGCCTGGTTTGAACCGAGAAACGCACCATAAATAGACAAAATAATCAGCAGTACCACCATCCCCAGCGATATCCACATCACAGCATATTTTAGCTTTTTAGAGGTTTTCTCCATACCCACCGTTAGAATACCGGCAATTAACCGCTGATTTCAGCAATTGTTTACTTGACAAACTATGTCAAATTATGCATAATAAAAAATATGAACTTTATAACTCAAATGCAGGGAGGATAACCAATGCGTTTGGTTGTAAAACAAAATGGCCGTACTGTCAATGAATTTCAATTCACCAAAGGACCTATTTACATAGGCAGGCAGGAGAACAGCCAGATTTGCCTGCAAAACGGAGCGGTCTCAAGACAGCATGCTGTAATCTTCAACACCCAGGATGGGAAATGGACGGTCGAGGACCTTAACTCGGCGAACAAGACCTATTTGAATGACAATGCAATTCACAAAGTTGAAATTAAAACCGGAGATTGTCTTCGCATAGTCGACTACATTGTCGAAATCACACTCGAAGAACATACAGACAGCGGAGATGAGGCCGAGACTGAGGTTGAGAACGATATCGAAGGTAAGAGTGAAAGTGAAGGTGAAAGCAATAGTGAAAGCGAGAGTGAGAAACCAAACCAATCGGAGGAGACGCTCACAGCAACCTCTTCAAGCACACAATTTATAGAAAGAAGATTAGATACTACCGATGCTCCCCCAATAAGAATACCGGCCCACAGAGCAACAGAATTGCTTATGGCCAATGAGAAAATCAGCCAGGCTGGTAATCCGGATGAGCTATTGTTGGCCTTGTTGGATATCACTTCAAAGCAGCTTGGTACATATCATAATTGGTGCGCACTTAGAAACGAGCCTGCTGGCCCGATGACATATCACGCTGGTAGAACCCGGGATGGCAAACCACTGGAGTTAAGCAACATAAAACTTAATGAAAAAATCAACGATGCAATTGAAAAAAGCCACTTTTTCCTCTTTATTTTTTCGAAAGATATGAGTAAGGACGCAAAAGGACAAATACGTTCCGTGGTGGTAGCGCCCATTGTGGGCCCGAAGGGCTGTTTCGGTGTGTTATATGCTAATAATACTTTTCGAGATGACCACTACAGTCTCAGCGATTTAGACTATCTTATGCTGCTTGGAATGCACACAGCCGCTGCGGTCCAAAAGCTCTGAACCTGAAAATCAAGTCGCTAAACAACAAACAGTCAACCAAAATTCTACTGCCTCTTATACTTGCCGATTAATTGACCCTGCCCAAGAATGCGTCCCTCCATTGCATCGAGCAATTCGCTCTTTTTAGCTCCTGCAGCCAATTCAAGCTTCTTATCGAGTGCATATATCTTGAAGAAGTATCTGTGCGTGCCGCTTGGTGGACATGGGCCACCGTAGCCAATCCTGCCGAAGTCGCTAAGGCCCTGTCTGGCCCCGTTGGGCAAAATTTTATCCCCGGGAATGTTCTCTTCAAGTTCCCTTGTCTCGGCTGGCAGATCATAAATAACCCAGTGCACCCACGTCCCTACTGGCGCATCCGGATCGTCGGATATAAGGGCGATGCTCATTGTCCCATCAGGCACACTCTCCCACTGCAATGGCGGGGAAATATCCGAACCGTCACAGGTGTACTTCGCAGGAATTAAACCGCCTTCGGAAAATGCTGAACTGGTAATCTTTATTTCCATTTTTTTACCTCCTGCTGACTCGGAATTGGTCTGTGCACTGCCTTTACACAAAAAAAACATTAACATCGGTATCGTTACTAAAACAACAATATTCTTTAACATGCTATTATCTCCTTTATACTCTAATCTATCAAAGCCCTCAGGTAATCAATCATACCACCTATGCGGCCCACTGTCAAAAATAGTATTGACAGCGCCGCAATAATCCACATAGCTGGTTTTACCTGCCTGAACTTTCCCGAAACAACTTTTATTAACGTAAACGTTACAAAACCAAGTGCTAATCCCATACTTATGCGGAAACTTACTGCTATCATAACTACTATTATGACCGCTGGTATCACTTCATCCAGTTTCGAAACTTTAATCTTCCTGAATTCTTTAATCATAAAAAGACCTACCATAATCTGTGCAGGTGCTGTGGCGTAACTTGGTACAATCGCAATAACAGGTATAAAGAATAAAGCAAGCAAAAACATAATCCCCGAAAATACAGATGTCAGACCAGTTCGTCCTCCTTCCCCTATGCCCGCCGCCGACTCAATATAGGATGTTGTTGTGGATGTCCCCACAACCGCACCAATCATCGTTGCTATCGCGTCTATGCCCAATAACTTGTCTAGCCCTTTTATCCTATTGTTCTCACCTCTCATCTGCGCTTTGTCGCAGCAGGCCACAAGGGTTCCTATGCTATCGAACATATCAATAAACATCAAACTGAAAATACTCCCGAACATGCTCCACTTGAGCGCACCTAAAATATCAAGCTTGAACATTAAAGAGCTGATATTAAAGTCTGAGGTAATCCAGTGTGTTGGCTTTGGCGCATACCCCAAAACTGCAGCTGCAATCGTTGAAATAACTATGCCGATTAATAATGCCCCTTTTATCTTCAACATATGTAAAACAATCATAATGGCTAATCCGCATAAACCTATAACCACGGTTCCTTCAAAACTGCCGAATTTAAAAAACACCTCTTCATCCCTGATTACCAGCCCAAGATTTCCAAGGCCGACAAGCGCAATAAACAAACCTATCCCGACCGATATCGCCGAAATCAAACCCTCTGGAATCGCCTCCACTATTTTCTTCCTCAGCCCGATTAGCGTAAGGACCAAAAAAAACAATCCGGAAAGAAAAACCGCCCCCAATGCCGTCTGCCAGCTGATTTTCTCAGTCGCTACAAGACTGACCGCAAAAAAGGCATTTAGCCCCATTCCGGGAGCCATAGCTATCGGGGCATTCGCAAATAAGCCCGTGATTATTGTAGCAAGCGCTGATATTATACAGGTAACAGCAATAAGAGCATTCTTATCCATTCCTGTCGGACTTAGAATATTAGGGTGAGTAAAAATGATATACGCCATTGTCAGAAATGTTGTCAGCCCCGCTACTGCCTCCACCTTTACGCTGGTCTGCTTCTGTTTGAGATGAAAAAGAGATTCGAACATAACATTTACCTCCCTGAATATAATTCACCTTTACTATGCCTAAGAGGAATTTAACCTCTGCGGCCTATTGTCAATCGCTACTAATCACGTATCAATACATTATGTTGCACTCCTTCACCAAACACAATGTCTTTCTTCGCTTTCGACAGGTCATTACCACTTAGGAGTATATTCTCTGTCTTCTCACCATCGAGTCTAAGGAATATGTCCGCGCCAACCGGGCAGTCTGAATGACGTATAGTCACATCCTTGCTGTCGCTTAGCTGAATAACAGGTCCCCTCTTAGGCGTGACATTAACATCAGTCAGGCAGATATTTTCCCCGTCACTGACTTTTACGCCTTCCTCGGCCGAAACCGTAACATTTTCTAAAGTAATATCTTTGATAGATTTCTCAGGAAGACCTTTAATAACCACGGCAGTATCCGCCTCGTTACAGGTAACATTTTCTATATGTATGCTGTGGAACTGCGGCGGCGTATCAGTAAGGGGCTTGACAGTGGATGACTGATAAAACATATTTATCCGAATCGCATCATCTTTAATCCGCCCCATAGCAATATCTCGAATCCAGATGTTCTCAACAACTCCGCCGCGACCGCGCATCGACTTTATGCGAATACCAATTTCCGTCCCTTCATAACGACAATCCTGCACCAGGACGTTCCTGACGCCACCGGACATCTCGCTGCCGATCACAAATCCGCCATGAGCTTTTCTAACCTGACAGTTTCTTACAACAACATTTTCCGTCGGCCGACCAATACGCCACCCATCTTCATTCAGCCCCGCTTTGATACAAATTGCATCATCACCGACATCTGCATAAACACCATCTATACAAACATCTCTGCAGGAGTCAATATTTATCCCATCAGTATTGGGACCACGCTCCGGATTCAGTAGCTTTAGATTTCGGACAATCACATTTTCGCAGTAAACTAAATGATTTGTCCAGAAAGGCGAATTCCTTGATGTGTAATCTTTCAGAAGCACATTCTTACAATTAACCAATTGTATCATCTGCGGCCGCAACGCGTCCGTCTCAGTACCAAATACACGCTCTTTCACCGGCACACCTTTGCAAGCTGCCTCATACAACTTCCTGGCGGCAGGCCTTTGCAATTCACTCCAGTACCACCACACCTCTCCCTGCCCATCGAGTGTCCCGCCACCAGTGATAGCTACGTTGCTGCAGTCTCTGGCATAAATCAGCGGCGAATAATTGTAACACTCGGTGCCCTCCCACCGCGTAAAAACCACAGGCAGATAATCCTCAAAGCGTGTGCTGAAACTCACTTCCGCACCCTTGTCAATATGCAGGTTGACGTTACTTTTCAGGTGGATTGGCCCGGTGAGCCAAATCCCTGCTGGCACCTGCACCCGGCCCCCGCCGGCTCCGGCACATGCTGCAATGGCGCTGGCAATTGCACCGGTATTCATAGTAATCCCGTCGCCTATGGCGCCATAATCACGAATATCAAACGTCCGCTCAGGAAAGGTCGGCGGATTAATCTCCGGCATTTTGAAAGGTGTATCCGGCGGTGCAATGGCAGGCGAATACAGTTCATCCGTTGCCGCACAACCGATGGTCAGCACTAAAGACAAACCAAACAAGACCAGGCACACAGCAAAAAAATGACTTCTCTTTGTATTATAAAAGGAATTTGCTGCTCTGTCATCTTGCATAAGCGTAATTCACAAGTTTATAAGAAAATGCGAGCGATAGGAGTCGAACCTACACGTCCCTAAGGACACAAGGACCTAAACCTTGCGCGTCTGCCAGTTCCGCCACGCTCGCAAAAATTTATTCCGCCCCTTCTTCTTTCGATATCTTCTCAATCCGCTTCTCGGCCTTTTCCAGTATACCCTTGCAGTGCTTAATCAAAGCCATCCCCTTCTCATATTGTTCCAGACTGTCCTGTAGCGGTATCTTGCCCTGCTCTATTTTCTGGACAATCCCGCCAAGCTCTTTGATTGCCTCCTCAAAGCTCATCTTGCTCAAATCGTTTTTCTGCTTCTGACCTGCCATATAATTTCCTTTTATCTAATCAGAGTTAATCTTTTTCTCTGAATGATTTCTTACGAATCATCCTTATCAACCTTGTTTTCCTTATTAGTTTTCTGGATTAAATCTCTGAGGTGCTTGGCTAAAGCCTTTGCTTTCTTGATATTTTTTTTCGTATCTTTGGCTAAAGCTCCTTCCTTTTTGTTATTTTCGCCGATATCATTAAGAGTGTCTATATCTTGCTCTATCCTGGCCGTGACTTTCTTAAGTTGATTCCATGTTTCCTTCAGACTAAGCTTATCAATTCCGTTTTTACTTTTTCCCTTTGCCATAATCGAATCCTGATTTATTTACTTCTATTCTGCTTCTTTTTCACTTCACTTTCAATCAAATTCCCGCCGGCAAGCTCGGTGATTATACAATCTGCTATCCGGACATCTGCTAAACTCTTCACCAAACGGCCACTTCTTTTATTGCTCGTGATGCTGTATCCCCTCTGTAGGACCGATTTCGGATTCAGCCCCGCCAACCGGCCTTTCTGCGATTCAAATTGCATCCCGCATTTATTTATAATCGCCTTCACCGCCGCATCTGCCCGATTTTTCCAGTCATTCAGCTCAACGGTCCTTCTCCCTAAAAGCCGGTGCGGCTCAATCTTTCTCACCTGCTCACCAATCGCATATAATCCCGACTTCGCATCCGCAAGAAGTTGCCTGACTAAACCTGATAATCTCATAAAAAATTCATCCGCCTGCTGCCGGTCATTTTGAACCAGCGAAGTTACCCTCGTCGCTAATCTCTCACCGAGATAATCCACCTGGCTAAGTACTTCCTGCATATCCGGAACGGCCACAACACCGGCCTTGGTCGGCGTCGAAGCCCTCGCATCAGCAACCAAATCTGCAATTGTGGTATCGACCTCGTGGCCGACCGCGCTTATAACAGGTATCTTAGAATCGTAAATCGCCCGCGCTAAGACCTCCTCGTTGAACGCCCACAAGTCCTCCATCGACCCGCCCCCCCTGCCGACAATCAGAATATCAAGTCTCAATTTTCTATTTCGCCTGTTTACGTCCCGCAAGCCCTTTGCAATTTCCGCCGCCGCCCCTTCACCCTGAACCGGCAC
>CAZDQP010000013.1:0-33911 GCA_964507485.1 uncultured Pirellulales bacterium | reverse complement strand
AAGCCGGGCTATGGGGGCAAAAACCGTTTCCGAGGCCTCAAAGGCCGAAGGTGCACTGGGTGAAGCTCTCAGCAAATTTATGCTCGTTGTCGAGAATTATCCCGACCTCAAGGCCAACCAGAATTTCCTTTCTGTTCAGGAGGAATTGACCAGTACCGAAAACAGAATCTCTTTTGCACGCCAGAGTTACAATGACCAGGTCCTGTTCTTTAATAATAAGATTCAGATGTTTCCTTCCAACATCGTTGCGAATATGTTCAATTTTGGCAAACGAGATTTCTTCGAGCTTGAAGCTGCCGCTGAACGGGAAGCCCCGAAGGTAAGTTTTACTTGATTGACGAGAAACTTAAAAGAGTTAAGAACTAACAATGTGGGAACTGATTAGGGCTAACAAGAGAAACTCTGTCATTCTGATGGTGTTGATGGCGGCCGTGCTTTTGTTTCTGGGCTATATAATCGGCTCGATTTTTGACCCGGCAGGCGGATTTGTTGGTGTGACTATAACTCCGCAACAACCGACGCAGTCACCGCAGACCAATCATGCCGGTCTTTGGGGTATGGCTTTCGCTGCTACACTATGGTTTATTCTGATGCTTATAAGTTTCTCCTCCGGTGACCAAATTCTTCTTACCGCCAGCAAAGCGAGGCATGTCTCTCATGATGCCCACCCCCAGCTGTTTAATATAGTTGAAGAGATGAAAATAGCCGCCGGTTTGCCTGCGATGCCCAAAGTCTATATTATACCTGACCCGGCACCGAACGCCTTTGCTACAGGCAGGAGTCCGCAGTCAGCCTCCGTTGCAGTAACCGCAGGTCTGTTAGGCCGGCTAAATCGTGATGAGCTCCAGGGGGTAATTGCACACGAGATAAGCCACATCTTACACCGTGATATTCTTTACGTTACACTTGCCGGTATAATGCTCGGTTCGATCGTGCTTATATCACAGGTTTTTTTGCGAAGTCTGTTTTACAGCTCAATGGGCTCTCGGAGGAGATATTCGGGGGGCGGCAAAGGTGGCGGACAGGCCCAGATAGTAATATTTATAATCGCCATAATCGTCGCGATTCTCGCGCCTATAATGGCCTATCTATTGTATTTCGCACTCTCAAGAAAGCGCGAATATCTCGCCGATGCAGGTGCTGCTCGGCTGACCCGCTACCCCGAAGGTCTCGCCAGCGCGCTTGAGAAAATCGCAGGCGACAGGTCCCCGCAGTTGACCGCCGCCAATAAAGTTACCGCCCCGATGTATATCGTCAATCCATTTAAGAAAAGAGCTGGTATGAAACTGTCCGATCTGACCAGCACGCACCCGCCGATTTCCGAAAGAATCAAAATCCTTCGCGGTTTGAGCGGTGTATCTTTCAAGGATTATTCCGACTCTTACACTAAGATAACGCACCACAAAACAATCGTCCCTCCCACCGCTTTGACCAAGGAGGATATTGCCTTGCGCCAAGCAAGCGAAGAATCAAAAAAACAGCTGCGCCGAGAGACGCAGATGCGGCAGGTCGGCGATATTATGCGAAAGATCGAACAATTTGTATTTTTGACCTGCCTGTGTGGTTTAAAGTTAAAAATACCACCTAATTTCAAAGCCGATAAAGTTAAATGCCCGCGTTGTAAGAGAATTCTCGATTTGCCTAATGAGTAAAAATGTTTGGTTTAGCTGTGTATACTCCTGATACTTATTAAATTATTCTCTTGGAGCTTCCACCCATCTCGAACATTTCGGACAGCGGCCGGTTTTGCCGGCATCTTTTTTACGTACTTTGATTCTATGTCCACACTCGCATCTGAACCGAATAAAATCATCATCAGGCTTCTTTGTCTCGGCAGCAGTTTTCCGCTGCAGGTCATCCTTCACGGGAGCATGGCTTGCGCTGCTTACCGGATTTGGCTCGGTTATTGCTTTATCGACCTTATCCGGAGATTTCTCAGCCCCGTGGATTTGTCCCTGGGCGAGCGTTTTCATATCTTTTCTTTCTTCTTCTATTTCTTCTTTCCCCTTCGACAGCACTTGCAGGAGCGATTTCTCGTCCTTTTCCATCACCAGCCATTTTTTCTTAAGCATCAACACCGCTAATCCAGCCCCTGCGCCAACGCATAAAATATGCGCACAATAAGTTGTGCTTTGTCCGCCCAGCCCCGCTACTGCTAAATCAACAATAAACCAGAGCAACACGACCCAATAGCCTGAAATACTGGCCGCCATAGGGCGTGGCAGAAGAAAGAAACAGCTTATCGAATTTTCCGGAAAAAGCACGATATACATCCCCACGATACCGCTTAAAGCTCCACACGCTCCAACCGCCGGCCGCGAACTAAGTATCAAGTGGATTATTCCCGCCATCAAACCGAATCCCAGATAAACCAACGGATAAAGTTTGTTGCCTAACTTTGAGCAGACAGCGTTACCTAAGGGCCACAGAAAAATCAAATTGCTTATTAGCTTGACAGTACCCTTCAAAATGCCGCCGTGCAGCCAAATATATGTAAACAATCCTATCCCCCAGCCGTTTAAAGCAAACATCGTCATTGGCCCTGCAATTGCCTGCTTATTGTCTGTCTGCTTGTTGGTTGGTTCCTCTTCGACTGTTGGCGAGCTGATTACATCTTCTATTATTGGCCTATCTGTTGTTTTTTTAGGCTTTTCAGCCCACTTTTCGGCAGTTACTACCTGAAGGATGAATACCAGTATTATTCCCCCCAGTACAATCCAATTAACTACTGGTCGGTGGTCAAACGGAGCGTCTACCTCGTAAGGTATAAACACGCCTCAAACTCCTCTTAAAGAGAAATACTTCGGCCGCCTCGACGTTTTCTACTCTGTGAAATAGCTTTGCTGTATAGTGCGAGTGAGTTTATTTTACCCGCAAATTGTAATGGTGAGAAACATTTTATTGTTAATAATGCAAAAATTATGGATTTCCGAATGACATGTTAGAAAGGATTTATAAATGCTTTCCGGCTCAGGATATGCGCAATATACCTACTTGCCCGCTTCAGAGGAACTTATCTGCTATTTCTTACCTCATAATCCAGCGTTTACCTTTATAAACTGGTTTGGCGTAGGACCTGAAGAGCGCATCGCCGCTGAGTTTATAGCTTAGTTCGAGGGTTTTTCGCAAGTAAACTTTAACTGTTTTGCCCGATTTATCTTTTGCTGTTGGATGGTCAATAGCGACTGCTTCGTTGCTCAAACCGGCTATAAATACTTTTATATCTTTAGCGCGCTCATCAAAATCAGGCCAGATAATAGCGATATCTTTGGCGTTATCTTCACCTTGTAGTATTTTGTTGCCGGCATTTTCCAGAGACTCAAGGAATGGATATTTGCGTTGATGCCGCTTTTTTATTTGCTTGAAAACTGCTGTAGGCATCCCTTTGCCCGCCGGTATAATTTCAAATGTGTCTGTCATAAGTTCGCATTTGGGATAAAAATCAATATCCTGGTTTGTGTTATTGGTAAGCGTTATTATTGTGTACCAGTATCGCTTTGGCTTTTTCTCACCGTGTAACCGTAGTGTAACTTGCTGCGGATGCTCAAATGTTACATCTACTGTCCACTCGTTCGAGCCCTGTATAATAGCTGGCTCAGGTGCTGCCAGAGACGTGCAGGCTGTTACTGCCAGGATAACTGATATACCGTAAACGAAGTTTTTCATCGTATACCCCTCGTGAAAACCAGTACTTTTAATTCTTTATAAAATTTAACTAAACACTCAATAGCTTATTCTACACTAAAATCGCTCAATATCCAAGAATATTTTACCCCTTTTTGAGTTTGGAGTTTAATTTGTATAATCTGGTTTCTTACCTCCGATTTGAGATGGTTGCAGCAGCATAGTTTCCAGCCGATTGATTACAGTCTCAGGCGTTTTAATCGTTGCTTATATCAACATGCCTTTAGCACTTCCCAATACACTTATGGGGTGTTACTAAGTTATTTGAGTCAAAAAACAATAGATTATTCAGATACCGAGGTTGACAATTCCCAGTATGCTATTATAATATATCTATATAAGAGTTTATTTTTACAAGTCTTAGAGTAAAAGTATACCTCCGCAAGCTGAAGCTACATGATAATCCAGCCAGCGACGAGGCAGTTGGTTTAAAAACTTTGGGGTAATAATTACTAACAATGACTATGGAACAGCTTGTTGATAAAGATTCAGATCCTGGTAATGAGCCGGAATTAAACAAGTTTTTCAGAGCTGCTGTTAAAACTCGGGCAAGTGACCTGCATCTTAAGGTCGGGCAGCCGCCGAAATTACGCATTCAGGGGCAACTTAAAGATACTACTGGCGAAGTAATTACCCGGGAAAAGATGGAGCAAATGGTCTTCGAGATACTTAATCCTGACCAGAAAGAAATTTTCCTCAATAGCGGCATTATTGACTTCGCTTATGAAATTGGTGACGAAGACCGATTCCGAATAAACGTATTTCGCCAGCGAAATCTGATTAGTCTGGCAGCAAGACGGACAAACACCGAAATACTTCCGTACGAGAGTCTGAACCTGCCATCGATACTGGAAAAAATATGTGATAATAAGCAGGGTTTAGTCCTTGCAGTAGGTCCTACCGGTTGTGGTAAAACCACAACTATTGTAGCAATGATGGACCACATAAACCGCACCCGTTCCTGCCACATAGTGACAATTGAAGATCCTATCGAATATCTGATGAAGGACAAAAAGGCAATCATATCGCAAAGGGAAATCGGTATTGATGTGGAAGATTTTGATGAGGCCTTAAAATATCTTATGCGACAGGACCCCGATATAGTTTGTATTGCTGAAATGCGCGATGCCAAAAGCATAATGGCAGGGATGAGGGCTGCAGAAACCGGTCATCTTGTCTTCGGGACAATGCACTCGGCAAATGCGGCACATGCTGTGCAGCGACTTTTAGACTTGTTCCCACAGAACGAAAGGGATCTGGCAAGACAAACCTTAAGCTTGACGATAAAAGCCATTGTTAGTCAGATATTGCTACCGAGCATCAAGGAAGGTGTAGATAGAATACCTGCTGTTGAGATTCTTCTTGCAAATCCAACTGTAAGAAAGCTGATTTCAGAAGGACGTGAGGCTGATTTACCAAACGTTATACGAAGTTCTAAAGAGGAAGGTATGCTGGATATTACGGATAGCCTTATTGCACTGATAATGGATGGAAGCCTCGACCCAAGGGAAGCGTATAAATACGCGCCTAATGCAGAAGAGCTAAAAATGGCACTGAAGGGCATTAGAGCGGACACAACTGGCATTTTATAAGTTAATGTACAATTTTATAGATGGAGTGTTTTATGACGGGTTTATTGATGGCTTCTGTGGAGTACGGCAGCTATATATCTATAATTAAGTTTCTCGTCTTTGTGTTATTATTTTTTCTATGGTTGCCTTTGCTTAGCTGGGTGTATCGTGATGCTAGGTCTGTTGGAACCAAAGAAGTTTTCTGGGCGTCTGCAGTTTTTGGTGCGGGAGCCATAGCGGTGATAATTTGGCTTGTAATGCCCGTTTTTATTATCGGGATGCTATTCTATATAGTTGCTATAGCAGCACCATCTATCAGTTATGTTATACACCGCAATACAAAAGTGCCGGAGTTTGACCGCATACTAACTGCAGAACATATCAAAGGCCTATTCGCCAGCAAGGAAGAGAAGATAGATGCTCTTAAAAATTTTATTTTTATAACGGCTAATAACAATGAAGTTCCTGTACCCAAACCTAAGACGGCGGAGTTTTTCGGTTATAAAATAGCCTATGATATTTTCAACGATGCTATTTGGCGAAGGGCAAGTGATGTTTTATTTTCTCCAGCATCGCAAAATTATAACGTAGTTTACTATGTTGATGGTGCAGCTTTAAAACAGCCAGATGTAGCTAAAGACCAAATGGAATATTTCAGTCGCTTTCTAAAAAATCTTGCCGATTTGGACCCGGAAGAAAAGCGTAAACCGCAAAAAGGAAAGTTCAGAATTCACAAAGACAAGGAGAATATCGATTGGGAAATAGCTGCTTCAGGTTCGACTGCAGGTGAGCAAATAAGACTTAAGCAAATGACTCAGCAGAGCATAACGAGGCTGACCGAAATAAGTCTGATGCCCGAACAGTATGAACAGCTCAATAAAATTCGCGATGTCAAGCAAGGTTTGTTTATCATAGCTGGGCCTAAAAAAAGCGGTATAACAAGCACTTTTTACGCATTGCTAAGAAACCATGACCCGTTCCTTTACAGTATAAGCACCCTTGAGAGAAGACCTTCGGCCGACCTGCCTAATATAACTCAAAATATCTTCACGCTCAGTGATACCGGAACAACTACGTATGCTAAAAGACTGCAGTCGCTCGTAAGAATGGAGCCGGATGTCATTGGGGTTTCTGATTGCACAGATGGCGAAACAGCCCAAATCGCAAGTATTGCCGCCAGAGATGGTAAAATTGTATATGTTACGCTTGAGGCGGATGACGTAATACGGGCAATTGGAAAATGGATGAAGTTAGTCGGCAATAGAAGTCTTGCCGTTTATAACCTTTTGGGGGTAAGTTGCCAGCGTCTGCTCAGAAAACTTTGTGAAGAATGCAAACAAGCTTATGAACCCAATAAAGATCTTCTAAGAAAATTCAATATCCCCGCAGAAAAAGCAAAAGTACTTTACCGACCCGGCAAAGTGCAGTATGACAAACGTGGGAAATCCTCAACTTGTGAGAATTGCCAGGGAACAGGTTTTGTTGGAAGAATGGGTCTATTCGAAATTATAATAATGGATGATGAGTTAAAAAATGTCATAAAACAGTCAAAATCGCTTTCGGAAATAAGTACACAGTTTAGACGTGCTAAGATGCTGTATCTGCAGGAACAGGCGCTGAGAAGAGTTCTTGCCGGGCAAACTGCGATAAACGAGATGGTGAGAGCGCTTTCATCTTCTAAAGAGAAGAAAACAAAAGAACCGGAGTGAAAACATAGATCCTGAAAAAATTCATAGGTAATTGTTTAATTGTCATTGATAAATTGAGGCGATTTTAATGGGAAGCTTACTTGTATTATTAATTGTTTTAGGATGTGTTGCTTATCAGTATTTTAAAGGTACATTCGTTAAATCATTTGTCATGATAATAGTATCAATTTGCGCGGGTGTAGTCGCCTTTGGCTACTTTGAACTGTTGGCTAATGTTTTAATCGAACGTAAAATTTTTATGCTTTGGGCACGATCGCTTTCTTTTGGGATGTTGTTCATTTTGGCTTTTGCCATTCTGCAGGCAATCGCTTCACAGTTGGCTCATAAATCTGTTAATTTGGGAATTGTGCCGGAACGAATCGGACGTATTATCTGTGGAGTTTTCTCGGGCCTCATCTTATCTGGACTTTTGCTCGTAACCATCTCAATGGCTCCTATATCAGGGAAGTACCCTTACCAGCGTTTTAATAAAGCCAAAATAGACCCGGAAAATGCTAACAAGGTTCTGCTGAATGCAGATGGTTTTGCGACAGGGTGGTTCAGTATCATCAGTGGCGGCAGTTTTAGTGGTAAGAGAAGTTTTGCTACTTTACATCCAGCCTTTCTGGACCAGTTCTTTTTAAATCGACAGGAGATAGATAATGGTATTTCTAATATAACCAGTTCAAAGGCAATAGAAATCCCAAGGAAAGCTGTTTGGCCAGCCCCTGAAGGTCTGAGAGACATGGATGGAAAGCTTGTGCCACCGAAGAGCGGATACAACCTTACAATTGTGCGATTGAAATTTACACCCCAGGCGATAAAAATGGATGCAACATTTACGCCTCCACAATTAAGATTGGTCTGTAAACAGAAAAATGGTACTGGTAACAAACTCGTCGGAAAAACAAAAAATGTTTATCCTGTTGGATATATGGAAACGGCGGACAGATTGGAGTTGAAAGAATTAACTGACCGGATTGAAATAAAACGCTCCGATTATGTCGGCAGAACAAAAGAAATTGACTTTGCTTTTTATGTTCCGGATGGTTTTATACCTGTTTTGGTCGAGTTCAAGCAAAACTGTATTAACCAATTACCACTGCCAACACCAGCTGACGAGGCGCCTCCTGCAGTGCCTTTTACTCCGCCGCCCGAACCTGCAGAAAATGTTGTGGAAAGTTCTGTAGAGGATACCGCGGAAGATATTCCGGAGGACAGCTCTTCGGAGTGATACGACCGAAAGCCGTTGGAAGAAACTGCGTGTAGAAAAACCAATAAAACAAAACTTTAGGAGCAAACGACTAATTCTTCCACTTCCAGCTCCATCAAGTGTTCGAGATAAGCGCTTAAATCTTCCTCATAAAAATTAGCAAGGAATTCCGGCTTAGCGCTTTTGTTGATTTCACAAATACGGTCTATTAGTTCCCTTTTACTCATACACGCATATCCTTTAAAAATAATAAGGTTACTCCTTAACTTACCGCAATATCGACCGCAGGAACATTTTTTCTTTAACCCGCCAACTGTCGTTCTGACTAACGCCCTATAACCCGACCCGCTATATAGCTGTAAAGTTTCTCTTTAAGACACAATATGTAGCTCAAGTGAGCGAACCGGTTTCGATAATTTTTTCAATGTCCAATAAAATCATCTTTGTTGCTGATTTATACAAAACCAAAAAAAGTTCAGAAATTCTCTTTTTTGCGTTCTTTAATGCTGTGTTGAATTTCGCTTATTTTATAGTGTGGTATTATTTGCGGAATATCGTAATATAAAAAATCACTTGTCCTTTATACCCCAATTATAGTACCATTAATCCTTTTAGAGAGAATTTGAAGGAATGAGTTTTTTGGAGGTTAGAAAGTGGCAAATATCGGCGACATTCGCAATGTTATTCTTTTAGGGCACGGCGGAAGCGGCAAAACCTCACTCGCAGAGGCTATGCTGCATACTACTGGTGCAACAAATCGCCTTGGCAGCGTTGATGACAAGACGAGTATCTGCGATTATTACGACGAGGAAAAAGAGCATCAGCATTCTATTACAACCGCCATAGTTCACACCAACTACCGCAACAAACTTCTCAACATTATCGACACGCCGGGCTATCCTGATTTTATAGGCCCGGCAATAAAAGCAATACCCGCCGCTGAGACTGCCATTATCGTTATCAATGCAGCAGCCGGTATAGAAACAAATACACGCAAACTATTCGAATCGACTACAGCTTCTAATATGCCGCGAGTGTTTGTTATTAATAAAATTGATGCCGAAAATGTTGACTTTCCGGCTCTTATCAAATCCATTCAGGAAACTTTTGGCTCACAGTGCCGCTGCGCTAATCTGCCTGCTGCTGACAGAGCGTCGGTAATCGATTGCATTGAGAACAAAACCGGTGAATCGCTCATGGCCGATGTTGACAAAGCGCATACTGAAGTGATTGAAAGCGTCATTGAAGCTGACGACCAGCTTATGGAGACCTATCTTGGTGGAGGAGAAATCTCCGCTGAGAAAATAGCTTCTGTTTTCGTAAATGCCCTCAAGGCCGGAACGATTATTCCGATACTTTTCACCGATGCTCGCAGGGAAATCGGCGTGGACCAGCTTCTTGACTTTATTGTGAAATATACACCCTCACCCCTTGAGACAAATCCTGTTCAACTCAGGGATGGCGAAAGCGTAACGAGCCTCAAACCTGATGCTGCAGCCCCGCTGGCTGGAATGGTATTTCGTATCGGTTTTGACCCGCGCTCAAATATGAAGTACTCTGCAATACGTATTTTTAGCGGCACAATTAAATCGGACACTAACCTTATCCGCAACGATGAGAAAAAGGGCATCCGTGCGGGACATGTATTAAGACCTCAAGGTGGAGAGAACAAAGAAATTGATGCCGGCTGTGCCGGCAACATCGTAAATCTCGCCAAGACTGAGGACTTTAAAATCGAAGACGTTGTTCACAACGGAAAGGTCTCTGGGAAATTTGACACTCCTGCTGTGCCTGAGCCGATGTTCTCTCTTGCCCTGCAACTGGCCTCAAAAGGCGATGAGCAGAAAATCAGTTCAGCACTCGAAAAACTGTGCGAGGAAGACCCTTGCCTTAAGGTCACACGCGACCAGCAGACGAATGAATTGGTTGCAAGCGGCCTCGGCGACCTGCACCTGAGAATAATGCTTGAGAAATTGGAAAAACGCTTTAAACTCTCAGTAACTACGAAAGAGCCCAAGATTCCATATCGTGAGACAATCACCGTCAAGGCTGAGGGACATTACCGCCATAAAAAGCAAACCGGCGGCGCAGGGCAGTTCGGCGAGGTATTCCTGCGTGTTGAGCCGGCCCAGCGGGGCTCAGACCCGCCTTTGGAATATAGCTGGGATATTTTCGGTGCATCAATTCCCGGCCAGTTTGAGCCTGCTGTTCTTAAAGGCATTAACGAAGTGATGCAGACCGGAGTCGTTGCCGGCTTCCAGATGCAGGACATAAAAGTTTCCATTTATGACGGCAAACACCATCCTGTCGACTCAAAGGAAGTTGCATTCAGGGCGGCAGGTAAAGGGGCGTTTATCGATGCTGTTACCAAGGCGAAGCCCGTTTTGCTTGAGCCGATTGTTAATATAGAAGTTACTATTCCTGCGGAGAATGTCGGCGATATCACCGGAGATTTGTCGTCGAAACGCGGGAGGGTGGTCGGTCAGGATATGCTCGCGGGGAATTTTATCGTAATTAAGGCCGAGGTGCCGCTTGCTGAGGTTATGCAATATAACAGCCAGTTGAAGAGTGTTACCGGGGGGCGGGGCAGTTATGCGATGTCGTCCGGTCATTATGAAGCGGTGCCGTCGAATATTCAGCAGCAGGTTATCGCACAATACGCGAAAAAGAAGGAAGCTGATTAACCGTAAGTTTTGAAAGGACAAAAAGATGTGTAGGACATGCGGATGCAGGTCGGGCAAAAAAGCCAAGCCGAAAAAGAAGAAAGCAAAGAGCAAGAAAAAGAGGTAAGAAGTTTGAACAGGTTTTGTTTTTGGGGTAAAAAGGGGGTGTGAGGGGGTGTTTATTTTCTGTTGAGAGGGCGTCAATCGGGGGTGAAATTGTGCTTCTGGGGGCGAGGTTGAAATAGAGGAGATGAGTAATTTGGGTAAGGGGGAAATCTCGCGTCCAAGGATAAAAATCTAGTCATTCAAAATGCTGTTGTTTTCGTAGGCCGCAAGTATTGTTACTTCCGGTAAATCGAATTTGCATCGCTTCGATGTCTCCTCTGCAAAGACGAGAGGCGTTCTGCAAGGACGGGATTTGTTTTGTAAGCTTACATTTATCGATTGTTAGTTAGCAATTGCAAAATGTCAGCTCCCTCCCTGTAATTGTCAGCTTACTTTCATCGAAATACAGTTAACAATTTATGAAATGCAGTTAACTATCGATAATATCCTGTTTGCAATCGCTGATTGCTAATTAGCAATTGACGATTGTTAATTGACATCTGATGATTGCAAGTTTGATTTTTCGCTTATAACTGCTTATATCTGCGTTACTTAGTGTTATTTGACTCATTTTCAGCAGATTTATAATTATCTGACCATTGCTAATTGTCGAAAGACTTACAACGAACTATGAATTGAATTAACGGGCCAAATTATGCGTTATCCCAGACGACAGGCAGAGACGATATTCCTTGTTGATAATATGATAAACGGAATTACAGAGCATCCAGATATTTTCACTCATTGCGATGCCGGTGCATTACAGGCCGCTCGTGATGAATATGAAGCCGCGAACAATGCCCTTACGGAAGCCGAATCGCAAATGACCTTAGCTGCTGAAAGAAAGCTCGAAAAATTCATGAATTTACAGTCCGAGATGAAACGACAAATTAAGCTTGGCGTAGTTGATACCGCAGATAATCCGCAGCAGCTTTCGTTTATCGGATGGGGCACGAAAAAAGAGCCGCAGGCGGTGGATATTCCCGCCCAGCCGAAGGAGTTGAAGATTACCGCTCAGGGTTGCGGTATGCTTTGCCTTGTTTGGAACAAGGGAAAAGGCGGAGGGGCAGCCCGCTGCTGTATAATTGAGCGGCGCTCGGATAATCAGGACTGGCAATTAGCGGCGACCGCCCTAAATAACGAGGTGAGATTAACAAAACAGCCAACCGGCTGCAAACTGGAATACAGGGTCAAGGCGATTAATTCTTCGGGAGAGAGCTTACCGAGTAATACAGTGGGAGTGGTATTATAATTCCTCGCTCAGGCGCCGCGGGAGCTCTGAGATTTAATATTTTTTATGGAAGATTAAAAAATTAAGACACAGATTAACACTGATTCATTTGTCAATTCCGTTAATCCACCCCTGCACCTCTCCTGTTTTATCGGATAACCCCATTTGCTTATAAAGTGCCAATGACTTCCCCCAATACATTCTCGCCATGTCTTTTTCCCCCTTACTATTGTATGCAAGCCCAAGATTGTCGTATATATATGCTGATAATTGCAACATCCCTTGTTTCTCTGAAATAGCAAGCGATTTCTCATACATCTCAATCGCATTGTCCAATTCTCCATGGTTGTAATATACAGATCCAAGATTATTAAATACGGTAGCCATGTCTTCCTTATTGCCTATATATTCAACAATTTTTAAGCATTTCTCGTACATCTTAATTGCCTTACCCAACTCCCCACGGGTCTGATAAATATTCCCTAAGTTGCCATAGCATTTCGCCATACCCTCTTGATGGCCCATCTTCTCATGAATCTTAAGTGACTTTTCATGCATTTCAATTGCTTTGTCCAACTCTCCGCTAATTTGATATACAAGTCCAAGAATACCGTATTGACTTGCTGACAACTCCAGCATCCCCTGTGTTTCAGAAATGGCCAGCGATTTCTTCCCCATTTCGATCGCCTTGTCTAGTTCTCCTCGGTTGTAATGTACAAGCGCCAAGCCACCGTATTGACTTGCAATCCCTTCTATTCGATCCAGTTGTACATTAATCTCCAAAGCTTTTTCATAAAATTGAATTGCTTCATCAAATTTCCCATATTTTCGATATATTTCTCCCAGATTGTTATAGTCTGCTGCTATACCTTCTTGGTCACCCATTGCTTTATGTATTTCAAGAGCTCTCTTATACATCTTAATCGCATTGTCTAATTCTCCACGAGTCCTATACACAATTCCCAAGTTGCCATATATGGAAGCTATGTATTCTTTTCTGTCAGTCTCTTCAGCAATTTGTAAAGCTTTTTCATACATCTCAGTTGCCGTGTCTAACTCTCCGCGAGTCATATATACTACCCCCATATTACCATATACAGCAACCATGTCTCCTCGACCACCAGTTTCTTCAATGATTTGTAAACACTTCTTATACATCTCAATTGCCTTATCCAGTTTTCCACTGTTATAATATACAATGCCCAGATTTACATAATTTACGGATAATTTTTTCAATCGATCTAATCCAATATTAATATGAATAGCATCTTCAAGATATTCTCTTGCTCTATCTAAGTTGCCGAGTTTTCTGTAAATGACCCCCAACCAAACAGAATAATCTGCACGCTTTTCGTTATCTTCCTTCGGTAATAAAACAAGTGCTTTTTCATACCATCTCGCTGCTTCTTTAGAATTATATTCATAGTATTCCATCATTCCCATCGCAGCATAAATATCCGTCAACTCTTTTTCTTTATTCTCTCGGGCTTTTTTAAGATAAGCTCTCGCTTCTTCAAATCGTTCTTCTGCAATTGCTTTCAATGCTAATGCATAATCACCATCTTCAGGCTTAATTTTCTTCGCTAGTTCTTTTGCTTCCTGTGAGGGTTTTATTTTTTGTAACCGTTCGACTTGTCTTTGTAGAAAAGATATCTGACTATCTTTAGCCACTAATTGCTGGTTTTTAAAAGCTAATTCATCTTCTAACAAATCAATTATTTTGTGCCTATCCTGTTGTGCTTTGTTATCTTCTTCGTCTGGGCCTTTAACGAAGTTATATGTGGTTGTTACTATGAATAGAACTAAAACAAGAAATGCTGTTGAGTATTCGAGATACTTAACGATTTTCGATCGTGCTGAAATTGAAATTTTCCAAATAGCAAGAGCATATATAATGACTTGAAGGATTAACAAGATTGCAAATATAATCCATTTCATCGTTCTCTTCGTCTAAATAAACGACTCAATCATCTCCTTGCAGATTTTCTTTGTTAATCGCTGCAATATTTTCGCTCTTTCCGCCAGAGGGAAAAGGAAATTTTTCATACGGAATGAATACTATCCATTTTAACCGCCAAAAGCAAAGAAAAATATCCGCAACATACGAGGATCTTCACTGCCGCTACGATAGGCAGCACAACATTCGCGGTGAGCTACAGCGAAGCAGATGTCACTTTAATGGTTAGTTAGTTCTGCGCACATTTGGGGTTAGTCAGGTCGGTGGTGCAGTCAATGAGCCAGTTATCAGCTAACAGGGCGAAATCAAGGAAATTTATGCCGTTTAATTCGTCCACATCAGCGGAGCCGATGGGCTGCAGCCATTGTCCGGCAAGGACCTGCAGGTCGCGCCAATTGACTTTGTAATCTTCGTTTAAATCACCGGAAAGCGGATAGACGACAGCTAAACTATGGAACCAGCCGGCGTCGACGGCGATAAAAGCGGCATTCGGTTCTGGGATGCTGCACTGGCTGTAGTCGTTGTTTCCCCAGGCGACTATGGAACTGTTTGTCTTTAGGCCGAGGGAGTGTAGGCCGCCCGCGGCGACGGCATAAAAGCCGGTATTCGGCGACGGGACGCTGCACTGGCCGTCATCATTGTCTCCCCAAGCGACGATAGAGCCGTCTTGCTTTAGACCGAGAGAATGGGTTCCACCTGCGGCGACGGCAATAAAGTCGGCGTTCGGTTCGGGTACATTGCATTGTCCATCGTCGTTGTTTCCCCAGGCGACGATAGAGCCGTTTTGCTTTAGTCCGAGAGAATGGAAACCACCAGCAGCGATGGCGGTGAAGTCTATATTCGGTTCTGGTATATCGCACTGGCCGGTGCTGTTGTCTCCCCAGGCAACGATAGAGCCGTTTTGCTTTAGGCCGAGGGAGTGGAGATTACCTGCGGCGACGGAGGAAAATTCGGAGTTCGGTTCAGGTACATCGCACTGTCCGGAGGTATTTCGTCCCCATGCGACGACGGAGCCGTCCTGCTTTATGCCGAGGGAGTATTCTCTGCCTGCAGCGACAGCGGAAAAGTCAGTATTCGGTTCAGGTATATCGCACTGTCCGGAGGTATTTCGTCCCCATGCGACGACGGAGCCATCCTGCCTGAGCCCGAGAGCATGGAACCCTCCAACGGCAATGGCAGAAAATTCGGTATTCGGCGCAGGTATGTTACACTGTCCCCAGCCGTTATGTCCCCAAGCGGCGACAGAGCCATTTTGTTTTAGGCCGAGTGAATGATGGCCGCCCGCGGCAATGGCAGAAAATTCGGTATTAGGGTCGGGGATTTGGCACTGGTTATCATAATTGTCTCCCCAGGCGACAATAGAGCCGTCCAGCTTCAGGCCGAGGGAATGTTGGCTGCCGCCAGCGATGGCTGAAAACTGAGTGTTCGGTTCAGGTACATCGCACTGCCCGTAGAAGTTATCTCCCCATGCGACGACAGAGCCGTCTATCTTTAGAGCCAGAGAATGAATATCTCCTGCGGCTATAGCCTTAAAGTCGGAGTTCGGGTCAGGGACATTGCACTGCCCGTCATCATTGTATCCCCATGCGACGACAGAGCCATCCTGCTTAAGGCCGAGGGAGTGATACACTCCTGCGGCGATGGCAGAGAATTCAGAGTTTGGCTCGGGTATATCGCACTGTCCGAAGTAGCTGAATCCCCAGGCAACGATGGAGCCATCCTGCTTTAGGGCGAGAGAGTGAGCTTCGCCTGCGGCGATGGCAATAAAGTTGGCATTCGGGGCGGGGACGTCACATTGTCCGTCCGAGTTGTTTCCCCAAGCGACGATGGAGCCATCCTGCTTTAGGGCGAGAGAGTGAGTTCCGCCTACGGCAATGGCAGAAAATTCAGCGTTCGGGGTAGGTACATTGCACTGTCCGAAGGTATTGGCTCCCCAGGCGGCGATGGAGCCGTCGTGCCTGAGTCCGAGGGAGTGAAGATTTCCTGCGGCTACGGCGGCAAAGCCGGAAGTGAGGTCAGCGCCGACAACCTGTTCTCCCCAGCCCCTGAGAGAACCAGCGGCGGAAAGGTGACCCGGAAATAACAAAAAGGAAAAAAACGAGCAGAACAGAAAGAACAGACACTTTTGCCCCCAATTTCGATTTCGAACACCCATTTTGACTCCTCCAACCTAATATTTGTCCGAAAAACAACGATTTAGCCGTTGTGGTGCGGGCTTAGATATACACCTTATTACTATATCGTATTAAACGTTTTATTTGCAAGAAAAAAATTAAATAATGTTAAGGACGGCTAAACAATATCGTATTTCTCTAAAAAGATGTATGACAGAAATTGAGGTGGAAGGTTGACGATATGCGGAACCGAAAGTTGAAAAAACAACGGGCTTTCGGATAAATATTCTTTGTTTACAATATGCAGGGGCAGTCTGTTTTGTGATGTTCATTGCGTTATAAAAAGTACCTCTCCAGTTGTATAGGAGGAGGGGGAATGAAAACTGGAGAGGCATAAGCACAGTGTACACCTTACAATTATATGGCGTTTTAGAGAAGGCAAAGTGTTATGTTTTTTTTAAAATTTTGTAAAAATTTTTTAATTGTTTAATTAGGTAAACATTTTAGAGGATGATTTGTTAAATTAGTTAACTAAACTGTGCGTGTTTGGTTGTTGCGGTCAGAAAATTATTTGTTAAGATGTCAGAGAAGTTTTAGTTTTTAAAGTTTGACAGTTCAATAAAATCGGGGCAATATGTATAGATGGGAGGTAATCAAATGAAACTGAATGTAAAGGCGTTTGGATTGGCGTTTGGTTTAGTGTGGGGGTTCGGGTTGTTTCTGCTGACGTGGTGGATAATAGCGTTTGAAGGAGCGACGGGGGAGGTTACGATGATAGGGCGGTTGTATCGTGGGTATTCGATTACGCCAATGGGCAGCGTGATAGGGCTGGTATGGGCTTTTGCTGACGGGCTGGTTGGCGGACTGATATTCGCATGGCTGTATAATTTGCTGGCGGCGAAATGTGAAAAATCGAAACCGGCTAATCAAGAATAAAAGCGAACACCAGCCTAAACCATATTGACGATTTGGTATTGTTTTGGTAGAGAATCCACGGCAGAAATTGTTAGGTAAACCGCGGTGGTCCGGTGGTAATTAGAGCCGATAGACTTAAAGCTAATAATTTTTTACTGAAAGGATAGAGGATGGAAGCTGAATTGAAAAACAAGAAATTGATTATCACGATTCCAATAAATGATAAGCCGGTGCCTTCGGCAAGCGGTAAAACGCTTGTGGTTGCGAGCTCACACGGGAACCAAAAGACAGGAGTAATAATTAACGGCAAACCCGTAATAATAGGCGTGAACGCTTATATCCGTAAATAAAAGATGTATGTAAAATTGAGGGGGTAGAAACGGGCTCCAAATGACGATATTATAGGGTTTCCCGTCATACTAAAAGGGGTGTTTGGAAAAATTCAAGAACGAAAAAGGGGCCGGTCGATTTATTTAAAATGAAGGTTAAAAGAGGTGGCTCTTTGGCAGCCATACGGCTATAAATTGGCCGAACTTTGTATTGCCTACTTTCGGTACCACGAACAAGGCAGAGCGAAATGCTGGCATAGAAAGCGAGAGCTAAAAAAATAAAGAAAAGAGCCACATAAACTAAGGGAGAGCTTGCAAAGCTCTCCCTTGATTTTTTTGCTTCCGTTAATTTTTGTGTTTTCCCGGGATAAATTACTTGCGAGAATCGGTTGCTTAGCTGAAGATAAACGAGAAATAGAAATACGGTTAGAGAGGGTAAATAAAAATGACAGAAGTTCCACCAATTTTGCTGTCGGCGATTATCTGTGAAAAGGTGATTTTCGATAAAATCACCGGCATGCCGAGTATTATCAATATTATACAAAATATCAATTCACCGAAGTACCCGGTGCGATATCCTTCTCTTGTTTTTTTCTGCGAATTAACAAACGGACACGGAAGAACGAAGACAACGATAAGACTCATTGAGGAACAATCTGCTGACGGGCAGGAGGAAAAAGTCATATTCGAGCAAAAGGGCGAGGGGGAGTTTAAAGATGTTAAACAGGTTGTTAGTTTAGCTTTGAACATGCAGGGTATGGTGCTGCCCCACGAGGGAGAGTATCGTTTTCAGCTATTTGCGGAGGATTATCTGCTTGGGGAAAGACGGATTACCTGCAGAAGAATTACGCTACCTTCGAAAGGCGGGGAGATGACAGAGTAAAACTGAGGGAAGTATGGCTAAGACAAGCAGGGAGATTTTTATCGGAGAGGATGAGCTTGTTTTTAAATTTTCTCGGAGCGGCGGGCCTGGGGGCCAAAACGTTAATAAAGTAAATACGCGGGTAACATTGTTTTTTGATGCGGCCAATTCGAGGAGTTTTACTGATGAACAGAAGGGGCGGATACTCAAAGTTCTTGCAGGCCGAATTTGTAGAGATGGTGTGATAAGAGTTGTTTCACAACGGCATCGCACACAAAGAGCGAATCGGAGAGCGGCAATAGAGCGGTTGGAAGAATTGTTAAGGGAGTCGCTAAAAAAGAAAAAGGTTCGGAAGAGGACGAAAGTGCCGGAGGCGGCCAAAAGGAAGAGATTAGAAGAAAAGAGACGGCGAAGTCTTTTAAAGAGGCAAAGGGCGGAGAAAAGTTTCGAACAATAGCCGACGGCAAGCTGTCAAGCAAGTTCGATATCGAGAGGTTTTTCCGGGGAAGGGGAATCGGCTGCAGCTAATTTTTGGCCGAGGGAAAAGGCCTCTTTCATTGCATGAGGATGTTCTTTGATTTTACCGGGTTCTTCTATCTGGTTAACAAACAGATTTGCTGCGTATTTCATATCAATAACATCGAGGAAATATTTCATTGTCAGGCGGATGCTATCGAACATTTTTTTACTTTTAGAGCCACCTACGGCGATGACCATAGCGCGTCGGTCACGGCCGGTGGTATTGATGAGCGGCTTTTTCAAGACGTATTTATGCGCCCAAAGGCACTGGCAACGGTCAATGAGTGTTTTTGCCTGTGCGGAAACGGTCATAAAAAATACAGGTGTAGCGAAAATGAGACGGTCGGCGTCGAGCATCTTTGCAGAGATGATGTGATAATCGTCTTTGACAACACAGGTGCCGTTTTTGTAACAGGAATTACACTCGATACAGGGGGCGATTTTGAAATCCGTCAAGTGGATATATTCGGTGAGAGCACCGGTTGATTCAGCTCCGGCCAGAGCTTGCCGGAGAAGCAAGTCACTGTTACCGTTAAGCCGAGGGCTTGCCGAGATTCCGATTACTTTCAAAGCCATATAAACAGTAAGCTATCAGTATTTATTGCGAAAAGCAACAGGCGGTAAAGAATTTTAATGTTGACGATTGACAGGCGAGATTTTTGCAGATAAAAGTAAATTTGCAGGATGTTTCGGCGAAGTTGTCTTTGGCATTTTTCAGGAGATACGAAATGGAAGTGATAAAATTTTTGAAGAAGTCGAAGGTAAAATATAAGGTTACGAAACACAAAGCGGTGTTTACGGCTCAAGAGGTGGCGGCAGCGGAGCATGAGCCGGGAAAGTATGTGGCCAAGGCGGTTGTCGTCAAGGCCGATGACAAATACATAATGTGTGTTTTGCCGGCGTGTTATAATATAGACCTGAAGAGGTTAAAAAGTCAGCTTAAGGCCAAGAGGGTGAAGCTTGCAGAAGAGAAGGAATTTGGCAGGATATTCGGCGACTGCGAGGTGGGAGCGCAGCCACCTTTTGGGAACTTGTACGATTTGCCAACAATTATGGACGCAGTATTAGAGGATGACGACCATATTATGTTCCGGGGCGGTACACATAAGAAGTCGATACGGATGAGCATGTCAGATTATCGAAAGCTGGCGGAGCCAAAGGTTCTTAAGTTCAGCCGTCATATAGCGATGTGATTTTTATTTCGATAGTCGGTGGAGAGATTTGTTTTTATTTGCGTTTTTGTCAGCTTCAACGAGCCGTAGATATTTTCGTAAATTGATAACAGTAGTTTCATCTCCAGCATTTGAGAAGTCAATAATAGCTTTATTAAGGACTTCAACCGCATCATCATAGCGTTGCTGAATTAGAAGCATGTTTGCAAGCGTTAAATGATTTTTCGCGATAAGCGGGTTTATATTGATGGCTTGCTGGAGACGTTCAACTGCTTCACTGAACTGGTTATTTTCTGTCAGGGCTGCGCTTAAATTCCTGAGTGTCTTAATTGAGTTGGGTTCCTGAGTCAAGTCCTGGCGATACGCTTCAATGGCCTTTTGTATATATTCGGAGGCCTGCTCATTCTTTCCTAATTGTTTTGATGCTAAACTTATATTGTAGTATATATCCGACATACTATGCTTTACCGGGGACTTTTCATTATATTCAATGGCTTTTTTGGAAATGTCGATAGCCTTCTGCCACTTGCCCTGCTCTGCGAGAATCTCACCCATACTATTGTATACCGTAATCGACATTGAAGGGTCGAGCTTGATGATTTCTTCATATATTGCGAGGCATTCATCCAGTTTTCCCAACGTTTTTTGTTTTCGTAATCCAATCAGATATTTTTTTAACAGATAAACATTAGCGCTTTCGTGTACTACGGGCGTCAGCATGTTTTCAACCGGTGCATAATCATCCGTTAACACAATTCCACGGCTTTTTTCTTTTAGTGTATTTATTTCAGCATCGCTTAGTATCCATGTATCGGGGTCCGTTAATGTTTTTTCTGTTCTCAGATTTTCAACAAATTCCCGCATGGCGGCAATGACTACAAAGGTATTGCGTCGATGGTGTGGTTGATATTTGGCAACAACATAAACACAGGGAAATGTTTGCTGAAAAGTGTTAACGATAGCTCCAAGGAACAGGCCGCTATCATAAATGTCTATGAGGTTTATCATATATATGCCATCGTCGGTGAGGATTTGAGCGATTTTATCGTTGAATTCTTTAGTAGTCAGCTGGTAAGGGACGGAGTAATCATTGAAGGCGTCTCCATAGACAAAATCATATTGAGTTACCTGATTACCAGCTCGTTTTTTCTCAAGCATCTCATCAATATAATTTCGAGCGTCCATAGTAAAAGTATTAATAGGAGTGTTTCTGTCCAGGCCGAAAGCCAGGATAGCCGCTTCAGTCACCCGAGGGTCGATTTCAACCACATCAATATTACTTCCGGGCCAGAGTATCTCGATATATCGAGGAAATACATATCCTCCTCCTCCGATAAATAAGGTCGAAAGTTTATTCTTACCCTGACTGGCCAGACGTGTTACCGAAGCATAAATTAGCGCATAGCGATATTGTAAATCAAGCAGGTTGTTCATGGAGATTCGGCTGTGTGTCAGTTTATCCTGCATAAATTCGCGTTTGTCCTCTGTTTTCGAAGTTCTTATTACAGAGATGTAACAATATTGGCTTTCGTCTTGGTAGATAACAGATGGATTCGGTTTTTCTCTCAAAGCAAGTTTCGGGGCCGTACTCATAGCCCAGCTTTCAGGTACTATCGCAATATTCATTAAAACGATGAAGATAGCCGCCCACAGGTACAGTGGCCAGAATTTAGGCCGGTACAGGAGAGCAATAAACATCAGGGTTGCTCCGGTTAACCAAATGGTAACAACAGTTCCTATCGCGGCGATAAGATAAAATCCTGCAAGAAATGTTCCTGCGATGCTGCCTGCGGCGCCGAAGGCATATATGTCTCCAATGGTCCTTCCTTTGGGCAGTCCCTTATCCAATGCTATTTTCGCAACTACCGGACTTATAGTTCCGAGCATTGTTGACGGGGGCATAAAGAGTAGACATACATGGGCAAACACATGCATTGGCCAGCTTAGCTTCCACAACCACAGCCACTCTCCGATAAGATTATTCAAGATAACGATTTCCACACAGGTTGCGGAGGAGACAGCCAGGAGTACAGCTAAAGCCTTCATTGGATTAAAACGGTCTGCGATACGGCCTCCCAGGTAATTACCCAAGGTAATGCCAGCGAGGACTACGCCTATTACCGAAGTCCATGTGTAGAGAGATGTTCCGAGGGTTTTAGCAATGAGCCTGCCGGCAACGATTTCCAGAACCATTATGCAGGCACTTGAGAGGAACACGGTGGCAGCTGGGATGAGAATTAAGAGAAAGCTCTTGTTTTTGCTCATTTTTATCCTTATCTGGGGTATTTATTATCGAGCGGAAGTATAGCAAAACCTTGTGCTGCTAACAAGCGGTTTTTGACTCTACAGTGAATTGCAAACTGTGGTCAGTTGTGGTAAAAGAGGGGAAAATAATATACAAGTTTTTATAGAGACTGTGTTTCTAATGATATAAACACGAGACGATTCTGATGGCGGTTCAATTTGTTCTCGGCAGAAGCGGGACTGGCAAGACAAGCTATTGTCTAAAGGCGATAACGGATGCGCTGGTAGAAAGTGCAGATAATCAGCCGCTGATTCTGCTTGTTCCGGAACAAGCGACATATCAGGCGGAGCGTGCGATTTTAAGTGATAAGCGAGTACGGGGATATCACAGATTGCACGTGCTGTCATTTGCACGTCTGCAATTTTTATTGTCAGGTAAAAGTACGGCCAAACCAGCCGTAACACGGATAGGGCAACAGATGATAATTCAGAGGATTCTTCGGGATAATAAAAGCAAATTAAAGGTGTTCGGCTCGACAGCGGGATTTCCCGGGCTGGGACGACAAATAGCTGAAACTATTATGGAACTGCACGAATATGCCAAGACACCTGAAGATATTGAGCAATTGGTTGGCCAGCTGCAAAAAGATGAAGGTAATAGTTTAGCCGCACTGAAATTTACTGATATTGGGTTGGTTTTGCGTGAATATTTGAGGTTTATCGAGGGCAGATTTATCGACCCTGATATTCAACTGACCGGCAGTTGTCGAGCGGCGGCCACATCGGCTCTGACTAAAGGCGCCAGGGTATGGGTCGATGGATTTGCGGGATTTACGGCGTCTGAACTTGCGATTTTAACAGAGTTGCTAAAAGCGGCAACAGCAACCCGAATTGCACTGTGTTTGGACCCGTCAAATGTTGATTTGGCAAATCCCGATACAACGAAACTCGAAACGGTGAGTATGTTCAGCCCGACGGAGCGAACATACGCGGTCCTTATAGAGAGAATAAAAAAGAATAAACTGCAATTAGCAAAGCCGATGATTTTAGAGGATGGAGTCAGATTTTCCTGCAGCCGAGAGCTTGCTCATATCGAGCATAATATCTTCGAGCTTGAGCCGTCAAAAATACCAGCAGGGGACAGTGTTCGGATTATATCTGCTCCTAACGTTCGTTCCGAAGTCCGGTATGTTGCGAGAGAGATACTGCGGTTACTCAAAGAAAAAGATTACCGATACCGGGACATCGCGGTCATTGCATCAGATATCGACCGTTATGAACACTACATAAGGGCCTGTTTTGAAGATTGCGGGATACCATTTTTTATTGATAAGCGTAAGAGTCTGAATCAACATCCGGCGATCAGGCTTATTTGTTCGGCACTGCAGGTTGTGCTGAGCGGTTTTTCTCACAGCGATATTTTCGGATTTCTTAAGACGGACTTGCTGCCGATAGAACGAAGTGAGGTTGATTTGCTGGAAAATTATTGTCTCGCATTCGGGGTGGCGGGTGACGACTGGACGAGCAGAGAAGAATGGCGGTTTGCGGGTAATGGAAATAAACACTTCGATGAGAAACGTATAAACCAAATTCGGCTGAAAGCCAGCGGGGCGTTGCTCGAACTTCGAGATAAGCTTTGTCCTGTTGGAAATACAGCGAAAACAATAGACGCTAGGGATTTTGTACAGATTTTATTTGATTTTCTTGAAACACTTGGCGTTCGTGAAAAAATTGAAGAACGGGTTTACAACGAGCTTTTAGATATATTCGATAAGCTTGTCGAGACTTTTACGAGTCTATATATGGCACCTGAGGATTATTTTGCAATTCTCGATTTAGCATTTTCACAGATGGCAATGGCATTTATTCCGCCGACTCTGGACCAGGTGCTCGTCGGCTCTATAGAGCGGAGCCGACATCCGGACCTGAAGGCAGTTTTCCTTATAGGCACTACCCAAAAGGAGTTTCCGGTTCCGGTTAGCTTCGAGCGCATATTGACAGACGAGGACCGGAAAGCAGCGGAAGAGGCGAAATTTGAGCTGGCGGCAACGTCCGGTCAGAAGTTGGCAGAGAGGCAGTATCTGGCCTATATTGCATTCACACGGCCGAAAGAGCTTTTGTATGTTACGTATCCTTCGACTGATGAAAGGGGCAGCGCTGCAGCACGCTCGCAATTTATAGATAATCTGGAGACACTATTTGAAAATCTCGAAGAGGAGTCGATTGCGGGGTACAAGAACGACGTCGGGCAGATCCACAGCAGGAGTGAGCTTGCTGGTTTGCTCTGCGGCCGATTGGGTAAAGACGTTTTCGGGGTTGAGGCAAAAGAAAGAAAGCATCTTAGTGAACTATTGAGCGATATAGCCGCTGACGAGGAGCTTGCTGAATTGGGGGCAGAGGTTCTATCGGCGATAAATTACGATAACCGTGCGCAGCTGGACGCCGGAATAGCAAAGAAACTTTTCGATGTGCCGATGAGAAGCTCAGCAACAAAGTTAAGCACTTTTTCGACGTGTCCGTATCAATATTTTGCCAGATATATGCTGGAATTGGAGGAGAGGGAGGAATTTAAGTTTGAGCCGCTGGATTTGGGTGTCTTCTATCACCGGGTTTTAGATGCTTTGTTGAAACGGCTTAACACGGTTGAAAAAGATTTTGCAACGACGGCGGACGAGGAACTTCTGAGGTTTCTAAGAGAACAAATAGAAAAATTTGTCGGGGAAGACACATTTATATCACACTTTTTGCGTCGTTCAGCACATAACGTATTTATAATTCGTTGTGCTGCTGAGGTACTTGAGGATTGTGTCCTTGCAATCGCCGAAATGGTTCGAGCGGGCAGTTTTCGGCCTTGCTGCTCGGAGGTTTCGTTCGGTAAAGTGAGGGACAGCGTAATTAACATCGGCGAATATAGGATTAAATTGAAGAACGGCAGGGCTGTGACTTTGGACGGGAAAATCGACCGGATCGATGTTGCGGAGTCAGGGGGCGAAAAAACTGCAATTATTTTTGATTATAAACGAAGGGGGAAATCGTTTAGCTGGTCGCAGTTTATCCATGGGCTGGATATGCAACTGTTGATTTATATGCTGGCTGTTAAAAATGGCGATAATCCCGAGCATATTATTCGTAATGCCGTTGGGGCGTTTTATATGCCGGTCGAAGTAAGCCCTGCAAAAAGTACCATCGACGAAATGTCGGAGAGGGCGGAAGGTTTCAATTATAAAGCCAGGGGAATATTTAACGGCGAATTTTTCCGCCAGCTTGATGAGAGGGCGTATAAAAACAGTAAGTTTTATAATTTTTACGTTACTAAAAATGGGCAGCCTTACGGCAATTACGAAAAACAGGGTGCATTAAGGCCTGCAGATTTTGAAACAGCTCTTAAATTCACCGAGAAAAAAATCATCCAGTTATCTGAAGAAATCCTCTCAGGAAGAATAGAAGTAAAACCATATCGTTTGAATCAAAAATCGCCGTGCAGTTTCTGCAAATACAAAGCGGTTTGCCGGTTCGACTGGCAGATAAACGAATACAACTTTTTAGAACCATTAGGCAAGCTTAAAGTGCTCGAAAAGATAAAGGGCAATAATGGCTGAGAAAAAGATAAATTGGACTGAGCAGCAGAGGCAGGCAATTTCTGCGCGCGGCAGTGACGTTTTAGTGAGTGCGTCAGCAGGCACGGGAAAAACAGCGGTGCTGTCGGGTCGGTGCGTCGATATTGTTTCCGGCAAAACCGATGTGCGGAGTATACTCGTATTGACATTTACTGAGATGGCGGCTGAGCAGATGCGGTCGCGAATCGGCGAGCAATTAGAAGATGCGTTCCTGGAAAGCGGTAACCATCACCTTCGCCTTCAGCTTGTACTGCTGCAGGCGGCTGATATCGGTACCATACATTCGTTTTGTAAACGGCTTATTACGGAATACTTTTACAAGCTCGGTCTTGACCCGACTTTTGGGATAATCGACGGTGACGAGGCGAGACTACTGAAAGCGGAGGCGCTCGAAAAGACGATTGAGTGGGCGTGGGGGCAGAGTAATTTAGTGCAGGCCTTGGAGCAGCTTCTTCGGCGGCGAGACCTTCGGATCAATGACGGTTTTCTCTCGAAGATAATAAGCTTGAGTAACTTTTTAGAAGGCGTGGTTTCGCGGGAGAGCTGGTATGAACGGGCAATACAACTCAGCGTAACGGCCAGTCCTTTTGCTTCGGGGTTGGGTGAGGAACAAAAGCAAATTGTTGCAGGGAGATTAAAGAGCATTGTCAATCAGCTTCAACAGGCCAAAAACCTTTACGAGAATGAACTCCCGGGCGGTGAATGGGCAGGGAAGCTGGAGGAAAGTCATATTAAACCTGTTATTCGATGTGTCGAATTTTTTGAGGCGGGAGACTGGGAAAAATGTGCCGACGGAATAAGGAATTTTGCCAGGCCAAAGACGTACAAACCAAAGGAGCTGCCGGAGACGGTTGCCGAGCTTATACGAAAAAGAGTTAAAAAAGCTTTGGATGCCTTTGAAAAACTATCGGAGCTTGCCGTGTTAAATCCTGATTACCTCGACAGAGTCGGCGGGGCTGTGAGTTTGCAGACGAGGGTACTTGTTGAGCTCGTTAAGAAATTCGACCAGTTATACAGCCAGGCAAAAAAGACAGTTAACTGTTTAGATTTTGCCGACCTTGAACATTATGCGCTGAAACTTTTAGTCGATGATAATTCTCAAGATGAGAAATTATCGCCGTCGACAACGGCTTTGACGCTGCGGCAAAAGTATAAGTACATATTTGTTGATGAGTACCAGGATATTAATCCCGTTCAGCAGGCAATATTGGATATGCTCAGCGCCGGCGGCAATATTTTTGTTGTCGGTGATGTCAAACAGAGCATTTATGCGTGGCGGGGTGCTGAGCCGGAGATTTTTCTCGAGCGGCTGAAACCGGCGTCCGTTGCGTCCGAGGGAGTTCGGGTTGACTTGAATGCGAATTTCCGGTCGGCAAAAGGTGTTCTCGATTTTGTCAACAAGGTATTCGCAAGGATAATGACGGCCTCTTTTGCAAAAATCGATTACGACGAGTCGGCAGAGCTGAAGCCAGCCGCTGAAAGTGAAAGCGAAAAGGGTATTGTTGAGTTTCATATACTTGATGAGCAGGGCGAAGACGAGAATTTGCAGCGTGAAGAGGAACCAGAGGTTATGGAGGAAAATGAGGACGTCTTCAGCTCCCGTCAGCGTCAGGCGGCTATGATTGCACGGCGTATACGGAAAATGGTCGGGGCGGAAACAAGCAAGCCTGAGTTTCAAATATACGATAAGCAGAGACGTAAGAAACGTGGGGTTGAGTACCGTGACATCGTGGTGCTTATGCGTTCGCTCGCAAAGAAGGCCAATGATTATGTCGAGATATTTCGGCTTGCCGGTGTGCCTGTAAGCTGCCAGGCGACAGCGGGTTATTTTGAGGCAACTGAAATCACGGATATTTTGTGCTTGCTGAAAGTGCTGGACAATCCGCAGCGCGATATCGAATTGGCAGCAGTATTGCGAAGCCCTTTTTTTAAGATAAGTGACACGGAGCTGGTAAAAATAAAGGTCCATAGTAAGGCAGCCGAGCGGAGTAAAAATTTCTACGATTGCGTGCGCGAATACGCCGCTTGCGGGACGGATGTGAAGCTGGCTGAAAAACTTGAAAAAGCTCTTGAGCAGGTTGAGCAGTGGCGCGGTATTGCAAGGGAGGGGGCTCTGGCTGATTTGATTTGGAAAATCTATAGTCAAACCGGTTTCCTGTCGTTTGTTTCGGCTTTACCGAGCGGTGAGGCACGCAGGGCGAACCTGCTTAAGCTGCACGAGCGGGCGATTCAGTTCGAAGGTTTTGCCAGCAGCGGCGGCAGGCCGTCGTTGGCCCGTTTCGTTGAATTTGTTGAGGAACTTCAGGAAATCGGACAGGACTGGGCGCCTGCTGAGCCGGATAGCTCCGCCGAGAATGCTGTTCGGATTATAAGCATTCATAAGAGTAAAGGGCTCGAATTCCCGGTTGTTTTTCTGGCTGAGCTTGACAGCCGGTTCAATAAGAGAGACGTTCAGGATGATTTTCTTGCTGATGTTAATGATACTTTGGGTCTGCAGATTATCGACCGCAGGTCGAATACAAAGCTAAGCTCGCTCGCACACCAGATTATCGCGGAAAAGAAATTGTCAAAGTCCTTGGCGGAGGAGATGCGTATTCTTTATGTCGCAATGACACGGGCAAAGCAGCGCCTTATTTTAAGCGCTTCGGAAAAGAAGGAATGGTGCAGAGATATCATTTGCGATGGCTTTTTCTTCGGCGACGAACCCATCAGCCACTGGCAGCTTCAGCGGTGCGGCAGTCCCCTGGAGTGGATTCTCTACGGGCTTTCAAGGCAGAAGAATTTGCATAACGTTTTCGAAACGGGATTAGCGGCAGGAGGCGGAGATGATTTGTTCAGCATAAAGCTTTACGGCCGGGGCGAGCTCGATGAGATTTGCAGCTATGTTCACAAGCTGAAGGACGGGAAATGCCGACGGCTGAAAATACCGGCGAAAAGTTCGAAATCAGGAAAGTCGAAACTGCTGTCACAGGTTAAGAAGTCTTTGGCGTGGCGATACCGCTTTGGTGATATGCATCGTTTGCCTGCCAAACAGTCTGTAACGCAGTTAACACACCGTGGTGATGAATACGTAAAATTCGATTATTCCAAATCCCTCGAGCGAAGGCCTAAAGCTGTTTTATCAGCCGAATCGGCGGATATGATTGACGCCCGCCTAATCGGGACAACCGCTCACCTTATAATCTCCCGGCTTGATTTAACCGGCCCCGTAACTAAAGAAGTAATCGAAAAGACAAAGCAAAAACTCTTGGCCGATGGTGCTATAACGCAGCCGTTTACTGAGTATATTAATACAGATTCTATCCTTGCATTTTTCGAAAGCGATTTGGGCAAAGCCGCCCTTGATTCGAAAAATACCGTACACCGTGAATGGCCGTTCACCTTCGCTTTACCCGCTTCCGAAATATTGTTTAGCCCCCACACCTGTGGTGGGGGTCATTGCGAGGCCGGAGGCCGAAGCAATCTCGCCGGCGACGAAACCATTGTCGTTCAGGGTATTATCGATATGTTAATTCGAACCCCGCAGGGCTTGGTGGTTATTGACTTCAAAACCGACAATGTCGTTGCTAAGCAAGTGCCGCAGCGTGCCGAGCTTTACCGTCAGCAGCTTGAGCTCTACGGCAAAGCGGCTGAAACAATCTTAAAAACCAAACTCCTCGCAAAATGGCTCTATTTCCTAAAACCTGCTTCCGCAATTGAAGTCTAAAATTTAATCTTACAATATACTTTTACCCTATTTCCCAATCACCCGCAACCTTATAATTTCTTGTTGCTCTTACCCTAATCCCGTCATAAAATCCTTGAAAACTTATGCTTTAGATATCCTGCAATATATTATTGTACTGGAATTTCAATTATGTCTCAGGAATTTGCAAGGAACATTTTAGCCGCGACGAGAAAGGCCGCAAATGAGATATCCCGATTTCGTCCGAAGCCGGAACGCGGACTGAAATATCTTGAGCCATATTTAAACATTGACGGAATCGACGGCATAAAAAAACAAACCAGCGATACCATTCTATCTTTATATACAGCAACAGTTGCCGACTGTTATAGAGAAAAGGCAGATTATATTTCCGCTGCCCAATGGTATAGACGAGCTTCTGCTTTCAAAATAACAGCCTCTCCTAATTTGTATGCAAAAATGGTAATCAGGCACAAACTATCGGATTATTATGAACATGCTTTGATGTGCCTTGAACAGAGTCGCAAAGAATGGAAATCAAGACCTCTTTATAAAAGAATCTATTATTGGTTGGTTTTTTTGTGTACTAACTTAAAGCATCCTTGGAATATCCCCGAATTAATTTCCTTGGAGATTCGTTCGAAAGGCTTCGAACGGAAACTGAAATCATTAATATCTTAAAACCTTAACAGCCTACACATCTCGAACGACCTAAGGCATGATTAAAACATTCCAACCACCACATTTTCCAATCCCCTACAACCTAAAAAAGCCTCCGCGGCGCCTAAGCGGGGTAATTGCTTGTGCTGCCTCCTGCTCGGATACTTATTTTACGTATGCCTTCGGCATACTTACTATATGTTTCCTCGTTGCGGTCTCCGGCAGCACAAGCAATTTTTTCGTTGATTTTTATTCGAAATTTGGTATAATACTTCCCAGTCCCTCATGGACTGCATATCGCCCAGAAGGGCAAGGTCGTGGGACCGGCAGGTCCGGGTCAGAAACGACTAAATAATTTATATCTAA
Organism: uncultured Pirellulales bacterium; assembly: GCA_964507485.1. Classification (GTDB taxonomy): domain Bacteria; phylum Planctomycetota; class Phycisphaerae; order Sedimentisphaerales; family Anaerobacaceae; genus CAIYOL01. Next base: position 3,316 of record CAZDQP010000013.1, on the reverse strand, counting down.
TGGAGTTTGCCTCGCCTTTTGTAAGGCAGATGGAAACCGCAGTGGAGATTTTCTATAAACTATGAACAGGAAAATCAATCAATCAAAAACAACAAATTATGCAAAACGAACCCAATTTTAGATATGCAAAAATCAGCTTAACCCCTTATGTAGCAAAGGAATACGAAAATGTACCGCGATGCCGAAACGAACCCAAACGAACCCAATTTCCTGCTTACCCATTTTACCATTCATTGCGAATAGGGCTCTTCCGATTATCCTTGTTTGTCAGGTTTGTATTTATATAATAGCATTTTTTAGTAGTCAGAAAGCAGTATGAAAATTTTTATGGAGAAGACATAAGAAATGGCAAATGCACCAAAGGCAAACGCAGTGGTAGGGCAATCGGGCGGGCCGACAGGCGTTATAAACGCCTCCTTGGTCGGCGTTATTGAAGAGGCAAAGAAACATCCGGAAATCAGAAAACTTTACGGTGCGGTTCACGCGGTGTCCGGAATCGTTAAGGATGAATTTGTAGATTTGAAAAAGCTCTCGGCTGAGCAGCTTGATAAAGTAGCCGGTTCACCATCGTCGGCGCTTGGTTCCAGCAGGGATAAACCCGATGAGGTATATTGCGCTAAAATACTCGAGGTACTCGAGAAACGTAATATCGGATACTTTTTCTATATCGGCGGTAACGATTCGGCCAATACCTGTCATATCATTAATACTATGGCGCAAAAATCCGGCTATGAGCTGCGGGCGTTTCATATTCCGAAAACAGTGGATAATGACCTACTCGTTACCGACCATTGCCCGGGATACGGAACAGCAGCCAGATACGTTTCCTGTGCGTTGATTGGAGATGACATAGACAACCGTGCGCTGCCCGGCATAAAGATTGATGTGATTATGGGCAGGCACGCCGGCTTTCTGACCGCAGCGGCCGTCCTGGGAAAGCAAAGAGATGATGACGGCCCGCACCTGCTTTATTTTCCCGAAAGCCCTTTTTCGATGGACAAATTCCTCGCTGATGTTGAAGGCGTGTATAAGAAACTCGGCCGATGTGTTGTGGCGGTAAGTGAGGGCGTTTGCGATACAGATGGCGTTCTCTGGGCCGAGGAACTGGCAAAGGAAAAAGAAACCGACGCCCACGGAAACGTGCAGTTATCCGGCACGGGAGCGCTGGCAGACTTTTTGGCGGGGAAGGTCAAGGGCAGGATAGGCATAAAACGCGTCCGGGCGGACACGTTCGGGTACCTGCAGAGAAGCTTTGCGGGTCTGCAGTCCCCGGTTGACGTCAAAGAAGCAAGGCAGTGCGGCAAAATGGCTGTGAAATTTGCAATGAAAGAAAACCACGGCTCGGTGGCGATAGAAAGAACAGGCAGCGGGAAAAAATATGCAGTTAAATACTTCCGCACCGAATTGAGCAATGTTGCGGGAGGATCAAAAGCTATGCCAGCTGAGTTCATCAATGCCGAGGGCAACGGTGTAACCGAAGCTTTCATCGAATATGCAAAACCGTTGACAGGGGAGCTGCCGAGAAGCGTATATTTAGGCAATCGGCCGAGAGTGTAAATTAGTTAAACAGCGCTTCTGTGAAGGTATCGGGGTTGAATTCAGCAATGTCTTCGGGTTTTTCACCGAGGCCGATGAATTTTACGGGTATGTCGAGCTGGTCTTTGATTGCTATAACAATTCCGCCGCGGGCAGTGCCGTCGAGTTTTGCGAGGAATATGCCTGTAACATCGATAGCTTCAGTGAACAGTTTCGCCTGGGCGATGGCGTTTTGGCCGGTTGTGGCATCGAGAATCAGCAGGACTTCGCTGGGGGCATTTGGGATTTTTCGGGCGACAACATTTCGGATTTTTGTCAGTTCTCTCATCAGGTCTTTCTGCGTATGCAGCCGTCCCGCCGTATCTAAAATTAAAAAATCCACACCCCTTGCAACGGCGGCTTCACAGGCGTCAAAAGCCACGGCGGCCGGGTCGGCACCCATTTTGTGTTTGACGATTTGCACGCCTATGCGCTCCGCCCAGATACTTAACTGCTCGGTGGCTGCTGCCCGGAACGTGTCACAGGCAGCGACAATTACCTTTTTGCTATTCCTGCTGAGGGTATAGGCAAGCTTGGCTATACTGGTAGTTTTTCCGGAGCCGTTGACGCCTGCCACCAATATCACTGTCGGTCCATCTGCGGCTATATGCAGTTGTCTATCCTGATGAGGCCAATAGCTTTTGATATGCTCTTTGAGAAACGGAACAATATCGTCGGTCGTTGCGATTTGCTTGCTGCTGTAAGCTGACCGCAGGTCTGATATGAGTTTGTCGGTTGTTTCTACTCCGATGTCGTCGCTGATGAGGGTCTTTTCAAGTTCGTCGAGCAGGTTTTCATCTATACTTCTGCCCAGTTTCAGCACCGATGAGAGTGAGGAACTGATTTTATTTCGTGTTTTGCTAAGTCTGTCTTTGAAGAATTGGGCGGTTTTAGCGAAGATTGCCATAAATGTTTCCCTAATAAATAAAAGATACTTTCGGAGAGAGTTTCGCAGAAATTTGGAAGAATTTCAAGTGCGGCTGGCATTTTAATTTTTCATAGTTTCCTTGACAAACTGCAGGAATGAGGTTAGATTTTCCGCTAAACCTTTATTCAAGCATTGAGGGTGATATGTTCGGCCTTATAAGGAATTTTTACAGGGATGTTTTTAACGGGCAATTGCTTTTTTTTCACGGAGTAGCGATTTAGAAGGAAGTGGAGTTAAGTTTGGCAACGAGGGAAGTTGAAAATATTTTCGCTGATATACTTGAACGAGCAAAAGCACTTGACCCCGTCAATACCCGCACGTGGTTTGATAAGCTGGGGGTTTCCCATCTGAACGGTGGTTCGCTGGAGATTAGCTGCCCTGATGGGGCCATGGTTCAGTTTTTGCGAGAGAATTGCAAGAACAGCTTTACCCGCGCAGCCCAGCAGATAACCGGTCATCTTGTTACGGTGGATTTCATCGCTGAAGAGCGGAAGAGCTTTTTGCGCCGGTCCCGGCGACGCGAAGGCGGGCCTAATCTGCACCCTGATTATACTTTTGATAATTTTGTAGTAGGACCGAGCAACCGTCTTGCTCAGGCAAGCTGTGTTGCTGTAAGTCAATCGCCGGGTAACACCTATAATCCACTTTTTCTTTACGGTAATGCCGGTTTAGGTAAGACCCACCTTTTACACGCTGTCTGTTGCGAAGCTAAGCGAAAATCTGACAGGAAGGTGATTCAATTCTTAAGTTGTGAGGACTTCGTCAACAGGTTCATCAGGGCGATAGAAGAAGGAAATCTGGCCGGCTTTCAGA
>CAZDQP010000012.1:0-34659 GCA_964507485.1 uncultured Pirellulales bacterium | reverse complement strand
GCATTCTCATTTGGCGGCCCCGGCAATCCAGTCGGCGACCCCAACGAAGTAGGTTTGACAATCGGCAACATGAATGACGAGAGCTGGCCACAGTGTCCCGGAGCCTTCAACGGCTATATAGACGAAGTCAAGATATACAACTACACTCTGGAACCGAATGAGATAAACTACTTAGCTTACTTAGGCTCTCCCTGCTATCCCCTCTGCTTACCGAACCCCGCTGAGTTGTACGAGGATGGAGTAATCAACTTCAGGGATTTTGCCGTGCTGGCGAATTACTGGCTTGAGGAAGATATGTTCCCGTGAGGGTAATAGTCGTTAGTAGGTAGGAAACCAAAGAAATAAAGCGGACCTCATACCCGATGAGATAGTACACAACACATCCCACGGGGCAGGCGGTGAGGAAAATAAAACAGTATCTGGGTCCCCTGTACACAGCCAAAGGAGTATATCTCGGGGATCTTCGCTACGCTACGAAAGGCAGCACAAGCTATGATTATTTATCCTGTGGTTTTGATTGATACTTTGCCGTGGGCTACCGGGTACTTCTCTGCCAGGTAGATATTACAGCCTAATCTCACCCCAAAGCAGGTGGTTTTTTCTTGATTTTTCGGGCATAATATGGTAGTCAATAATTAAAGGACTAATCTATTTTAGGAGGATGTAAAAATAAGGCCATCGGCAATTTTCAAGGTTTTTTTAGGGGGAATTATTGCGGCATTTCTAATTTCAAGTCCGACAGCGTTTGCGGAGCCTAATCTTATCAGCCACTGGAAATTAGATGAGGGCGGCGGTACAACGGCGTACGATTCAGCGGGCAGCAATGACGGAACTGTCTACGGAGCAATTTGGACAACGGGTCAGATTAACGGCGCGTTGAGCTTTGATGGTAACAAAGACTACGTTCTGGTAGGCGACAAGAGTGAGCTTGAGCAGCAGGAATTTACCCTTTCGTTCTGGGCGCAGCTTGATAATCCGTCAGGAAGCACACAAGGAGGAATTGCAAAGGGGTGGATATTTGGGTCTGCAGCAGAATATTCTTACAGACTTGATTTTCACAATGGGAACGCGAGGCCAAGCATAACGAATACCTCAAATACCAGTTTTATCATATCCGGTTCTATCGGGGATACTGATTGGCACATGTGGTCAATGACGGCCGGGGGCGGAACGCTGACATTGTATAAAGACGGGGCTTTTGTAAACAGTGCGGGGTATACAGGCACCATAGGATATACCAAATCTAACAATGATTTTGTGATAGGCGCCAGAGACAACGGAACTTATGCCTTTGATGGCATAATTGATGATGTCCGCTTCTACAATAGGGTTTTATCTGACGAAGAAATCTGGCAGGTCTATCAGCCGGACCTGGGGCCCAAAGCATCCAACCCAAATCCTTTCGATAAATCGGTAGTAGTGACCACAAATACTGTTCTTAGCTGGTCGTCGGGGAAAGATGCCAATTCGCACGATGTATATTTCGGCACCGATTTTAACGATGTCAACGACGCCAACAGAAGCAATCCGCTGGGGGTTCTGGTCGGCCAGGACCATTCAACCACGACTTATGACCCTCCCGGATTTCTTGAATTAAACACAACCTATCACTGGCGAATTGACGAGGTTAATGAGCCCAACATATGGAAAGGCACCGTGTGGAGTTTTACGATATTACCGTATTTCGTAGAGGAGGATTTTGATTCCTACGCGGACAATAATTCTCTGCGTGATGTATGGGACAACGGCAGTAGCAGTGCAGAAGTTTCATCGGAGACTGCTATTGCTGTCGACGGCAATTCGATGAAGTATCAGTATAAAAACGACCAGGCGCCTTACTATTCCGAGGTTTATGCGGATATTGCTGATTTGGGGATAGGCAACCCGGATTGGTCCGGCATCGGCGCCGAGGCACTGGTTCTGCGTTTCTACGGGGACTCAACTAATCCCGTCGGCGAGGAAATGTATGTGAAGCTGACTGATGGTGACATTTCGCCGGGAACCGGAACCGTCGCTTACAGCAATATGAAAGATGTCAGGGCGCAACAGTGGAATACGTGGAGTATTCCGCTGACAGAATTCAACGGCGTGAACCTAGCCAATGTTGCGGGGATTACCATCGGCTTCGGCTTCGGCTACGGCCATACCGGAAACGCAGGAACAGTGTACTTCGATGAGATAGGAGGCAGTTCTACTTCTGTTTCTCCAACATCGCTTAGTATTGCGGCGGAAGCAAGCAGCACAGGTACTTTTACCATTACATCAGATAGAAGCTGGACTGTCTCAAATTCACAATACTGGCTGACCGTTAATCCGACATTAGGTTCAGGCAATGGGACAGTAACTGTTACAGGTGCGCAAAACGGCTCGTTGTCAAGAACAGGAAAGTTAACCGTTTCTGTAACAGGAGATTCTTCGCAAACAGTAACAGTTACACAAAGCGGCACCGGCGGCGAATGTAATCTTCCACCAATTCCTTCATTCTCATCTTTGGTGAATAACAAAAAGTTCCCTGATCCGTTTACCTTCTGGGATGGTTCATGCATGAATGAAGACGAATGGGCATGCCGTCGAGCAGAAATAGCCGAGCTGGTTCAGGAATTCGAGTTGGGTTATAAACAAGAGACGCCATATTCTGCTACAACAGGTTCAATGAACGGAAACACACTTACAGTTACTGTTAACGATAATGGGACACAAATATCATTCAATTGTTCGATAATCTATCCGAGCACAGGCAGCGCACCCTATCCTGCCATGATAGGTTGCGGTTTTTCCTGGCTCAACAACACAGCCCTGTCCAATATGGGGGTGGCTGTCATTATTTTCCCCACCGACGAAATTGCGGAACAAAAGGATGCCAGTTCACAAGGAAAAGGTAAATTCTATAACATGTATGGGAGCAACCATTCCGCCGGGGCATTGATGGCATGGGCATGGGGTATGGACCGTTTAATAGATGCGCTCGAAAAGACACCTGCAGCTAATATTGATCCGGAGAGGCTTGGTGTTACAGGGTGTTCAAGATGGGGTAAAGGCGCTTTGATTTGCGGTGCATTCGACGAACGGATTAAACTTACCATACCCCAGGAATCTGGCGCCGGCGGCGCGGCAAGCTGGCGTGTTTCCCAATACCAGAGAAATGTTTTGGGTCAGAATGTCCAGTGGCTGGCTCAGATCGTTGGAGAGAATTGCTGGTTCAGGGCTAATTTCGGACAGTTCGGCAGTGCCGTGAATAAACTACCGTTTGACCATCACATGGTAGCAGGATTGTGCGCACCACGGGCCCTTCTGATTATTGAAAACACTTCTATGGAATGGCTGGGCAATCTGAGCACCTGGACGAACGGCAATGTTGCACATTATATATGGGAAGCGCTCGGGGTACCCGAGAAGATGGGATATTCCCAGGTCGGCGGTCATAACCATTGCGCTCTGCCCTCTTCACAGGAACCTATAGTCGCAGCTTATGTCCAGAAGTTTCTTGTCGGCGGCGGCACCGGCAATACAAATGTTATGTATACTGACGGTGGTTTCACATTCGATCAGGCAAGATGGGTAGATTGGGCAGTGCCGAATCTTGTAAAAGGCGATTTTAACCATGACTGCTGGGTGGGATATTCTGATTTAGGATTGTTTGTCGAACGATGGCTGGGTGAGGATTGCTTATACAATGGGTGGTGTTATGGAGCTGATTTGAATTACGACGGGGGTGTGGATTTTTCGGATTATGCAAAGCTTGCTGTAAACTGGCTCGAAGGGGACTGATAACTTGTTATCATTCGAGGGTTCAACAACGTTCTGAGATGGCCTCATGAACTCATAATGATAATTCTGAATTGCGCAGTGCACCTAATGCACAAGCTGCCGGCGGCCGCCCTGATACCACGTAGGGTGCAGGGTTCAACTAGGAAACCTACAGTAATAAGACAGTATCCGAGCAGTAGGAAGCACAAGTAAATCCGACAACATAAAGTTTGAGGCTAACCGATTTTGGATTAGCGCTCCATCACTGTCGCGGTTCTGCAGGGCTACCCGGAAGCTGGTCCGAGTTTGTGGCCGGGGGCGAGGGAGTAAAGGCGTTTTTTCGATTCGGTATTAACGTGCGAGGCGACGATTTTGCCAACAAAGATTATGTGGTCGCCAGCACTGGTTTGCGATTCAAGCTGACATTCGAAATTCGCCACGGCGTCTGAAAGCAGGACTGAATCAATGACTTTGGCAGGTTCGGTTTTGCAATCGAACTCGGCGAATTTGTCCGTGTTTCTACCGGATTTGGAGCCGAAGAAAAGCGCGACATCGGCCATTTCAGAAGAGGGATAGCAAATAGTAAAACATTTCGAATGGCGTATGGTCTCAATCGAGTAGTGTTTACTCGCGACGGCGATTGCCATCATTGGGGGCTTTCCCGACGCTATCATAGTCCAACCGAGAGTAACGGGGTTTGCCCGGCCGTTTTTATCTTTGGCAACGGCGATTACGACCTGTTCGGGATATTTGGTTTTGACTGCCTGCTCGAAATCTGCTTGTTTTTGCATTGCTATCATCTCCAATTGGATTTATATTTACAGGAGGAATTTACCACTGAAATTATAAATTCGAGGCAGTTTTTGGCAAGGAGAAATAAGTGGAGACGATAGGTTTCATCGGCAGCGGGAATATGGCTGAGGCCTTGATAAAGGGGGTAACGGGAGCGGGGGTTTACAAACCGGAAAATATATTAATAAGCGATGTCAGGCCGGAAAGACTGGAGTTACTGGCGGAGAAGTACGGCGTTCGGAAGGCGGACAGCAATGCGGCATTGGCCGGGAAGGTCGATATTCTTGTATTGAGCGTTAAGCCGCAGAATATGGCTGATGCCTTACAGAGTATAAAGGATGCCGTCGGAGCTGATACATTTGTAATATCAATTGCGGCGGGTATAAAAGTCGCCAATATTACCGCTGTTCTCGGCGATATGGCGATAGTACGCGTTATGCCCAATACACCGGCTCTGATTGGAGAGGGGGCGAGCGCATTATTCGCCAACGACAAGGCAAGACCAATGCTGGAGAAGGCGAAGTCGATTTTTTCGGCGGTGGGTAAAACAGTTGTTGTTGAGGACGAGGGGCTTATCGATGCTGTAACTGCGGTGAGCGGCAGCGGGCCTGCCTATTATTTTCTTTTGATGGAGGAAATGATAAAGGCGGCTGTAGAATTGGGGTTGGCTGAAGATGCAGCGAAAGATTTGGTGCTGCAGACAGCTAAGGGTGCAGGGATGCTTGCAATTGAGGCGGACAGTAATAGTGAAAGCCCCGCCGAGCTTCGCAGAAAAGTAACATCGCCCGGAGGCACAACTGAGGCGGCGCTGGCGGTTTTAACCAAAGGAGAATTCGGCCCGCTGATTGCGGCGGCCATCAAAAGAGCATGTGAAAGAAGCCGTGAACTGTCGGGCTGACTTTATTCGATATTGATTGCCTCTACCGGGCACTCATCTGCGGCCTGCTGAGCAGCGTCCTCGAATTCCGGCGGAACCTCGTCGACAATGACCTGAGCCATATCCGGGCCCATCTCAAAGACATCAGGGCAGGTGTCCACGCATAATCCGCAGGAAGTACAGGTATCTTCAATACTGACTTTCATTATAAATCCCCTTCGAAATCGATTATTTATTATTGATTCCTTGTAAGCGATTATTTATCATCGAGAATTAAAGATAGTCAACAGAAAATAGTCAATAATAAATTTTTTGGCCGGGTCCCATGCAGGCCGAGCCCGTGAATCTGGTCAGGCGGGGAACCGAGCAGCCATAAGCGAGAGCCCAGCTGTGCCGTGGCAAACCCGGCCACCTTTTGTCCTTATTTGAGATGTATACGGTTTTAGCCAGAAAATACAGGTCTCAGACGTTCGATGATGTTGTCGGCCAGAATCCTATCGCCAAGACGCTAAAAAACGCTATAAAGACCGGCAAAGTCGCGCACGCATATCTTTTTACAGGCACCCGGGGTGTCGGCAAAACGACTATGGCACGTGTGCTGGCAAAATCGATTAATTGTCTATCCGTTGATGAGCCCACCACGGAGCCGTGCTGTAAATGCGAAAGCTGTGCTGCAATCAATCTTGGCGAGGATATCGATGTTATCGAGATTGACGGTGCGTCAAATAATGGCGTTGAGGAGGTTCGCAAGCTGCGGGAGAACGCGATTTACCGGCCTGCACGGGCAAGGTTCAAAATCTATATTATAGACGAAGTGCATATGCTCAGTGTGTCGGCATTCAATGCACTGCTTAAGATACTGGAAGAGCCGCCAAGTCATGTTAAGTTTATTTTCGCAACAACGGAGCCGAATAAAGTCATCCCCACGATTCAATCCCGCTGTCAGAGGTTCGATTTTAACAACATAAATCCCAATCTCATCGCGGGCCAGCTCAAGTCCATACTCGAACAGGAAAAAATAAAATACGAAGATGATTTAATGCTGCCGCTGGCGAAGATGGCGAATGGGTCGATGAGGGACGGGTTGAGTCTTTTGGACAGATTAATAAGCACCGGCGCGGAACCGATGACAGCAGAGCTGCTGGAAGAATTTCTTGGCTGTCCGAACAGCGAAAAAATTTATAATCTAATTGCCAAAATCGGTGACAGCGACGCAGGAGGGACACTTGCGGCTGCGGAGGATTTAATCAACACTGGTCTGGGTGAGGTTCAAATCGCCGATGCACTCACTGATTATATGCGGGACTTGATGGTGGTGAAGTCGGCCGGGGTCGAAAGCGAACTTTTGGTTTTGACCGCTGAGCAACGGGGACAGGCCGGGCGATTGGCTGAAAAATTCGATGTAGCTGCCCTTGTTTACAATATAACATCGCTTGAAAGGTTGCGATGGTCGATCAAGAACAGCGATACTCCGAGGGCACTTTTGGATGCTTTGCTACTGCGGTTTGCTTTGAGTGAGCATTTTTTGAATGTCGATGAGCTTCTTTCGCAACTGAAGGGTGGCCTCATAAAAAAAAAGCAAATAATTAATCCTAAAAAAACCACAGCAGTTTTAGAGAAGCCGACCAAGTCAGCAGCAAATAATAAGATTGATTTGCCCCGATTAAACAACATACAGTCGATAAGGGACAACTGGCAAAATATATTAGAAGTCATCACCACCAAACTCGGCAACGGAACCGGAGGATTGTTGGCTGCTGCCAAACCAAGTCGATTAGAAGATGGCGTCCTGACGATTAGTTTCTCTGCTTCTGCTGAGATGCGGAAAAAAATGTGTGAAACTAACGGCCGAAGGGAACAAATACAGTCGCTGCTGAGTGAATATTTCGGAAAGGATATAAGGTTGAATTTTGAAATAGCCGCCGAGGGGCGGATGCAGATAAAGCCTGTTGCTAATCAGCCGAAAACTATCGGACAGAAAAGAATCGAGCTGATTAACGACCCTGCGGTCAGAACGGTTTTGATGGGACTCGATGCGACAATCACCGGAGTCGATGAAGAAAGATAAGACAATATTATGAGCAGCTCGTATACAGAAAGTTTGAACAAACTTATCGAGGAATTTGGCAAGCTACCGGGGGTTGGGCCAAAGACGGCGGAGCGGCTGGCTTTTTATGTACTAAAAGCCGAACCAGCCGAAGCAATGAAGCTCGCTGATGCCATCAGAGACGTCAAACACAGAATTAAACGCTGCGAAATCTGCTATAATTATTCTGACGAGAAAATTTGCGAAATCTGTTCGGACCAACGCCGAGACAATAGCATTATTTGCGTAGTCGAACAGCCGAAAGATGTGACAGCACTTGAGAAGACAGGTGCGTGCAAGTGGGTCTACCACGTTCTTGGAGGGCACATCGCTCCACTTGAGGGGATTGAGCCGAGTGATTTGACTATCGAGGCGCTTGTTGAACGCATCCGAAAAGGGGGAGCTGAAGAGGTAATAATGGCGACCAATCCGAATATGGCCGGTGACGGTACAGCTCTTTATATAAGCTCGTTATTAAAGGACACCGGCGTGAGAATTACCCGCTTGGCAAGGGGGTTGCCTACAGGCGGTACAATCGAATATGCAAACGGTAAAATGCTTACCGACGCTATAATCGGCAGACGACAATTACACTAATTTTCAATCTTTACCTGTGGAAAAGCTAAAAGTTTCAGATTACTCGGCGAATATTGTCTGAATCTTTTGGCAAATTTATGATATAATGAATATAGGTGAAGATTTTCCAAGTAACCAGGCCGTTTAGACCATAATCGTGTATACTTTATATATGGGGTAATCTGGCATCTCGTAGATTTACCGGATGCGGGAATAGGAGCAGTGGGTGAAGTTATGAAGATTGGAATGGAAGCGCAAATGCGGCTGGAGCAGAAGATGAAACTTGCTCCCCGTATGATTCAATCGATGGAGATACTCCAGCTTCCAATCCTCGCCCTTCAGGAGAGAATAGAGCAGGAGCTTAATAGTAATCCTGTTCTGGAAATGGAGGAACCGTTAAATCCTGATGATGTCGTCTCTGCTGAACAGCAGTCTCAGGATGATATAGGCGAAAAAGATTTAGTCGTAGACACTGATGTCAAGGACTTTGAGCGCCTTGATAGTCTTGACGACGATTATCACGATTATATGAACGGGGTCGAGGTCTTTCACTGGCGAACCGGCATTGACGGGCCGGACAGAAAACTTGAGGCGATAAAAAATACCGCTGCGCCTCCCAAGTCGCTGCACGAACATCTGGCTGAACAATGGCAACTAATCGAAGCGGAGGATGGTGTAAAGAAAGCCGGCAGCGCTATAATAGACTATATCGACGAAAGAGGTTATCTGGCCGTAAGGATGGAGCAATTATACAGCAAAGACAGGGCTGATTTTACCTTAGATAATTTGAAAGAGGCGCTACCGCTTGTTCAAAAACTGGAACCAACGGGGGTGGGTGCGCGCGACCTGAGGGAATGCCTGCTTATCCAGATGGCACAAAGCAGCGAGGATATGAGCTTTGAGCGACGTCTGGTTTCGGAACATATGGATGAACTGCTTGAAAATCACCTGCCTGATATCGCCAGGAAAATGAGTTGCAGCGTTGAGGAAATCAACCAGGCAATCGGGCGTATGAGCAAGTTTGACACCTCGCCCGGCCTGCAAATCGGAAGAGACCGCAACAATCCTATTACTGCTGATGTGATAGTTGAATATTTAGAAGATTCTGATGACTATTCTGTTCGACTGGCTGATTCTGATTTGCCGGCTTTGAGAGTAAGCAGTTATTATGCAAAAATGGCGAAAGACAGCGGTGTTAATGAAAAAACGAAGAAGTTTTTGCAGAATAATATCCGCTCTGCTCAATGGGTTATAGATGCAATCGAGCAGCGAAAGAAGACGTTGCTAAGAGTCGCACGGTCGGTGGTTAAATTCCAGCGTGAGTTTTTCGAGAAGGGCCAGTTGTATCTTAAACCGCTGCCGATGTCGAAAGTTGCCGATGATGTCGGGGTGCATCTGGCGACCGTGTCTCGTGCTGTGGCAGGGAAATACGTGCAGTGTACGTGGGGGATACTGCCGTTGCGAAAGTTTTTCAGCGGCGGGACTGAAGACGTCAATGGTACTGAGCATAGTTGGGAGGCAGTAAGGGCCAAGCTCCAGCAAATTATAGATGATGAAGATAAATGTAGGCCCTTAAATGACGAACAAATACGCAAGAAGTTAGCTGAAGCCGGTATCAATAATCTGGCCAGAAGAACCGTAGCAAAGTATCGAAAATTATTAAATATTCCGGCGGCGAGATTCAGGAAAAAATACTAATCCGGCGTTATACAAACATATCCACAAAATCAATTCTATAGGGTAATTGTCCACCTAATTGCGCGGTAGTAACGGAGTCGTACGGGGCAGAAGTATCCGGGAAAAGGGTGACATAAGGGGGTACAGTTCTATTTTCTTCTTGACTTTCGTTGGTCATTGTGTATGATGATTTTAGTTTTGCGGCATTTCATTTGGAAGAGCGGGAAAGAGAGTAGAAAGGAATAGATAATATGCTATTTCCCCAGTTTTTATTTCAGTTGTGGTAATTTTCGTGCGCGTAGCAGGCCCGCTATAAATATCTGTAATCTTAAGGAACATATATTATGAAGAAAACGCTTGTAATTTTAATTGTCATTTTTTCAGGATTGATGTACAGCCCTAATAAAGCAGCCGGTCAGGTCCTTACGTTCAGTTATGAAGGAATTATCGATACGATTGATAACAATGAAAACAATGCGATTCCGGGGCTGCATATTGGTCAACAGTTCAACGGCTGGTTTCAATATGAGATTATTCCCGACCAATATGAACCTACTTATTATGGCATGTATCATCAGGACACTTCAATTGTTTGTACTCTCGGTGACCTGACTATTGAGTATCTTGATGACTATGTGTATGTGAGAGTACTTGATGGAAACACAGCGAGTTCCTCCTTTCCCGACCGTGACGAATTCGGTTTTGCCGTTGACAATCAGCACGGTGACTATGGTTTTGCCAATTTCGGTTTTAGTCTTGTGGACAATACAGAGGAAGTATTCGACAGCGATGCCCTTCCGACGTTTTTAGATTTATCTCAGTTTGATTCACCGAGGTTCCTGCTGAAAGGGTCCAAGAGCGGCGATTCGTTCGATGCCGAGGGGGAACTGACATACCTTGTTCAGGTACCGGAACCGGGGACGGTTTTGCTGCTTGGCTTGGGAGGATTGACCCTGTTACGCAAAAAATAATGTTGATTTGGAGTTTTTACCGATGGTTATAACACCAACGCAGAAAAGTATTGGCGTTTTTTTTGCGCTGTGTACAAAGGGTCGAGTGATTTTGGGGCAGGAGGTTTCCGTTTTGTAATTGGTGAAAATTTTTGAGATAGTATGGGAATGGATAAAAAAGCAGAGGAAAAACCAAGGTCAAAAACCGAGAGACCAGCAGATTTTGTACATCATCATAAGGGAAAATCCTCGGAAGGCGTTTTAAACAAAGAAGCAATCCTGAAAGAATTAGAAATACTTCCTGGACAGACGATTATCGACGTCGGCTGCGGAAACGGTTATATGGCGAAAGAATTTTCAAAACTTCTCAAGGGGACCGGCAAGGTCTATGCCCTTGATATCGACGGGGAGTCAATAGAAATACTCAAAAAAGAGGTAGCAGAAACCAACATAGAACCAATAGAAGCAGATATAACCAAAGCGGTTCCAATAGAAAGCTGCTCGGCGGATTTAATCTATTTATCAAACGTATTTCACGGATTTTCCAAAGGCCAGATAGAGGGGTTTCAAGAAGAGGTGAGGCGCCTGTTAAAACCAGATGGCAAGCTGGCGATTGTAGAGATAAAAAAACAGAATACTCCATTTGGTCCTCCGTTAAATATAAGGCTTTCTCCGGAAGAGCTAAGACGAGAGATAACTTTAACTGCTAAAGGTTTAGTGGAGGCGGGACAACATTCTTATATGCAAATCTTCGTTTGCCATTAGATAAAAGTTTAAATTTTTTAAAATAATTGTTTTTTTTGAACTATATATTACTATATGAGTATATAGTCATATAATTATTAAATATGTGGTTCTTTCATGTCAAACAAGCAGAAAAAGATGTTGTTTGAAAAGCAAGCGGAGATTGCCAAAGCGATAGCACATCCTTTGCGGATAGCAATCCTGGATTTTCTAAAGAATAGAGAACAGTGCGTTTGTGATATAGCCGAGCATATCGGCTCAGAGCAATCGAATGTTTCACGGCACCTTTCGGTTATGGTCAGGGCGGGAGTGCTGGGCTATCGAAAGGAAGGGCTGAAGGTAATTTATAAACTTAAGACGCCGTGCATTCTTGATTGTTTTTCGTGCATAACGGCCTGTCTAAAACAGCAGGCGAATGAAAATGTAAAACTTTTGAGAGCTGTCTGATATGGGCATAAAAGCAGAAGGCAAGAAACTACTTTTCATTGTTGCGGTCTTTTTGGTTTTTTATTTTTTACCTGTCGGCGTTAAACGATTCGACAATGCCATTGGGGAGGCACTGTATTTAGTCAAGTGGTATGCAAGGGAGCATGTTTTGTTGTGCCTGGTACCGGCCTTTTTTATAGCCGGTGCGATTTCTGTTTTCGTTAGCCAAGGGTCGGTGATGAAATACCTCGGCGCCAAGGCGAACAAGGTACTGGCTTACGGCGTCGCAAGCATATCGGGGACGGTTCTGGCGGTCTGCTCGTGCACGGTTCTGCCGTTGTTTGCGGGTATATATAAAATGGGGGTGGGGCTGGGACCTGCAGCGGCTTTTCTGTATTCGGGGCCTGCGATAAATGTTTTAGCGATAATTTTAACCGCGCGGATACTGGGGCTTGAGATGGGAATAGCACGGGCCGTGGGGGCGATTGTGTTCAGCGTGGTAATCGGGTTATTGATGCATTTAATATATCGAAAAGAAGAAATTCGAAAGGCGGGAAGTGCAACAGCAGTGCCGGAGGATGGGAAGGGTAAGGCGTTGTGTAAGAACATTTTATATTTTGGTTCGATGGTTGGTGTTCTGGTTTTTGCCAACTGGGCTAAACCATTAGAATCATCTGGGGCGTGGGCTGTAATTTATTCGGTAAAGTGGATTATTACCGTTATTTTTCTTGTGGCGCTGGTAGTTTTCCTTTTGCTTTGGTTCAGCAGGGAAGATTTGGCGGAATGGGTGGGGACGACATGGGGGTTTGCCAAACAGATACTGCCGCTTCTGTTTCTGGGGGTGCTAATCGCTGGATTTCTACTTGGTCGGCCTGACGAGGAAGGGATTATCCCATCAGTTTGGGTAACGAAAGCGGTCGGGGGCAATTCGATACGGGCGAATTTGTTTGCATCGGTGGCGGGCGCATTTATGTATTTCGCGACGCTTACAGAAGTGCCCATTCTGCAGGGGCTTATTGGCGCGGGTATGGGGAAGGGGCCTGCGCTTGCGCTGCTGCTTGCGGGACCGGCGCTTAGTCTACCGAGCATGCTGGTGATTCGTTCTGTTATGGGGACGCAAAAAACGGTTGCCTTCGTAACGCTGGTTATTGTAATGGCAACAATTTCAGGAATTATTTTCGGGTCATTTTTTTAACAAGGACATTTTATGGAACCAAAAGAAAAAATAAGAGAAAACGTCCGGAAGGGATATACAGAAATCGCAAAAGGTAACTCAGGCGGTTGCTGCGGTTCATCATCGCCGGGCAAGCTCGCTGAAGGAATAGGATATACAACCGGCGAACTGGAAGTATTGCCTGAGGGGGCAAATATGGGGCTGTCGTGCGGCAATCCGACCGCTGTCGCCAATCTCGAAGCCGGGCAGGTAGTTCTGGATTTGGGCAGTGGAGGCGGATTCGACGTATTCATCGCCGCGGCCAAAGTCGGCCCGACAGGGCGCTCTATCGGCGTCGATATGACACCGGAAATGATAAGCAAGGCCAGAGCGGGCATAACCAAATTCACTCAAAAGACGGGGCTTTCCAATGTAGAGTTCAGGCTCGGAGAAATAGAGCATCTTCCAGCGGCAGATGTAAGTATTGATGTCGTAATTTCCAACTGCGTCATAAATCTTTCGCCGGACAAGCAGCAGGTCTGGAATGAAATTGCCCGCGTATTAAAACCCGGCGGCAAGGCCTGTATTTCCGACCTTGCGTTAAAGAAACCTTTGCCGAAAAAAGTTCTCGAGTCTGCCGCGGCACTGGTAAGCTGTGTCGCAGGAGCTGTTACTACTGATGAAACTATTGCGATGGCGAAAAAAGCGGGTCTTACTGATATCCAGATAAACGAAAAAGCGTCCAACATTGATGTAATGGCCGATTGTAGTGATCCGCTTTACAGACAGGTCAAGGAAGTCTTGCCTCAAAGCAGCAAACTCAGTGATTACATCGTCAGTGTCAATATTACAGCATTCAAATAAGGAATCATGGCGTGACAGAAGAAACAAGAAAACTTGGTATATTTGAGCGATATCTTACACTGTGGGTGGTTTTGTGCATTATTGCGGGGATAATTCTCGGCAAGGTCGCACCGCAGGTCGCAAGATTTCTCGACAGTATGGCAATATATGTCAACGGCGCACCGATTGTTTCCATACCGATAGCAATTTGCCTGTTTTTTATGATGTATCCGATAATGGTCAAGGTTGATTTTGCGGAGGTTCTTAAGGCAGGTAAAAGCATAAAGCCGGTCGGACTTACACTTTTTGTCAACTGGGCGATAAAGCCGTTCACGATGTATGTGGTAGCACTATTATTTTTAGGCACCCTGTTCAGAGGTTTTATCGGCACAGAAGCTGTCGATTATGTGAAAATGCCTTTCGGGCTTGATTTGCCAGTCGGCGCGACTTATGGCGTCGGTAAAGTGATAGAGCAAAGCGGCACAAAAGTCCTCGAAGTTCCGCTTTGGCGAAGCTACCTTGCAGGGTGTATTCTTTTGGGTATTGCACCGTGCACGGCAATGGTGCTGGTGTGGGGTTATCTTGCAAAAGGAAATGACGGTCATACTTTGGTAATGGTAGCGATCAATTCGCTTACAATGCTTATTCTGTATGGACCATTGGGTGGTTTTTTACTCGGTGTGGGTAGGTTGCCTGTACCCTGGCAGGCACTTCTGTTATCTATTTCTATTTATGTCGCCTTGCCCCTTGCCGCAGGATACATTTCACGAAAATGGATTATCACCTATAAAGGTTACGTGTGGTTCGAGCAAAAGTTTCTTCACATACTCACACCTATTACTATTATTGCGTTATTGATTACGCTTGTGTTGCTTTTCTCTTTCAAGGGCGGAATTATTCTGTCTAACCCGTTGACGATACTGTGGATTGCGATACCATTGTTTATACAGACTAATTTAATATTCTGGATAACTTATATCACCGCTAAATTTTGGAAATTAAATTACAGGGATGCAGCACCATCGGCGATGATTGGGGCGTCGAATCATTTTGAAGTTGCTATCGCGACAGCAACGATGCTTTTTGGTTTATCTTCCGGTGTAGCTCTTGCAACGGTTGTCGGAGTTTTGATTGAGGTTCCGGTGATGCTGATGCTTGTAAAGATATGTCTTAGAACACAAAACTGGTTTAAAGTTGCTTAGAAGGTTTATAGGAGGAAGAAAAATGAAAAAGATTCAGATACTCGGAACGGGCTGTCCTAAATGCAAGAAGCTGGCGGAAAATGCAGAAGCTGCGGCAAAAGAGTTGGGTATTGAATATCAGCTCGAGAAAGTGACGGACATTAACGAGATTATGAAATTCGGTATAATGATGACACCGGCGCTGGCGGTTGACGGAGAAGTTAAGATTGCGGGTAAAGTGGCTTCGGTCGAACAACTAAAGGAAATGTTGGAATGAGGAATTCATCGAGAATAATTATCGTAGTACTTCTTGTTGCATCAGTAACGGCGGTAGTCTTGTTGAAAAAGAAAGAGGGTTCTCTACCTTCGGCTGTTCAAATTCGGCCGATAAGCGAACTGAAGAAGCTGCCGAAGCTGGTTGATTTGGGGTCTGATAAATGTATTCCCTGCAAGATGATGGCTCCGATGCTCGAAGGGCTGAGGGAAGATTATGCTGAAGTTTTCAGTGTAGAGCTCATCGACGTCTGGAAGGAGCCAGAGAGGACTAAAAAGTACGGGATATCGATTATTCCCACCCAGATATTTTTTGACGCTTCCGGCAAAGAGCTGTTTCGACACGAAGGTTATTTCCCGAAAGAGGACATTTTGGCCAAGTGGAAGGAATTCGGCATTGAACCTGCAAAGATTGAATGATACAGCAACTTTTTACTAATTTGACTAATGCGATTGAAAGCACGCCGCTGATAGCGATAGGTGCCGCTTTTGTCTGGGGGGCGCTGAGCGTAATTCTCAGTCCCTGTCATCTGGCGAGTATTCCGTTGATAGTAGGATTTATTGATGAGCAGGGAAAAATTTCAACAAGGCGGGCCTTTGTCATATCCACTTTGTTCGCAACAGGGATGCTTGTCACTATTGGAGCTATCGGGGTTATTACGGCGGCGGCAGGGCGAATGATGGGAGATGTGGGTAAGTACGGTAATTACTTTGTGGCATTGATATTTTTCCTGGTCGGACTTCATCTGCTTGATGTGATTTCAATACCGTGGTCGGGCCCGAGGCAGGTTGGGATGAAATGTAAAGGTGTACTGGCCGCTTTTATCCTTGGGTTGGTATTCGGCATCGCTTTAGGTCCCTGCACTTTTGCTTATATGGCTCCGATGCTCGGAGTTACATTCAAACTGGCGACGACAAATCTACTTTATGGTGTTTTCCTACTGGTGGTTTATGGAGTTGGACATTGCTCGGTAATCGTGCTGGCAGGAACGTCAACGGAGCTGGTGCAACGGTATATGAACTGGAATGAGCGTTCGAAGGGAGCAATTATTCTAAAGAGGATTTGCGGCGTACTTGTTCTTTTGGGCGGTTTATATCTGATTTATCTTGCTGATTAAAGATGTCCCCGCGCATTCATTGTTGACATTGTGAAGGCCGGCGGTGTATAGTATTCGGAGAATCGCAGTTAGGTATTTGTGCAGGCGGACAAATAGCTGCGGGAGAATGTTGCTGCATCGTTAAGGGCTTTGTGAGATGGATTCTGCAATTTTCAAGGCGTACGACATAAGGGGCGTTTATCCCGACCAGTTCGATGAAGAGGATGCGTGGAAGATTGGTTATGCGTCGGCTCAGTTTTTGCGGTCGATGCTCAGCGGCTACGAGCGAGGGCAGGCCAATTCTCAGGCACTGTGCGTCGGTCGCGATATGAGAACACACAGCGAGACCTTAGCTGGAGCGCTTATAGAAGGGATAAGGGCCTGCGGGGCAAATGTGATTGATATAGGGATGATTGATACGCCGCAGATGTATTTTGCGGTGAATCATTTCGGCACGTGCGGAGGAGTGCAAGTAACGGCTTCACATAACCCGGCGAAGTATAATGGCTTTAAGATATCCGGGCTGCAAGCCCGACCGGTCGGTGTCGATACCGGTCTGAAGGACATAGAATATATCGCAACTGCCTTGATTCACACGCGAGGCAGGACTACAGGCAGGGTAGGTGAGGTTGATTTGACAAACGAATATAAAAATCATGTGCTGAAATTTCTTCGGCCTAATCTGGGGCCATTAAAAATTGCCATCGATGCTTCGAATGGAATGGCCGGCAAAATGGTGCCTGCGATTTTCGGTGATTTGCCGATAAAAATTGTTCCTCTTAACTTCGAGCATACAGGTAAATTCAAACATGAGCCGAATCCGCTGGTAGAAAAAAATCTTACTCAGGTAAAAGCTGCGATAAAGCGGAGCAAGTGCGATTTAGGAATCTGCTTCGACGGTGACGCAGACAGATTGATAATGTTAGATGAGAAAGGTAAAAATATCAGCTGCGATTTGCTGACTGCGTTGATGGCATCGTATTTTTTGAAGAGTAACCCCAGCTCAACGATTGTTTATGATTTGCGGAGCAGCTGGGTGGTTGTTGAAGAAATCCTTAAAAACGGCGGCACACCCCGCAGGGAGCGCGTGGGGCATGCTTTTATGAAGAAGGCGCTGCGCGACTCACATGCTGTGTTTGGCGGAGAGCTTTCCGGCCACTTTTATTATCGCGACAATTACTATGCAGATTCAGGCCTGATTACCCTTGTTCATGTGCTGAATATTATCAGCGCCGCCAAGACTCAGGTAAGCGAACTTATCAAACCGTTGCGAAGATACTACAGCAGCGGCGAGATAAATTTCAAAATAGAAGACAAGCAGGTGAAAATGGATGAGCTTGCGAAAAGATACGGCGACGGCCAAATCGACAATTTGGATGGTGTGACTGTTCAGTATAAAAACTGGTGGTTTAACTGCCGGCCGAGCAATACCGAGCCGCTGCTTAGACTGACTGTCGAGGCAAAAAACGAAGAACTGCTCGAAGAAAAGTTTTCAGAGATTGAGGCCCAGCTCGGCAAGCCGGTGTAAAAAAGGAGACAATAATGGAGGTGCACACAAGGACATATCAGACGTCCAATGGTCTTGTGGAAGGAGTGCAAACCAAATGGGCGGGATTTAACATTTTGCTTGTAACGGGCACTAAAGGTTTTTTGGCATGTCCTGCAATTGACGTCGATGCCTGCCAGCGTTACGGCGTTGCTGCGGCGCTGGTTGAGAGCACACCAGATAATCCCATCGGGACGCTTGAGCGATTTCCAAATCGCAAGGTTACGAAGGTAAATGCAAAGGCCAAGGCGCTCGGCATTACCGAAGGTATGGACGTTGTCGATGCTTTTGTCCTTATAGAATAGGGCCGTGCAAACTTAAGTGAAAGTCTTGCTTGATTTCGCCTTCGGCTCCATCGAGGCGAGAAAGGAAGGGACATTATGAGGAGAAGAAAGTATTATCTCGTTATAGCTATCGCTTTTGGAATTTTATGCGGAGCTGTTTTCGGCGAGGTCGAGTTGCGTCCAATGGATGGCGAGCCCGTACTTCTCGGCCAGCCGGAACCTGCACTGGTGGGTATAAGGCAGTTGTATATTGTTATGCTTGTTCCAGATTCCGAGCCGAACAAAGGTGGTCCGGCCTGGAAAGATCTCGAAGAAATAGTGCGGAGCAAAGTGAGTCAGGCCGGTATCAAAATATCCCAGGCGATTCAACATGAGCACGTTTTGAGGTCTTTAGTCATACCGGAACTGAGGGTTAATATAAATATGCTTAAGATTGAATGTCCACAGCAGTATATATTTCACGTCGAAACATCGTTAGCAAAAAAGGTTTATTTGACAAGGGACGCTACACAGTATATTAAAGCTGATCTTTGGAAGACCGGGCCGATAATGCGCATGGTATCGGAAGATGATATGCCTGCTGCTGTTTCCAGTGCGGTCTTAGAGCAGACAGAGGCGTTTATTCATTCTTACCTTGCGGCGAATCCTCCGAATAAAAGGCGCCTCTATTTAAGTGACATTAATGCAGCCCCAGAAGAACAACTCAAACCAGCGGTAAAATCGACACCAATTGAATACGTATATGTTGCATCAAAAAACAGCAATGTCTTCCACAAGCCTGAGTGTAGTTCTGTGAAGCGAATCAAGCCGGAAAATCTGGTTAGTTATAGCAGCAGAGATGAAGCAATAAGTGCCGGTAAAAGGCCGTGTAAGCGATGTAATCCATAATGATGCAAGGCCCATCATTAACTTGTTTATGAACAGGGGCAACCAAAGCAGAATAGATAACATCTACAAAAATACTCCGCTTGAAGAGATTCCCTGGAACAATGAAAAGCCGCCTGAATTGTTGGTTGAGTTAGTCAACAGCGGGAAATTACGTCCCTGCAAAGCAGTTGATTTGGGATGCGGCGCCGGCAATAACGCCATTTACCTTGCCGGCATAGGTTTTGAAGTTACGGGGATTGATTTTTCGCCGACAGCTATAGGAATAGCTGAAAAGAGCGCAAGGAAAAAAGGCATTAAGTGTGATTTTTTCGTTGCGGATGTAGTTGATGGGATGGATAAGGTCAACCAAAGATGGGACTTTGCTTACGATTGGGGGATGCTGCATCATATACTGCCGAAACAGAGGCAAAAATACATTAAAAATGTTTGTCGAATACTCAATGCGGAAGGCAAATATTTATCTTTATGCTTTAGTGAAAAAGACACTGGTTTTGGAAGCTCTGCAAAATACAGGAAAACATCATTGGGTAGCATCTTGTATTTTTCCAGCAAAAACGAATTGAGAGAACTGCTGGAGAAGAACTTTGTGATAATTGACCTGCGAACGATAGAAATCAGTGGTAAATTCCAGTCTCATATATTCAACTATGTTTTTGCGAAGAAAAAGGAGTAGGAAGTTATTTTCAGATTGTTATGGGTTTAATTACTATCACAGTTATTGCGATTGGCCTGGCGATGGATGCTCTGGCAGTTTCCATTGTCAGCGGTTCAATCTGTAAGCAGTTACATATTAAACACGCGCTACGTATAGCTGTGTTTTTCGGGGGATTTCAGGCACTTATGCCTTTGGTGGGCTCTCTGGCAGGGATAAGCTTTAAAGGGTATGTCGCAGATTACGACCATTGGATAGCTTTCGCCCTTTTAAGCGCGGTTGGGATAAAAATGATTTACGAATCATTCAAAATTACTCCTGCCAATTTTAATCCGGAGAATGTATTTGTTTTATTAGTTTTATCCATTGCTACCAGCATAGATGCTTTGGCCATAGGAATAACGCTTTCATTATTACGAGTATCAATTGTGACCACGGTGATAGTCATCGGCGTTGTAACCTTTGTGCTATCCTATCTGGGAGTTATAATAGGTAAAAAATTTGGGCACTTTTTCGAAAGCAAAATTGAGGCCGTCGGCGGTTTAGTGCTTATAACTCTTGGTCTTAAAATACTCATCGAACATCTTTTCTTTTGAACAGAATTGACTACACCCTTGCAAAAAACGGCATTTTTGCTATAGATGTCAGAATAAGAAGTTACGTACATATGAATTAAAACCGACGTAATGATAAAGTACTAACGGTTTTAATTAATGGTGCCGCAAAACCATCATGGCTAAAAAAACAAAGGCAATAAACTGGGAAAATCTGACAGATGAAGAAATCCTTCAGATGCGGGTGCGGGACTTTAACCTGCAAGTCCAGAGCAGTCCTCTGGAACCGTTAATAGAAAAACTTTATGAAGAGCTCGCCTCGAAAAACATGGCTTTTCGCCCTCCGTATTATCTTGCAGACGAATGGCTCTGCCCGGACAGAGAGCCTATTATCGGCATTCCATTTTTCCTGGCCCACCCCAGGCTGAAAAAAATCGAGAAGAAGATTATGTTCGAAGTCGAAGGCGGGGCAGAAAAATCGTGCATGAAACTTCTACGTCATGAGTGCGGGCACACCTTTAACTACGCGTATGAGCTGTATAAGAAAACCAGGTGGCGTGAATTGTTCGGCCCTTTCTCGGCCAGGTATTCTGATTACTATTACTGCCAGCCCTATTCCAGACGTTTTGTTCTCCACTTAAAAGACAGCTACGCCCAGGCCCATCCCGACGAGGACTTCGCGGAGACTTTTGCCGTCTGGCTTAATCCGAACAGTAACTGGCAGAAGAAATACAAGGGCT
Organism: uncultured Pirellulales bacterium; assembly: GCA_964507485.1. Taxonomy (GTDB): domain Bacteria; phylum Planctomycetota; class Phycisphaerae; order Sedimentisphaerales; family Anaerobacaceae; genus CAIYOL01. Next base: position 13,573 of record CAZDQP010000012.1, on the reverse strand, counting down.
GGCCCGTCATCAGGAAACTAAAATATGTCGATAACGTGATGAAGAAGCTCGGCAGCCAGCCTCCTGTAGTTACCGCGACGAGTGAACCTCCATGGTCAGCTTCACGAATGACTTCCAGCCTAGCCGGGTTTTATGACAGAAAACGAAGAGTGCTCGGAAGCAACTTTCACGGCTTTTATGATGATAGCCTGAAAGAACTGTTCAAGATGGGAAGTTCAGGTTCCTCGACGACAAAGGCTTCCAATCTTCTTCGCTTGCATCGTCATAAGATTATTAATAACGTTGCAAGATGGACCGGACATCGTAAATACGATATTCATCAACTGGTCAGCAGAATAATTATTCGCTGTGATGCACTTGATTTATACACTGAAAACAGTTCCGTTGACGACATAATAGCATTGACTGTTTTACTGACAGCCATTGCAAGAGATACTTTCAGAATCAAAAGGAAGCAAAGGCGATAATGAAGAGGAAATTAAACATCACAGCTTTAGTCGATAGCTGGACCATACCTCCTAATGACCCTGACTTCAGGGAAAGGCCTAAAGAGCCCTCAACAGAGTATCATGTCGTCAGAACATTACGCGAACTGGGACACAACGCATTTGTCCTAGGCTGTAAAGATGATATTGCAGTTGTGATGAACGTGCTTAAAGAAAAACAACCCGACCTGGTTTTCAATCTTACGGAGGCACTCAATGGGAACCGCTGTATGGATATGAATATCGCCGCGGTTTTAGAGATGCTCGGTATACCATTTACTGGTTCCGGTCCTACGGGACTGTTGTTATGCCGAGACAAGGGATTATGCAAGCAAATGTTAGCCACCCACAGAATACGCATTCCCGGTTTTATTTCCATTGCCCCGCACCAAAAGATTCGGATTCCAAAATCTCTTCGTTACCCGCTTTTTGTCAAACCCGCGTTTGAGGATAGTTCCGAGGGCATCTCCAATGCATCTATTGTCAATAACGAAACGGCGCTGCTGGAACGGGTCAGGTTTGTTCATGAAGGTTGGAACCAGCCCGCCATAGTCGAGGAATACGTAGAGGGTCGTGAGCTTTATGTCAGCATCATTGGTAATAAACAGTTAACTGTTCTTCCCATACGCGAATGTTCCTTCGACACAGACAATCCTGAAGGACCTCAGATTACGACCTACCGCGTAAAATGGAATGCCGAATACCGTAAGAAATGGGGAATAAAATTCGGTTTTGCTAAACTTGAAACAGCCACCGCTAAAAATATTGAGCGAATCTGCAAGAAAATTTATCGTCTGCTTCAAATTCGTGATTACGGAAGAATCGATCTAAGGCTTACACCTGAAAACAAGTTCGTTGTTCTCGAAGTCAATCCCAATGCTGATATCGCTTACGGTGAGGAGATAGCCGAGGCTGCAGAAAAAGGCGGCATCAAATATGAGCAATTAATTGACCGAATCATTCATCTTGCGATGCGTCGTTACAAATGACAGCAGATGAAAAACAAGAATCCAATCAAACCGGAGTAGAAACAAATGGCTTCCAAAGTATATTTTATTAAAGCAGCTATCAGTGAAGGCGAGAAAGTGATTTCCAATAAGGCGGTAAAATTATTCAGGGCAGGGGTATTTTCAAACTGCTTTAAGGAAAATGATTTTACGGCGGTTAAAGTTCATGTCGGTGAAGATGGCAACAATACATACATAAAGGCCCCGTGTCTTAAGGGATTAGTGAAGGAGTTAGTCAAGCTAAAAGCAAGACCGTTTTTGACGGACAGCAATGCGCTGTATGCCAGTCCAAGACACGATGCTATCGGCCATCATATTGTAGCCGCCAAGCACGGATTCGGTTTGGACGTGCTAGGAATACCATTCATTGTAGCCGGCGGATTATTTGGAACCTCTGACACACCTGTGGAGGTCAACTGTGAAATCAATAAAGAAGTCTTTATCGCATCAGATATCGTGTGGAGCAACTCAATTCTTTCGGTGGCCCACTTTACCGGCCACCTCGGCACCTGCGCTGCGGCAACAATAAAAACACTGGGGATGGGCTGTGCAAGCCGCAGGGGCAAGATGAACCAGCATGCAGCTCTTTCGCTTGTTATCGGTGATAATTGTAAACGTTGCGGCGAATGTGTCAAACGCTGCCCGGCTGATGCCATTACTCTTGATGATATCAAAGCTCATATAGACCAGGATAAATGCATCGGTTGTGCTGAGTGCCTGGCGGTGTGCAGATTTGACGCTGTTGAATACGACTGGCATGAAGAGGACGAAGTGCTGCAAAAAAGTATAGCTGAGCATGCGCTTGGTGTACTAAAAGGGAAGCAGGACAAAGCCGCATTTTTCAGTTTTTTACTTTCAATTACCAAAGACTGTGATTGTTTCGATACACCGAATATGCGTAAGATAGTTGATGATATAGGCATACTTGCATCGACCGACCCGGTTGCTGTAGATAAGGCAGCCATGGATATGGTCGAAGCTAAAGGCGGTAAAAAACTGCCCAAATTAACGGGATATACCAAACTTAATCCGCATTACCAGATTGAGCACGCTGAGCGCATTGGCCTTGGAAGCACCGATTATGAGCTTATAAAGCTCGATTAACGACTTGAACGAGCCGATTTTGTTACATATTTATCTAAATTCTCCTTGTATTTAGTAAAATTGTTACTATAATAGGCGTTATGTCATTAGGGCAGATAATAAGAAAAAAGCGTGAGCAGTTACATCTGACGCTGGACGAAGTAAGTGCCGGTGTGGGATTTTCAAAACCGTACCTATCCACCATCGAAACTGGAAAAGTAAATAATCCGCCCAGTGATGAGTTATTAGCGAAGCTCGAAAAGACGCTTGAGTTTGAGCCGGGGTTGCTGCTTCATATCGCTCACATGGAGTCTTTGCCGCTTGATATTCGTCAGGAATACGAATCCGCTGAGGCCGAGAATAAGAGGTTACGCCAGTTTATCAAGAATCTTATAAGTAAAAAGGATGAGTCAATACAGCTTGATACGCTTCTTGTGGAAAGCGAATTAAACATCGAGCATGCAAAGGCATCCTTAGCAGCAGGGCGGTTGGTGCCTGTGATAAATAAAGTTGCTGCTGGTTACCCCGCCGATTTCAACGACCTGGATTATCCGGCGGGTATAGCTGATGATTACGTCCGCTGTCCTGATTTGCACGATACTAATGCATTCGCTGTTAGAGTTGTCGGCGATTCAATGGAGCCGAGATATCGCGAAGGTGACATTGTTGTTTTCTCACCGGCGGCCGAGGTTCATAACGGTGATGATTGTTTCATTCGTTTTTCGATGCCGCATGAAACGACTTTTAAGAGAGTCTTCTTTGAATCTGATGATAAAGTGCGGCTCCAGCCAAGAAACGAAAAATATCCGCCTATAATTGTTGACGGCAAACGTGTCGACGGTTTATACCGCGCCATAATAAAATACGAGAAAATATAGGCATTTCTTCATATCGAATCTTATTTGGTACCTTTAGCTTATGCTTTGTCCGGCTACAGCTAAAACCAATGCGAAGACCTTCGAGGCACCGGCCTCTTTCAATGTTTTTGCGCATTCGTTTAGTGTTGCACCGGTAGTCTTAATATCATCGATTAAACAGACTTTTGCATCTTTGAATTTGTGTCTGTGACGAACTGCGAAAGCGTCGGCAACATTTCTGGCACGTGCAGCAGGACTTGCCATAGCTGGCTGAGATTTGGTTCGCCGAATTCTGACAAGCTCTGTGCTGATTTTTGCTGAGGGGTGCTTTAATTTTTTTGCCAGAACTAAAGATTGATTATAGCCGCGAATCAATCGCCTGGTCCAGTGTAGCGGGACGGGGACGAAAAATTCTATATCATTGTAAAAGCTGCTGCCGGCCAGAGCGGAATTGACCAGGAATCCGAGAGTTAAATCCAGCTCGGTCCGTCCATTCTTAGACGAAAGTATCATTTGCTGCAGGGCATCTCCGTAAACACCGCTTCGAGCTATTTGGTCGAAATAAATTTGCTTGCCTTGGCAATTTGGACAAGCGCCGTCAACTAAGGCGTACTTGCTCACGTTTCGCCCGCAGCGCCGGCAATAATCACCTGCCGTGCAGCAGAGCAGTCCGTCCCAGCAGCTTTTGCAGAGAGAGTTGTCTGTTTCACAAATGCTTTCCCTGCAATTGGCGCAGACCGCAGGCCAAAGTAAATGATTTAGACTCTGTAGTGTAAAGATGATGTTTTGTTTTAGCTTAACTTTCACTTCGCTGATTATACAAACTTCATCGGCGAAGACCATTTTATTCCAGGTCGAGCAAGCTGTTATCCAGCGGTTCAAACCACCCCAGTTCCATGCGGTCAAAAGCGGCATTATAGGCATCGCTGTCTTTGCAATCTGCTTTTTGACGCGAATTGACATGCCCATCTGCCCAACCGGTGTTTGCACATCCATCGTGCCTAAAGTGAATGCTTGGGAATGGGTGCTTATCCTGCAACTTACTCTTGCGAATCCAGAAGTATGGTTCGGTAAATGAATACTCTATCAGATTGCCATTTTGATTAAATGCGGTGTCTGCGAACATCAATGTTCTGTCTGGTTTAGTGATATTTGACATACGTGCAGTGCTTCCGTATATCCCTTCGAAACTCGAACCTCCACACCAAAGACGACTGCCAATATAAATCATATTATAGCCGTAACCACCACAACCCTTTTCAAAGCTTTCATTCCAGCTTTCGCCTTTGACAAATCTGACCCTGCCGGGGCATTCCTTAACCTCTCCATTAGAGAGGTATTCAACAAGCGGCCCTCTGAGGGGGTCAAACGGCTCATCTTCAGTGTTCCTGACTCCGTGCCAGCGGTGATAACCGCCTGCGCCATCCCATATATCACTTGCAGCCGGAACGCAAAAACCATCGTTCTCGTTGGAATAACCGATATTAGCTAGGACAAGCTGGCGGAGATTAGAACTGCAAACAATACTACACGCCAGAGACTTTGCTTTACCGAGTACAGGAAACAGAATTGACATTAATAAGGCAATGATGGAGATAACAACCAATATCTCTACGAGGGTAAACGCCGTTGTTTTCTTGGAAATCATTGACATCTCGATACAAGAAAATATTCAGTCCCGCCACATTTCTTTATTAAGCCATTGGTTTATAAAAACAGCGTAGTCCAGCAGATTAATAATGTAATCTTTGGGTTCCGCCAAGTCGCATCTCGCTACCCACCCATCCTGGCCAAATTGCTTTAGCCATGCATTTGTTAGAATCAGCAAATCCTCATAATTAACAATCCCGTCCAGGTTAATGTCCCCTGAGCATTCTTGTGGATGCAATACGCCTATTGCCTCTAAATCCACCCCGCCGGGATTGTATGTCACCCACGCATCGTATATCGGATGATTTGTGTAATAGTAGCCCCAGTCAGGCCGGCTGTCAGGGTCAATATGTTCGATGGCTTCATCGTAAAAATCTCCGCTGCCGGGAATATCCACTATCCGCACATAGCTTATGCTGTTGATATCAACAAGACCGGAAGCGACATTTGGCTCACCAGTGATTTCATTCAAATCAAACGGAGTTCCGGTGCATACGCTCCCGGCATTGGGATGCTTGCCGACAAGATTGAAAATGTTGCTAATCTCAATCGTTCCATACTCTCCTATAACTCCTGATGTCAGAGAAACCGGGGGAAACCTTGCAAAATTAACACCGTCAGAAGATACTTCAACATAACCAAGCTCTGCAAACATCTCTCCGGAAACAGACCCACCGTCGGTAGTAAAGTTAGAAAGAAAGGCGTTCTCGAAAACAACAAAATCGTAACCTTCGACATTGCGAATATGATTCGGGTCATTAGGAGCATAGGGATTGCCAAAAAGCAAAGTTATTTGCCCTGGCGCACAACCATCAGCTATCTCGCTACTGTCCAAATCACCTAAGCTTACAACATCGTAAATCCAGCCGACAACAGGGCCAAGCGATCTTTGCGGGTCGCTAAGGTCATAAACGCCAGTGTAGTCAGTCAAATCATCATCAGACGGAAAATAATCCTTAAATCCTGTTGCCCAGCTGCGAAAAATGGGATTCAGAATTGCATCTTCATCATCGGGGGCAGCGTGCTGCCAATCATCACCGATGTAACCGTTTACTCCCGGTTCCGTATATGGTCCGGCTTTGGCTGCCGCCACAAAGACAGACAATATTATCACAATCATGTCAACTCGTTTTGACATAACAAATTCCTTTCGCGTTACAAACGGATAAATGGGATGCTGGCAAAATTTACCGGCGTCCCAAAGCTGCTAAGAGCTTAAGTTTTTTTACGTTTTGGAATTAGCAAGCTGCCAAGGACCATCAGCGATATTGTTGATGGTTCGGGTATGACGGTATCCAGCGCGAAATACGCTGGCGTATTCATACCATAATCGCCCACATCACTGGAACTAAGGTTGAACTCTAAGTGCTTTACTGTACCTAAAGAACTCAGGTCAACGTATTCCCAAGTATTAACGATATAATCTTCGCTGCTGTTTTCGAAGCGATAGTCCGCCAGGTAGAAATCAACTGTGCCGGTCAATGAACCACCAGCGTCTTTGCCAGTTATAGTCAGCAGGAACCAATCCTCATCATCGCCGTCGTTGCCACCGAACTTCTTGGCGTAAGCGTCTCCGTTCAGCATCGAATAATACGCATAGTTATTGTTCGTAACATACAAGCCATCAACAACGCCTGCTGCATCAAGTGTAATTACAGGCAGTTCAGACCAACCGATGTAACTTATGCCGTAATTAGCGGAGTCATTTTGTCCTATGCCAGTAATAGCATTATATTGGGCTTCCAATCCCGATGAAGTGGTGTCTGTGATGTTGGAATAAGCAAAGCCGTCCCAGGAGTCGTAGATAGAATCATAATTATTGTTAAAGGAAGCGCTTCCGCTGGTAAAACCCCCGGATTGGTCTGAGCCGTTCCAATAGGATTCAGGCGCCAAACTCAAATCGTCAAAATTGGCAGTGTCAGCAGCTGTAGCGCCGGTAAACACAAATGTTAAAATTAAACTCATCAATCTCCTCGAAGCCATAATCTTCTCTCTTTCTTATTCAAAAAAGTTGCATATTTCCTTTTCAAAAATTTTGTTGCCTTGTTTTTTTCTCCTTTCGTTACTTTCCGGCCCTAATCGCGAGGGCGCCAATAAAAAACCGCCGTTCCCACGAGAGAAACGGCGGTTGTTAGATATATATTCAAACTTTGAAGTCAAAAGGCTGTACCGTGTTCCAAATCGCGAGAACACCGAAAATTATAACTAACAACAGGCAGGTTTTCTGACTTGCGTCCTACCGAAAGACTCCTTCCCATCCAATTATTGATTTTTAAAGCGGATAGTGGCAAAATGCCTCTCGGATTTCCGATTCAGCAATCGGAGCGGGCGCTCACAGCGGCGCGACCGTCGCGGACTTTAACCGCGTTCCCATTTAGTTATCCCGAAGCAATAAGACTTCAGGACCTGCAGTTAGGATATGATTTTTTCAAAGAGCAATCTTTTAAGACTTTTATCAGGTTGTCTTTTACTATTCAAGAGAAAATGAAAAAAATTATTGGCGCAGATAGAGAATGATTCCACTCAGTATCAAAATGACTATCAGGCAGATTCCCATTGATATCATAACGACCCAGATAAAGCTCTTACGCTGTCTGGAAACGACATATTTGAGATATCTATCACTGGCGGCAAATGTTTTACTCATCTGCATAATGCCTTCCGTTTGTCCGGCGGTGTTCTGATTTAGTTTTTCTAATATCACATTAAACTTGTTAAAACTTTCGTTCATTTGCACATCGACATCGGCTGCGGCTGCGAGTTGATGGTTGATATCGGCCAGGGCATCGGTTTGCTTAGCGGTCTCGGTCGGAATTTTTTCTATTGTCTCTACGAATCCTTGCTCTGTGATGGCAGTTGCTTTCAGCTGCTCCAGTAGCTGTTCTGTTAACTGCTTCTGATTTCCTACAGCGGCAGGAAAGCTCTCTAATAATTTAGGCAATTGTTCAATTCTGCTCATTAATTCTTCATTCTGAGCAGCTTGACGGTTTAAGTGGTTGTTGATGCCCTCCAATTGCTCAACAAGTTTATCGAAACTTACCTGTAGTTTTTCAAGCGATTGAGTTTTATCCATCGGCTGGACTGTTTTGACTAAAACCTGGTTGCTTTTACTGGTTTTTTCCTCGATATCAGCTTCTTCTGGTTCGGCACTATCACTGATTAGACCTTCATCGTCTATCAGTGGCTGATATTTTGCCGCCATAGAGGGTTTGTGGTTTCCCACCCAGTTGCTTGCTTTTGTCCAGATCTCCTTTAGAGTCATTTTCGAAATCCTCGAAAACACAAGTCATAAGTCCTGCCGACTTCAGATTAATATTAAAAGCTTTCCTGCTGTAATTTCAAGTTATTTTTGCTATCATTACACTTTGTACGAACACCTATGATAACAGAAAAGGTGAGCAGGTGAAGCTAATCACATTTGAGAAGAACACGTGTATTTGTGCCGGCGTACTGACGGATAAGGGCGTTATAGACTTAACCGGCCATTTCCAAAGCGTAAAGCATGTAATTGCCGGCGGCCCGGAAGCTATCAAAAAGGTCGGGTCAATTATTGCCAAATGTACAGAATTTATTGCCCCTTCTTCAGTAAAGCTTTTGGCACCGGTTCCAAATCCGACCAAAATCCTCGCACTTGCGGGAAACTACAGCGAACATATTGCCGAGGCTGGTCTTACGCTTGGCCTGTCGGATTCACCTCGCAGGACGACTGTTCCCAGACCCTTCATTATGCCGTCGACAACAGTAATCGGTCACGGCGAGGAAATTCCCTGGCCGGCTTATAGCGAAAATATAGATTACGAAATCGAGCTCGCAGTTGTCATTGGCCGAAAAACAAAATCCGTCGAGCCGCAAAACGCCCTTGAATATGTTGCCGGTTATACAATTGTAAATGATGTATCAGCCCGAAGTGTTACTTTTGCCAGGGGCAGAAAAAACCGGCCTTGGGACGAGTTTTATGACTGGCTCAACGGCAAATGGGCCGACGGATTTTTGCCGATGGGACCTTTCTTAGTTACTTCAGATGAGATTCAAAACGTTCAAAATCTGCCGATGATTCTAAAGGTAAACGGCGAGGTTCGTCAGGAAGCCAATACTTCGCAGATGATTTTTCCTGTTGCTGATATTGTTTCTTTTCTTAGCTTCATAATGACTCTCGAACCCGGCGATGTTATAGCTACCGGCACACCGGCGGGTGTAGCGGCTGCTACCGGTAAATTCCTCCAGCCCGGTGACACCATCGAATGTACAATCGAAAAACTCGGCACATTAATAAGCACACTTGGACAGAAACCGCAAGAGTTCTACGAACCGTTGACTCAATAAGAAAAAGATCTCTTTTGTTACAGATTAACTTGTTTTGTGGTCGAGGAAACCTTCGAGCCTGCGTGACCTCACAGGATGCTGTAGCTTTCTTATGGCTTTTGCTTCGACCTGTCTGACGCGCTCTCGCGTAACCTTGAAAATTCTGCCTACTTCCTCGAGTGTGTAGGTATAGCCGTCGCCGATTCCATATCTAAGTTTGATAATCTCGCGTTCACGGTATGAAAGCGTTTTCAGAATCATATCTATTCTTTCTTTGAGCATTTCCTGCGTAGCCGAAGCCACCGGCGAATCGACCTCGTCATCTTCGATAAAATCACCGAAATAGCTGTCTTCACTTTCACCTATGGGTCTGTCAAGGCTGATTGGGTGTTTGGATATTTTCACAACCCTGCTGGTTTCATCTATGCTCATATCAGCTTCTTTGGCGAGTTCTTCAATTGTCGGCTCTCTGCCGAATTTCTGTACTAAAACTTTATTGGCGGTTCGCAGTCGGCTCATTGTCTCTATCATATGCACCGGAATTCGAATCGTTCGTGCATGGTCGGCGATCGCACGAGTAATTGCCTGGCGAATCCACCATGTGGCATAAGTGCTGAATTTGTACCCCCTGCGATATTCGTATTTGTCAACCGCCCTCATCAGCCCGGTATTGCCTTCCTGGATTATGTCCAAGAAACTCAAGCCTCGGTTTCGATATTTCTTGGCAATTGAAACCACCAGCCGCAGATTTGCGCTTGAAAGCGTTCGTTTTGCGTGTTCATACTGGTTAAATACTCTATCGGTACCTCTTAGTCTCTTGTCGAGTTGCTTAGGAGTTTCCATTACCAGTTCCTGCAGGCCGGCCAGTTCCTCCTTAACCGCCTTAATATCTTCAGCGGTTATCTCCTTATTGCCCCCGCTGGCGATAATCTGCTCTAATTGATGCATTTTCTGGCAGATGCCGTGCAGTTTATTTTTCATTGGAAGAATTCTGCTTGTTCGCAGGCTGAGTTCTTCCAGCAATGTTGCGATTTTGCGCCTATTTCTGTAAATGCGTTTTAAAACTGACTTGTCAGGCCCCTTGTTGCCATTATCGGCTTCGCTCTGCAGAAATTTCTTGAACAAATTTTGATTTATCTTCAACATTTTATTTACCGTTTGAATATTTCCCGGCAGCCGCTTTTTTATTACTGACCTGACGAGATTTTCAGCGGTGCTGAGCTTCATTGTTCTGTCGAAGCTCAACGTACCTTCCTGGACCTGTTCGAGTATATCAACAGTGCTTCTGGCACAATAGTCGCATTCCAGCATTCTTCTTCTAAAGCTCATACGCGCCAGTTCTATTTTGCGTGCCAGTGAAATCTCGCTCACTCGCGTCAGCAGTGGAATCTCACCCATTTGCGTCAGGTAAGTTCTTATAGGGTCATCAAATCGCCGGCTGACTTCTGCGCCAACCAGCTGTTTTTCAAGTATTTCATCCTCTTTAGCCCGCTCTTCTTTGGCAGCTTCTGGGCCGCCTTCCGGTGCTTCGAAATCTTCCCCTGTATGCTTTTCCACATCAGCTTCGTCGATAATGTTAATTCCCATTTCATCCAGCGTTGCCAATAAGCTGTCTAGGCGGTCGGGAGTCACCATATCCTCTGGCAAATCTTCGTTCATCTCCTCGTAAGTAAGGTATCCTTTTCGCCTGCCCTTTTCGGTGATTGCTTTTATTTGCTGTTCAGTGTCTTTTATTTTTGTGCTCATTGAGGATTCAGCTTTGCCAAAGGCATCAGGTTTACTTGCTTTTATCCTTTTTTTTGCCACAGTTGGTATCCTTTAAAGATAATATGTGAAAATATACCGTTTGTTCATTAAGTCATTCCTATGTTGCGGGGATTTTGTTTTCCTGTATTTTCGATCACGCTCCGCAAAAATTGCGTTTGGTTTTCTACAGCTTTAATCTCGTTTTTTTTCTTCTTCGCAAGGTGTCGAGCTATCACGTCCAATGTCCCGGCTAAACGGGAATCGAAGTTGCCCTTAGCTTCTCCTGATTGTGATAGCTCCACAATGAGACTGCCTGCTTCCGGTGATTCTGCTCTGGCCAGTATTTCCGCCAGGCTTGTTTCAGGATTGGCGCTTAGTGCTTCGAATATTATTGATGCTGTTTGCCTTAAAATCGGCACATCAAAATCTTTAACTGCAATTTTATGTTTTATAGTCTCAATCAACTCTGGTTTGTTCAGCAGTATTTCTAAAATCTCTCTTTGTGCTATAGCAAACAAACCATCGCCCAAATCTACACTTCTCACTTTCTGGTTTTCATTATTGTAACTTGAAGCTCTTGCCGTCCTTTCCATTCTTTTGTGCAGTTCGGTATTTATCTCCTTGCTGTCTAAGCCGATAATCTTCGAGAGCCGGTTAACTATCAACCCCTTGTCTATAGCTGCCAGATTGCCTGACCATAAGCTTGTTGCTATTGTCTGTAGAAACTCTTCGATAGCCGCTTTTCTTCCGGCAAAAGTCCTGTCCCTGTCGAAGTTTTCTGTTAGTCTGTTCCATTTGAATTGGAAAACATCAACGGCTTCATCTACTAACTGCTCGAATCGTTCTTTGCCGGCAGACAAAAGAAAATCGCAGGGGTCTTTACCCTCCGGTACCGAAGCCAAAGCGATGTCTAAATGCTGTGAGATGCAAACCTCCAGTGCCCTATTGGCGGCTTCAATACCTGCGGTGTCGCTGTCGAAGATTAAAACTGCTTTCTTAGCGTATCGCCGAAGAATCCGCCCATGCCCCGATGTGAAACTTGTACCCATAGCTGCAACCACATTGTCGCATCCTTTAATATGTGCCATTATGACATCGGTGTAACCTTCCACAACAACGGCTGTTCCTGTCGAGACAATTTTGTGCCGTGCCTGTTCGAGACCGTATAAAGTATTACTTTTATCGAACAGAGATGTTGTAGGTGAATTTATATATTTAGCGCCTTTCTCATCGAGAGTTCGCCCGCCAAAGCCAATTACTCTTCCTGTTACATCGGTAATGGTAAACATTAGTCGGTTCACGAACTTATCGCTCAATCCGCTGCCCATTTGGTTTATAACCAGCCCTGCCTGTTCCAGCAGTTTTGCCGGGATATTTTTTCTAGTTGCGTTCTTGAGTAAATCATCCTGTGAATCGAAGGCAAGACCAAGTCGCCACTTTTTAACGCTGTCCGGCGTGATTTGTCTTTGAGCGATATAATCTCGGGCGAGTTTACCTTTCTGTTCGTCGTGAAGATTTTGCTGGAAGTATTTGGCTGCCCACTTATTGACCCTCGCCAGTTTATTTGGGTCGACATCTGAATCTTGCGTTTTTAGCCTTTGGTTTTGAACTTTGGGTCTTAGTTTTATTCCTGTGCGCTCGGCTAATCTCTCTATCGCCTGAGAAAAGGATAGGTTTTCCCGCATTTGTACGAATTTGAACACATCGCCGCCGGCTCCGCAGGCGAAGCACTTGAATATCTGTTTAGTGGCATTGACGTTCATACTCGGTCGATGGTCGTCGTGGAAAGGGCATAGCCCTACCATTTCTCTGCCCTTTTTTACCAGATTCACATGCTCGCTTATTACATCAACGATGTCGTTGGCCTGCTGGACCTGATTAATTATTCCTTGGTCGAAAAAAACTGCCATTTCTTATAAATTGCCTCTGCCTTTTATGGAGGAAACTGTTTACACCCTCGGACTGTTGATTGCCCGAATACTTTTTAGTATCAGGTGAGAAGTTCGTCCCAAATAACCGCCCATTAACTCAATTTATAACGGGCGGCTACTTTAAATATAGTCCGATTTGGCAAAAAGTCAAATCGCCCCCAAAAACCCGGCTTACAATACTATTAAAGCCGTTTATCGCCATTTTGGACACTTGGTTAATAGGAATTATCGGTAGTGGGTCAGTTTAAAAATGAAGAAAAAAATAAATGTTAATAAGATTAGGGAATCTGCGCTCAAAGCTCTTAACGCGTTGGCGTTAGCCCTAACGAACCATAATCACAACTGGACAAATTTAGAGCGTAGGCTCTATGAAAATGCCGCAAGAAAATTGAGTTAACTCTTTTTTCTTCTGTTGTATGGGCTTTGATTAGTGGGTTTTAATGATATGTTTAACTCGCTTGCTTTATTATATATACTTGCTGGTGTTCGGCCAATTTTTAGGCTAATAACAC
>CAZDQP010000011.1:0-34698 GCA_964507485.1 uncultured Pirellulales bacterium | reverse complement strand
GTAGCATACCCTACAAATTTGTCCGACATAAGCCGTCCTTTGGCTACAAAAGCATTAGACTTTTATTTAGAAGGCATTCTATCATCCAATCCGGAAAATTCAACCATCCCCCTCAGAAATCCGCGATTTGGCATTCTTAATAGAAAACAGGAATGTATAACCACATGGTTGAAAACAGCGTTTTAAACCGCTTTCTTAGTAAGGACTTATGCGCTGACGTTAGAATTCCTAAACCGAAGGTCACAGGTTCGAATCCTGTCGGGCGCACTCTGAGGATCTAGTTCTGTGGGTCATCGCAAAAAAATAGCATCTTTATTACCTGTCCGCGTGGAAAACGACAGGACTATCAGAGGACTCCAGGAATTGAATGCTAAAAGATATTCCTACTTCAGCTTAACCTTAATTCCCTTTTTATGATACTCAGCTACAAGCTCCTTTAAATCTTGTAGAAGAACTTCCATCTCTTGGGTGCTTTCAAGCAGGTTCTCATACAATCGTGCATCATTTATGAACTTGGCGGCGGTACCTTGACCGTTGTTTATCTTCTCTAAAATCGACTTCAACTCCACCATAGTTTTACTCATTTCCTCACTCGTATTAACTCCTGATGCAAGGAATCTTTGCAACTCGTCCAATGTCTCTATAGCTTGTTCTGACAAAAGGGACAGATTCGCCAGGGTTGTTTTGATATTTTTCTTGTTCGCCTCATCACCGAAAATATCGTTAGCGTTGTTTATAAAAACACTAATACTGTTAACCATCTCTTCTAATTTTTCCTGGCTCTCCTCTGGGAAAAACTCACTGGTCATGCCCCTCGACCCTTGCAAGAGCATTTTGTCAACTAAGAACTTTGTTTCCGGCCGATTTGGGTCACGCGGTACAAGAGGTAGTGTAGGGTCGATTGAAAGTTCGATATAACTGCTGCCCAATCCACGCGTCATCAACTTCACCTCAACATTAGAGGGTATATTAACGTATTTTTTGCTAATACTGAGAATGACCATCGTTTGATAATACTTCAAACCGGTATTCAAATCTGTTCGTACCTCTGGAGGCATAACTCTTGTTACCCTGCCGATTGGATAGCCGCAAAAATTAACCGGAGTATCCTTGAGCGCTCCTGGAGCCGTCGCAAACTGAACAAAAACCTGGAAGGAACTGAGCTTGCTAACGGCGGTAGGAAAGTCGTTAAATATAAATATAAGCCATACAACAGCGCAAATAGCTACTATTACAAAAACACCTACAACAATATTGCGTTTTCTTTGTGCGGTTTCATAATCACTCACTTCTTGCTTCCTTTCAAATCGACCCGACCTTCCAAAAACAACTCTCTTATGGCACGCAGTGGATAACCGCTCTCGTTGAGCCTTTTTATCAATTTAACTCGCCCTATTGCTTTTTCGTCAAACAATCGTCTGCCAGTCGGTGTAATCTCTGTAGGCTCAAGCAAACCGACCATTAAATAATATTGCAAAGATTGCCGTGATATACCAGCTTTTTTTGCGGCGGCGCCAACTGTCGATAATCTGCTTATCGGACTCAAAGCTTGCCCTCATATAAACTTGCAAAGACTCTGCTTGGAAAAAAATACATATTATCCAATTATCTTAACTGCTGCAGCTGACAAGGCAAGGAACGATTCTTTTATCGGCTTAAGCCTCAGTTGTCTCATTGCATCTTTTGATTTTATCGATTTATTTAGTTTTTTCGACAATTGTGGAGAAATCATTAACAAATAATCAAAACCAGGTGATAGATGGTTCTGGTTTTGTCTAAAGGCCTCTCGGAGCAGCCGTTTCAGCCGATTCCGCTCAATAGCATTTCCACAGGATTTACTGATAGAAACACCCAAACGTGCATAACCGCAATCATTTTCCGCTACATACAGCACAAGTAATCCATCGGTAACCCGCACATTACTGGATAAGACAGCTTCAAATTGCCTATTACTGACAAGTCTCTTTTTCTTCGAAAAGAAAAACTGCTTCAAGATTTCACCATAACTTATTGGCAACTTAATCATTCATTAAATATATTATCGGCCTTCTGCTGTCGCGACAATACTTCCGCCGTAAGTGAACGTTGAGCCTCGCGACAACTCAAAACACCGGCAAACTTATCATCTTCGCCGGAATAAACTACCGGTAAATGCTCTAAATCAAGCTGCTTTGCTTTCTCAAATGCGTCTGACAAAGCTGTGTTCGGGGTCACTTTGGCAATTACCGGCTCGGTTATATCAAGCGCCACCAACCAATCATTTAATTCCTGAGTCGCAAAAACGTTCCTGATACCATCCAGCGTAATAGCCCCTACCAGCTTTTTATCACTATCAACAACAGGATAATAAAAACTTTTGGTGTCGCTAACCACTTTGATAACCTCGCTTAAAGACGAACCTGTTGAAATAATCGGCACTGTTGCATCCATAACATCGGAAACCGCATATGCATTTACTAAGTCTTCTTCGGTAACATTCATCCCTACTTCGCCGGCTCTTCCAACGCCCGCCTTGACTAACATCGGTCCAACTGTTTCCATCAAAAATGTAGCTGTCATAACAACCATAATCATTGTTCTACCGAGGTCTGCATTGAACTGCTGGCCAGCTAAAATAGCAAGACCTATGGCAACACCAGCCTGTGGCAAAAGACAAATCCCAAGGTACTTGCGAACTGCAGCCGAGGCCCCGGAACATCGGGCACCGAACCACGACCCAACTATCTTACCTGTCGCCCTAAAAATGGTATATACCACTACCATAAAAATAACCCAAATGCTTAACCTGCCAAATTCCATATGTGCACCAGCAAGCACAAAAAACGAAATGTAGATAGGGGGAGAAAATTTCTCGACAAGCTTAAACATACCTTGGCTCTGACGAGGCATCAAATTGGCCACTGTTATACCCAATACCATAGCCGGCAAAATCGGGTCAATTCCTGGTATCATTGAAACTCCAACAACAAGTAAAAGTGATGCCAACGCAAATTCCAAAATTTTATCCTCCGCCCTGACATACTTTAATAAAAAGTACAGTAACACCCCCGCCAAAAATCCCAGCGCTATTGCTCCGATTATCTCACCAAACAATAAAACAGTAGTACCTAAAATAGAGGTACCAGTCGTCCCCATTAGCGCCTTTGCGCCTGCCGCAGCTCCTCTATAGAGCAGAAGCGCCAAAGCATCATCCAAAGCAACAATAGCAAGTATCGTAGCGGTGAGAGGCCCTCTCGTTTTATACTCCCATAACACATTCACCGTAGCCGCTGGTGCAGTAGCCGAGGCAATAGCACCGAGCACAAGACCTATTGCTGCAGAAACATATATCCTATCTGCTCCAGCTGCACCATCAAGTATGGCTGGCAAAGCAAACCAAGCCATCACGGATGTGCCGATTGTAACTAATAAAAAAGCGCCTATACCTTGGGAAAAGAGAATTATGAAAAATTGTTTCCCGTACTTCTGTAAAATATCGCCCCGAAACTCGCTGCCAATCATAAACCCAATAACTCCTAATGCAAACATCGTGAAAGGTCTAAGACTGTCGATCCTCTCTGGCGTTATAACTCCAAGAACATCACCCAGAATTATCCCGATTATGATACAGCCGACAACCTGAGGTATTCGAAATTTTTGAAAAAGACGTGCGCCAAATGCACCACCTAAAATAACCAGCCCGAACAGCAAAGCCAAATTCAAATAGCCGGTAGTCTCAACGCTCGCACTAATAAAAAAATGAACCATCAGAAAACCCATTTCCAAAATTTATGAAAACTACGCACTCTGGATACTATGCATACTATCGGCTTTTTGCTGCCGTGACAATACTTCGGCGCTGAGCAACCGGCGAACCCCGCGACAATTTAAAACGCCAACAAATCTATCGTCCTCACGCGAAGCTGCAACTGGTAAGTGTTCTGCATCGACATGTTTCGCCCTCTCAAACGCTTCCGATAAGGCCATATTCGGGGTCACCTTGGTAATTATCGGCTCGGTTATATCCAGTGCCACTAACCAATCGTTTAATTCCTGCGTCGCAAAAGTGTTTCTGATACCATCCAGAGTGATAGCCCCCAAAAGCTTTTCATTGTCAACAACAGGATAATAAAAATTGCCTGTATTACTGACTACTTTGACTACCTCACTTAAAGATGTCCCCGCTGAAATAACCGGTACATCTGTATCCATAACATCGGAAACTTTATAAGTTAAAATCAGGTCATCTTCAGTAACATTCAATCCCATTTCCCCCGCTTTTTTAACACCGACCCTGACAAATATCGGCCCGAATAACTGAAGTACGAAAACCCCGGTTATTATTACCGACAACATAATATCTCTAATTTGGCCTTCGAATCTGCTGCTTGCCATAATCAATAACGCAATCGCGATAGTGCCTTGCTGATATAAACAGAATCCTAGGTATTTGCGGATTGCAGGTGCAGCATGGCTGTGCACCGAACCAATGTAAGAGCCGGTTGTTTTGCCGATGACGCTGCTGATTATATAGACGGCCGCTAACAGCAGGATTTTACCGGTCAGCACGATACTCAACTCAGCACCGATAAGAACGAAAAACATGACATACAACGGCGGTGAAAATCTGCGAGCGAGTTCGAAACTCTTAGCGCTTTGCCGTGGAGACAAATTAACCAAAGTAACTCCCATTGCCATGGATGACAAGATTATGTCCAGACCAAGGCTTTTAGCCAACCCTATTGCCAACACAACCATACCGACAAGTAAAATCAGCGTCTTCTCCTCGTTTTCCGTTCGCTTTACCATCCATAACAGCATTAAGCTCGTCACTGCACCCACTCCCAAAGAACCAGCTATCTCATAAAATGAGTGGACCACTGTCGTCAGCAAACCAACTTCCTTATGCCCCGTAAGGACACCCACTATGCCGACACTCATTATGTAAAGCACTAACGCAAGAGCGTCATCTAGCGCTACAATTGCCGTTAACATTGTTGTAAGAGGACCGCGAGTCTTGTATTCCCACAGGACGCTTATAGTCGAAGCGGGGTCAGTCGCAGAACAGATAGCACCGAATATCACGCCAACCGCCAGCGCCATGTGCCAATCGTAGAAGAAATTTAGGACAAGAAAACTGACAACTATCACCAGCAAAAAAGCTGAAACCCCTTCAAACAGCAATATCGCGAAAACCTGTCTGCCGAATTTCAGAAAGATATCTCGTTTAAGCTCCCCACCGATTAGAAAACCTATGATGCCCAATGTGAACAGATTGAACGGTTCAAGGGTTTGCACCGTTTGTTGAGAAATGAGTTTCAGACATGGACCCAATATAATCCCTACGGTGACGTAACCAACTACCTGCGGAATATGAAACTTTTGAAAAAGGCGCGCACCGAACGAACCAAACAAGATAATCAGCCCGAATAACAGGGCGATATCCATCCATTCACCCGCTATTGATAAGCCGATATTAGCAAACGGATAAAACATAAAAGCTCCAGCCACACACAGACTACGCTATTTGGCCGCCTGCCATACTATCAGCTTTCTGCTGCCGTGACAACACCTCTGCGGAAAGCTGTCTGCGAACAGCACGACGGTTCAAAATGCCAACAAACTCGTCTTCTTTGCTGGAAGCTACAACTGGCAAATGCTCTAAACCCAGCCTTCTTCCCTGCTCAAGGGCCTCAGACAGTGCTGTATCTGGTTCCACTTTGGCAACAACCGGCTCGGTAACATCCAGTGCTACCAGCCAATCGTTTAATTCTTGTGTGGCAAAAGTCCTTCTGATACCATCCAGCGTAACAGTTCCAATAAGATGATTGTTACTATCAACAACCGGATAGTAGAACTCATCCGTATTGCTCACTGTTCTGACAACTTCGCTCAGTGGCATTCCTGTCTTGAATACCGGCAGTTTGGTGTCCATCACATCACGAACTTTATACATCTTGATGAGGTCTTCCTCGGTTATGTTTACTCCGAATTCACCTGCCTTGGTAATCGCCACTCTTGTCCCTATAGGACCGATTATCTCAAAGATAATAGTAGTAGCAGCAACAGTACTGACTACTACTGCTGCTAAATTTCTACCTGCCTCGCCTAAAGGGCGGAACTGACCAGCTACAAGCAGCGAAAGCCCTATGGCCACCCCAGCCTGACAGAGTATACCCATTCCAAGATACTTCTTAATCACTGCGACCTGCTTGGATATAATTCCGCCCAAATAGGCTCCGCCCATCAGTCCTCCTATTCTGCACAACACATACACCAGTCCTAAAAAACCTATGCTGGGCAGCAGATTTATCTGCAGATGCGCCCCCGCCAAAAAGAAAAAGACGATATAGACCGGCAAAGTTATAAATTCTATCGCTCGATAAGCTCGTTTGTTTACAACTGGATAGAGATTAACGTAAATCATCCCCAGGCTCAGATTCGCCAGAATAAGGGACAAATGAAAGTGCATAGCAATTCCGGTACACATTAGAATACTGCCTAAACTGGTTGCCAAGATAGCATCGTCACTTGACAACCGCCGCATGAAATATCCGGCAATCGCACCTATTGTACACCCAAGGATAATTGAACCGATTATCTCCAAAATCGGACCCCCTAAAAAACTTACGATAGATAACCTCTCTCCGTCCATCACCATACGAGCCAACGCCACGGCAACTGCAAATATCATTAGGGCTAGCCCATCGTCTAGACCGACAACCGCATAAAGAGCATTGGTTAAACGCCCCTTTGCTTTACACTCCTGTAACACCGCTACTGTTCCTGCAGGTGCTGATGCAGGTGCCATTGCCCCGAAAATAAGAGCCAGATATAATTTCCCCGTCAAAAAATACACGCCAGTTGCTACAAGCAAAAAAGCCCCAAATGACTCCAGAAGTATGACTGTGCCAATTCCCCTGCCCATTTCTTTCAGATTGCTCCGTTTCATCTCGCTGCCGATTATGAACGCTACCAGTGACAGGGCAAAGCTGGCGAAAATATTCATACTCTCAACAAATTCTTCGTGAAAAATATTAAGAAACGACGGCCCGAATATCAGACCGGCAAGAAGATAACCCACTACACCCGGCAGTTTTATACGTTGGGCTATTTTCCCGCCGAGGAAACCGAATATGACAGCTATCGCTATAGAGAACAATAGATTCATTTATTCAAAAATCCCTTCAAACCTTTATTAAAACAGGGACAACCAATTATTCGAAAAGAGCTTATGCTAATCTCAAAATTCGCTTTGTCAAACGATTTTCGCTTGCCTGCACAGACCTAAAATTTGTCGTTTTAGACTTTATGATTCTGCACCGTTCTTGGACGAAATATCATTCATTATCCAAATAGCACTGCTGTGATATCGTAAGGCTGCGAACTTTGACCTTGATTTATGGTATAAATGATGTATATTACTCACATTGAACCACCATTTTAAGGACAAAAATAAATGTCCAGAAAGAATAAACCGCCAACTTGCCGGCTTATGGTTATTATTCCTACTATAATATTAACCGCAATGCTTCTTTTACAGGGATGTAAAAAACAGCCCTCAGGCCAGACACCCAACAAAAATAATCAAAATAAAATTGTACCGGCAGTTGTAAGCGCCAATAAAACCAAACAGTCAAAAACCGATGTTAATACCAGGCCCAAACAAAGTCTAAGGGATATTGTCAGGCAGGCGAGAACCTGGGGACCGGCCTACTCTTCCTGGTTTGGCCAAAAAGCACCGGACTTTACACTGGTGGATATCAACGGCAAACTACATAAGCTGAGTGATTACAAGGGAAAGAACGTTATAATTATCTTCTGGGCAACCTGGTGTGCACCCTGTGTAAAGGAGATTCCACATCTAATCGCCTTACGAAACCTTGAAAGCGAGGACAAACTGGCTATCCTGGCAATATCTTATATAACCACATTCCCGCGAGAAACCGCCGAAAAGGTCAAAAACTTCGTAGAAAAAAACAATATCAACTACACGGCTTTTTCCGCAAGGACCAGTGCTATGCCGCCGCCTTATAACCGCGTATCCAGTATTCCCTGTAACTTTTTCATCGACCCCGATGGCAAAATAAAACTGGCAACTGAGGGCCTTATGTCTTTAGGCGACATCAAAGCCATCTTAAACGCCGAATAAACGCAAAATAACCTCTATTTGTGATAAAAAACCTTAAATTTACTCTGGACAATACCGAATAAAGTAGTTAGAATGGTCGTTTCGGAAATCTGACTTTTTCACATAAAATTAAAGGTATTACCTATGGCACATAAAAAAGGACAGGGCTCTTCGAGAAATGGAAGAGACAGCAATGCACAGTACAGAGGTATAAAACTGTACAGCGGCCAGAGCGCAAAGGCCGGCTCAATACTCGTCCGGCAGTGCGGAACAAAATTCTTCCCGGGCAATAATGTAAGTATGGGCAGAGACTATACACTATTCGCCACATCCGAAGGAAAAGTAAGTTTCCAAGGCCGAAAAGTACACGTTGTTTAGCAGGAAAAATTTGACTGATAGAAAAGGATGGTGTAATTACCATCCTTTTTTTATTATCAAGAAAATTATGTTTATCGACAAGGCAAAAATCCAGGTAAAGGCGGGCAATGGCGGCAATGGTTGCGTAAGTTTCAGAAGAGAAAAGTACATTCCGAAAGGCGGTCCAGACGGCGGCGACGGCGGAAAAGGAGGCAGTGTCTATTTTCAGGCAGTCGATAATCTCGATACTTTGCTCGACTTTGCCGGCAAACATCACTGGCATGCAAAAAATGGACAACCCGGTTCAGGAAGCAACAAGCACGGTGCAAATGGACAGGACTTGATAATACCGGTTCCGCCCGGCACACTCATTTACGACGCAGACCTTGACCTGTTGCTTAAAGACCTCAATAAGGTCGGGGCAAAGGCATGCGTCTGCCGTGGTGGCAGGGGAGGCAAGGGTAATAAGGCTTTCGCCACTTCCACAAATCAAACTCCGAGACAGGCCGAACCCGGCAAACAGGGACAGGAAAGAAATATTCGCCTTGAATTAAAACTAATCGCCGACGTTGGTCTGGTCGGTATGCCAAATGCCGGTAAAAGCACTCTGATTTCAAGATGCTCAGCCGCAAAGCCGAAAATCGCTGATTATCCATTCACTACTGTTGAGCCGGTACTCGGTATCGTTGAACTGACCGATTTCCGCAGGTACGTTTTGGCCGATATCCCCGGCCTGATTGAAGGCTCTCACCAAGGAGCCGGTTTGGGCATCGAATTCTTAAAACATATTGAAAGAACTCGAATTATTGTCCACATTATTGATATAATGCCGACAGATGGCTCCGCACCGACGGAGAACTATAAAGCCATTCGCAATGAGCTAAAGCTCTATAGCAGGCTTCTGGCTGAAAAAGAAGAGGTTATCGTCGCAAATAAAATTGACCTCGACCCCGACGGCAAAAATGTAAAAGAGCTTAAAAAAAAGCTAAGAAAAAAAGTATATCCGGTCTCCGCGGTTACCGGCTCCGGAATAAAAGAACTAACGGAAATTCTGTGGCAAAAGGTTAAAGAAACAAAAACCGCAGCTAAAAAATAAATTATGAACATAATCGCAATAGATATCGGCAATACGAACATCACAATCGGCCTTTACCTCAAGGGCGAGGAGCAGTTCATTAAAACCATCTCTGGAGAATCGCGCAAAGAAATCACAAACACCCTTACCTCCGCTTGGAAAAAAATCCCCGTCGCAAAAAGCTCGAAAGAGAAAAAACGCAACGGCGTAATCGTTGTCAGCAGCGTAAAGCCCGCCTGGACAAAACTCATCCGGCAAATAGTCAAAGATAAACTCGGTGAAAAAATACTTATCATAGGTAAAGATATCCCTTTGCCGATTACGCTTTGGATTGATGAGCCGGATAAGGTCGGAACCGACAGGGTCGTCTCAGCCGCAGCAGCTTACGCCGTCGCTGAGGACGCAGTAGTTGTTGCCGACTTCGGAACCGCAGTCACCATCGACCTTGTTGATGAAAAAGGCATCTTCTTAGGTGGCGTTATCTTTCCCGGCTTTGAAATCAGCACCAAGGCCCTAAAAGAAAATACTGCCCAACTACCGAAAATAAAAGTAACCAAACCAAAAGCCCCTTACGGTAAAACCACAACCGAGGCCATAAACTGTGGCCTATACTACTCTGCTGTTGCGACACTGCAGGAAGTAATCAGGCGATACGCCGAAAAAATCGGTAGATGGCCGTGCACGGTTATAACCGGCTCCGCCGTAGGGTCAATAAAAGACGATTGCGAATTCATCGACTCCTGGGTACCCAACCTCGTCGTCAAAGGAATCGCACTCGCATACCGAAAATATATAAAAGAAAAAGGGTAAAAACCACTTGGCCTATGAGCGCATTTGCTGCGGTAACAACCGGTAAGGGAACCGGCGCAATAGCTGTCATCCAAATCTTCGGTGATTCAGCCGAAACCATCATAAAAAAATTATTCATACCCGCTGCAAAACACACGCCGTCTTTCAAGCCCGGCAAAATCCTGCTCGGTACAATCACAAATGGTTCCGAAACCATCGACCAGGTCACAATCGGCTGCGAAGGCACTACTGGTTTCGCCATCAACTGCCACGGCAATCCGCTCATCGTCGCCGATATAATGCAATTGCTGCAGAACAAAGGCGCCACACTGCTGACCGCTGAAGAATTCCTGGCAAAAATCTTCTCCGCTGAAAAAACCACTAACACAATTGCTCTCGAAGCCAAACTCGCCCAGTTGCATGCCAAAACCATTCAGGGAACAAAAATAATTGCTAATCAAGTCAACGAAGGCCTGACAAAAAAAATAGAACAATGGCTGCACAATAAAATCCCCCTTGAGAAAATAAAAGCCGACGCCGAGCAAATCCTCAAAGATACTCAAACCGCAAAACTAATTATCTTCGGCTACACGATTGTCTTATCAGGCCCGCCGAACACCGGCAAAAGCACGCTCCTCAACTTCCTTGCCGGTAGGCAAAAAGCTATCGTTACCGAAATCGCAGGCACAACCCGTGACTGGATTAGTGCCACCTGTCAAATAGGCCCGATGCTCGCAGAGTTAATCGACACCGCTGGCTTCGCTGCAGCTCCTGAAGATACCATTGAAAAAATCTCCCAGCAAAAAAGCCTCGAGTTTTTGGATAAGGCCAACCTCGTCCTGCTCGTTTTGGACAATAACCAAACCGATAATCGGATTGATAATGATGTCCTCAAAAAAATCGCCGACAAGAATATTCTGACGGTCTTAAATAAATCCGATTTACCCACAAAATTCGATATAGCTAAACTGCCCGAAAATCTGGCAGACACGGTACAAATAAGCGCTAAGTTCGGCACCGGAATCGAAAATCTTCTCAAAAAAATCCAGACGGCCTGCCGCGTCATCGACTTCGATTCGAAAACCGCCGTCTGCTTTACCCCACGGCAGGAAAACCTCCTGAAACAGCTAAAAAAAGCCGATTCTAAACAGCACGCAGTTTCAATCACAACAGAGTTGTTAAACGCCCCGCTTAGTGTATAATCTGCCTATATGACCACAGAAACCGAAAAACTAACGCCAGCGATGAGGCAATTTGCCCACTTCAAGCAAAAATACCCTGACTGCATACTCTTTTTCCGGATGGGCGATTTCTACGAAACCTTCTACGAAGACGCCAAAATTTGCTCCCAAGTCTGCGGCCTCGCCCTGACCAGCCGAAACAAGGGCAGCAATCCCATCCCGCTGGCTGGCGTACCTTACCACGCTGTCGAAGGATACCTGAAAAAAATGCTCCGGGCCGGCTTTCGCGTAGCTGTCTGTGAGCAGGTCGAAGACCCGAAACTCGCAAAAGGAGTCGTCAAACGTGACATCGTTCGAATCGTTACCCCAGGTACCCTCACCGACGATATCCTCCTCGACGCAAAACAGGATAATTTCCTATGCGCAGTCAACCTCGGAACAAACTCGAAAGTGGCAATTAGCTGGGTCGATATCTCCACCGGCCATTTCTTCGTCCAGAATATACCCGAAAAAAATCTGCTCGACGAGCTGCTACGTCTTTCCCCGGCCGAGTGTCTCTTGCCCGACCGTCGCGGCGAGCTGTTCGAAGCCGAAACCAAAAAACTTGCCCAAAACATCTCCCATCTTACCGGTGCCATCGTAACAGAACGACCCGCTTGGTACTTTGACCCCTACCAATCGGAAAAACGACTCCTCAAACACTTTGGTACCGCAACCCTCGAGGGCTTCGGTGTCACCGATAATGACAGCTCCTTAATACCTGCCGCCGGTGCCGTCATCGAATACCTTAACGAAACACAAAAAACCACTCTCAGTCACATCCAGAGTTTGAAAAAAATCAACCGCAGAAACTTCCTGCAAATCGACCAGACATCCCTCGCAAGTCTTGAAGTCCTGCGAACCATCCGCACCGAAAGCTCAAAGGCAGCGATGCTGAACTGCCTCGACGAAACTCTCACCCCTATGGGCGGCCGAATGTTCCGCGCCTGGCTGTGTATGCCCCTTTGCGACCTCGGCGAAATCATCCTTCGCCAGGATACAATCGAGGAAATGCTCAACTCCGGCTCTTCGCTGGCCGACATCCGCAAACTGCTTGCCGACATCTCCGATTTGGAACGGATCGCTGCACGCATCAGCACTGGCCGCGCAATCCCGCGAGATTTCGTCGCCCTCGAAGCCACATTAAGACAAGTTCCGCTTTTAAGAGAGTTTCTCCTGCGATTCAAAGCCGACCTCGCCTTACGGTTGGCACAGAAATGCGACAGTATGGACGAACTCGCCGACCTGCTTGCCTCCGCTATCGAGCCGAACTGTCCCTCGCACCTTCGTGACGGCGGAGTAATCAAAAAAGGCTTCAGCGAGGAGCTCGACCGCCTTCGCTCAATCTCAAGAGACGGCCAAACTTGGCTACGAAACTACCAGAAGCACCAGGCCGAGCGCACCGGAATAAACAATCTCAAAGTCGGCTACAACAAAGTCTTCGGTTACTACATCGAAATAACCCACTCATCCGCAGATAAAGTCCCCAATGACTACGTCAGAAAGCAGACAATCAAAAACGCCGAACGCTACATCACTGAGGAATTGAAGGAATACGAAACCCAGGCCTTGACCGCCGAAGAAAAAGCGTTGGGGCTGGAGCTTCAGCTCTTTGAGCAAATCCGCGCACAGGCTGCTCAGTATATAAACAGATTGCAAAATCTCGCCGACACCATCGCACAATGCGATTGCCTCTCGGCCCTCGCCTACCTAGCCGGACGCAGAAACTACATCAGGCCAAAAATAACCAATGGCGGCGAACTTATTATAAAAGAAGGAAAGCACCCAGTCCTCGCCGAAACCCTCGGCTCAGAATTCGTTCCCAACGATATCACCCTCGGTGAAGACGCAGGTGACGTGCTTGTCATCACCGGCCCCAATATGTCAGGCAAAAGCACTTACATACGACAAACTGCACTGCTGGTCATTATGGCTCAGGTCGGCTCATTCATCCCCGCCAAAGACGCTCAAATCGGATTAGTAGACCGAATCTTCACCCGAGTAGGTGCCTCCGACGAGCTTGTCCGCGGCCAATCAACCTTTATGGTCGAAATGACCGAGACCGCAAACATCATTAATAATGCCACCGAAAAATCCCTTGTAATCCTCGATGAGGTTGGCCGTGGCACAAGCACCTACGACGGCCTCGCTCTCGCCTGGGCTATCACCGAGCACATCGCAAACAAAATAAAATGCCGAACCCTCTTCGCTACCCACTATCATGAATTGACTGAATTGGCCGAGTTGTTCACAAACGTCAAGAACTGCAACGTCGCCGTCCGCGAATGGGCCGACGAAGTCGTCTTCCTGCACAAAATACTCCCCGGCGGAACTGACAAATCTTACGGCATCCACGTCGCAAAACTCGCAGGCGTTCCCAAATCCATCCTCGAACGTTCCAAAGAAATCCTCGAAGAATTGGAAAACACCTTCGCAAAAGAAGCTACCGGCTCACACCTCGCAAAGCACAAAACAAAAAAGCCGCCCCAGGACATACTATTTGTGCAGAAACACAAATCCGTCCTCGATAAACTCGCATCGACAGACGTCAACAACCTGACCCCCATAGACGCCATTAACTTGCTCAATCAAATAAAAACAGAAATCGATAAAAAATAGAAAGGAAAACCGATGAAACAAACACTCATCTCATCAATTGCTGTTTTGTCCGGCCTTGCGCTTTTGGCTGCCTCCTGCTCGCAGGTCGAAATCACCGGCCGAAAGCAATTTAACCTCGTCCCAGATGCACTTATGAATTCTATGAGTTTCCAGTCCTACAGCGAATTCCTCTCGCAGAGCAAACTAAGCACCGACACCCGCCAGACACAGATGGTCAAAAACGTCGGCAGCAGAATTCAAAAAGCCGTCGAACAGTATTGTGCCGAAAACTGTTTGGAAGACCGATTAAGCGGCTACGATTGGGAATTTAATCTTGTCGAAGACCCAAATATAAACGCCTGGTGTATGCCCGGCGGCAAAGTCGTCGTCTATACCGGCATACTGCCCGTCACGCAAAACGAAGCCGGACTGGCTACCGTGATGGGCCACGAAATCGCACACGCCTTCGCAAGACACGGCGCCGAAAGAATGACTCAGGGCCTCCTCGTGGAACTGGGAGGTATGGCACTCTCAAAGGCCCTCGCCAACAAACCCGAGCAGACAAAGAACCTCTTTATGCGCTCCTACGGCGTCGGTACTCAGTACGGCATTCTGCTGCCGTACAGCAGGGCACACGAAAGTGAGGCCGACCATCTCGGCCTGATTTTCATGGCTATGGCCGGCTATAACCCGAATGAAGCCGTCGGCTTCTGGCAGAGAATGTCCGCCTCAAAACAGGGCGTCGCTCCGCCGGAACTTCTCAGTACCCATCCTGCCGATGCGACCAGAATCCGCAACATAAAAGCATTAATACCCGAAGCGATGAAGTATTACAAACAGCCGTAATCACGCTAAACCGGACAAAGGCCGGAATCGGCAGATATCGATAAATGTCGCATGGAAAATATAATAAGCCGCTTCTTTTTATATCTTTAATTTTCACCATTGCGATATTATGCCCCACGTCCTGGGCAGCCAAAAGCGATTCCGTGCCGATACTTTACCTTGCTGCCGTTGATAGCAACTGCACAGAAAAGTTTACCATCGACGCTAACTATTCCGCCGCAGACAAACCTAACCTCGTTATTGCTACGCACGGCTGGTTCGAAAAAGAACCATGGCCCGCAGGCCCGGTCTTAGCGATAAAAGACAAAGTAGACTCCAAAACTTGGCTTTGCGGTTGGTACGATTGGCGCTCACAGGCAAAAGTTATTAATCCAATCGATGCTGCCAAATATGCCAGAGACACGGCCGGGCCGATGCTCGGAGAAAAAATCACTAAGCTCTCTGGAAATTTTAAGCATATACACTTAATCGGACACTCCGCAGGCTCTTGGGTTATTAGCGAAGCAGCAAAAATCGTTAATAAAAAAACAAACGCAGCTATACACCTCACGTTTCTCGACGCCTATGTCCCCCCGTTCTGGAACGAGAGCGAGTTGGGAAATCTGAAAAATGACCCCAACATTACCAACTGGGCCGACCACTACTTAACCCGCGACATTACGCTCGGAGCCACTGAAAAAACATTGACCAACGCTCATAATGTAGACCTTACAGATATTACCCCCGGAATTAACGACCACAAATTCCCCCATTACTGGTACAACGCAACGGTCATCGGCCGATATGCGGCCAAAGGACGATATGAAGGAAAAGAACTCTTCTATCGCTCAGGCAATCTCGAATATGGGTTTGCCCGTGGCCTTGAAGCTGGCCCGAAAAACTGGGAAAAAAGCACTAAATTAAAAACCGCGAACGTTCCTGTGAAGCTCAAACGGCCTCAAAAACCGTTCAAGTTAAAACTGAAAGAGCTGTTCAAAAAATAATGGAATTCTGTCTCCGTAGTTTCACTTTTTTCGCTGCGCAGTACACACCGGAATCTATGGTTAAATATGTTGACAGAAGCCGATAAGGCCGCTATTTTGCGATAACTATGGCTGAACAAAAACAGGATACCTTGGCTAATTTCCTCGCTTCCGCACTCGATATGGAAGACCATATAAGTAACAGCATCTACAAAGATTATGTGAATACAGAGAACTGGCCGAAGAAGCTAAAACCGGAGGTCTTCCAGAAAATAAAAGAATACCTGACCATCCTCATAGAAGATACGCAAAGGCACAGAAAAATAATCGCAGGACTCATTAAACAATATGGCTACAATAACAAACCAGAATAAAGAGAAAATCATCAGTGAGTTCGAAATGATGAAAGACTTCGAGCTGTCCACCCGCGGCCTATACATCGAAATTGTCGGTTCACCCGATGTGGAAAACCAGAAGGTTAAAGACATCTTCTCAAAAATCGCCGATGATGAGCAGCGCCACGCCGACATCGTCCAGAAAATCATCAATATTGCAACAAATGCTCTATAACCACCCGCCTGCATCTTATTAACTTCAATTCTTGTAATTCGCGCGGCCGACTATATAATAAGCCCATTTAGTAACCACGGAGACAAAAATATGGCTAAAATCACCAAGCTCGATGACATCGTAAGTTTGTGCAAACGGCGGGGTTTTATATTTCAATCGAGCGAAATCTACGGCGGACTTGCAAGCTGCTACGATTACGGCCCGTTGGGGGTTGAGCTAAAAAATAATGTCAAGAAGGCCTGGTGGCAATCGGTCGTGCAGATGCGCGACGATGTTGTAGGGCTGGACTGCAGTATCCTGATGCACCCGCTGGTTTGGAAAGCCTCCGGTCATGCAGACAAATTCGCCGATTTGATAGCGGAATGTAAAAAATGCAACGTCCGAACCCGTGTCGACCACCTCAAAAAGAAAATCACAGAGCAGGCCGAGGAGCATACCGAACATATCGCAATCGATGCGGCTATGGCAGGAGCAGGGGACTTAAGTAATAAAGTATGCTCCAACTGCGGGACAGTCGGGCAATTTACCGAGCCGATGCCGTTTAAGCTGATGTTCGAGACGCAAATGGGGGCCAATATCGACGATTCGATGACGATGCAGCTTCGGCCTGAAACCGCTCAGGGAATTTTCGTTAATTTCAGGAACGTTCTCGATACTACCCGCGTCAAGATTCCCTTCGGAATCGCGCAAGTCGGCAAGAGTTTCCGAAATGAAGTAACGACCAAGGCGTTTATTTTCCGCACGCGGGAATTCGAGCAGGCGGAACTCGAGTTTTTCTGCGAGCCGGGGACAGATGAAAAGTGGTATGAGCACTGGAGGCAGGCGAGGTTTAACTGGTACATAAATTTAGGAATAAAGAAAGAGAACCTGCGGTTTCGCGAGCACGAAGCCAATGAACTCGCGCATTACGCCAAGGGGTGCGTCGATGTCGAATACAGGTTCCCGTTCGGCAGCGGTGACTGGCAGGAGCTGGAAGGAATTGCCAACCGCACGGACTATGACCTGCGGCAGCATCAGCGGGGGATGAGAACGCTCAACAGGTGGTTCGAAAATAACCAGGATATTAGCAAAATAGAACTCACTTGTGAGGCCGATGATTACGAAAAAGGGCCGCTTTCATATTTCGATGAGGAGAAAAAACGGCGCTACATACCTTATGTGATTGAGCCAAGCGCCGGCATTGACAGAAGTGCGCTGGCATTTCTGGTTGATGCATACGATGAGGAAGAGGTCCGGGGAGAAAAGAGAAATCTCCTAAGGTTTCATCCGGCCCTTGCGCCGACAAAAATCGGGATTTTTCCATTAGTGAAAAAGGACGGAATGCCGGAGATTGCGCGGAGGATTTACGACGATTTGAAAAAGCATTTCAACTGCTTTTACGATGAAAAAGGCGCGGTCGGCAGGCGATATCGCAGACAGGATGAGGCGGGGACACCGTTCTGCATAACCGTTGACGGCCAAACAAAGGAAGACCAAACGGTAACAGTAAGAGAACGGGATTCAATGGAGCAGATAAGGATTTCAACTGACCAATTACTCAAGCACCTGCAGGAAAAACTTGGGACGCTATGAATGGTTATCGATAAGCTGGAAAATGCACATCTATACGCCGGTCTCTCAACAAAAATAGGAAAATGTCTCGAAATCTTAAAAGACGAGAAACTGTCCACAAAAAAGGATGGACGATACGAGGTTGATGGTGACGAACTTTACTACATTGTCCAGCGCTACACAACCAGGCCCCTCAAAGAAGGGCGGTTAGAAGCTCACAGAAAGTATATCGATATTCAATTTGCAGCGGGCGGCGAAGAGATGATAGGGCATTCTTTGATTGGTCAACTCAATATACAGCAGCCGTATGATGAGGCCAAAGACATAATTTTTTATAAAGTGCCGGAGAAAATCAATACAGTAAAGCTGGGCGAAGGGATGTTCTGCATCCTGTTTCCGCAGGATGGCCATATTCCCTGCTGCCAGCTCAACGGCCCATCCAATGTTATCAAAGTAGTGGTAAAAATAAAAATAGATGACGAATAACAAAAATACCTTTATCGCGGAACTGAAAGACAAACAAGGCCGGGAGGTTACGCTGGCGGGCTGGCTGTATAACAGCCGGGCAAGCGGCAAGATTCAATTTTTAATTATCCGTGACGGGACGGGGCTTTGCCAGTGCATCGCAGAAAAAGGCAAAGTTACGGATAAGCTCTTTGACGAGCTAAAACATCTCGGGCAGGAATCGTCTTTGACAGTAACGGGTATTGTCCGGGCCGATGAAAGAAGCGTCGGCGGATTCGAGCTGGCGGTAACGAACGCACAAATAATTTCACCGGCGACCGATTACCCCATCACGCCGAAATCGCACGGTATTGACTTTCTGCTCAAGAACCGACATTTACATCTTCGCTCGCAGCTCCAGTGGTGCATCGGGAAAATCCGCCATACCGTTATCGACGCTATCCGCAGGTTTTTTAATGATAACGGCTTTACTCTTATAGATACGCCGATTATTACAGGTATTGTCGGTGAAGAGGCGGGCAGCTTGTTTGAGGTTGACTACTTCGGAGAACCCGCACACCTGACGCAAACAGGACAGCTTCATCTCGAATCCGCCGCGATGAGTTTCGGAAAGGTCTACTGTTTCGGGCCGACATTCAGGGCGGAAAAGAGCAAGACCCGAAGGCACCTTACAGAGTTCTGGATGGTCGAGCCGGAAGTTGCCTTTATCGACCTCGACGGCCTGCTTGAGCTTGCTGAGAATTTTGTATCTTTTATCGTCAGACAAGTCCTTGAAAAAAATCGGCAAGAGCTCAAAACTCTCGGAGCGGACATCGCCTCTCTCGAAAAAATTACTCCGCCTTTCTATCGCCTGGCCTATACTCAGGCGGCAGAGATTCTAAAAAGCCAAAAAGCACAGAATTTTTTGGCTGCTCAGCTAAATGACTTTAAAACCCGAAAGAAACAGCTTGAAGATAAAATTACCGCTCTTGAAACAGAAGCCAAAGGGTCGGTGAAGCAATGGAGGCAGGACAAAATCGCGGCAGAGCTAATCGAGCTTCGCGGTGAGCTTGATGAGGTAAACACAAAGATTGAAAACAATCCCCAGCATGCAAAGCTGGCCGCCGAATTTACCTGGGGGCAGGATTTGGGTGGCAGCGATGAAACGATAATATCTCTTATGCACGATAAGCCGGTCTTTGTCACTCACTATCCGAAAGAGGCAAAGGCGTTTTATATGAAGACCGACAGGAAAAACAGCAAGGTCGTTTTGAATTTTGATTTGCTTGCCCCGGCCGGCTTCGGTGAAATCATCGGCGGCTCAGTCCGAGAAGACGATTACGACCTGCTTCTTGAGAGAATCAAACAACAGGGCCTCAACGCAGAAAACTACTATTGGTATCTGGATTTGCGTAAATACGGCTCAGTTCCGCACGGCGGTTTCGGTTTAGGCGTCGAACGGATCGTCGCCTGGCTCACAGGCGAAAAACACATCCGACAGTGCATCGCCTTCCCGCGACTTATGGACAAAGTCTATATCTGAATTTCGCGCCACATACCTCGGGTAAGTACAGGGGACTTATTTTCCTCGTTGCTTGCCCTATGGGCGGCCTCCGCCAACACTACGCAACTATAATTTCCTGTTGTCCTTGTCCCAATGCCAGTATAAAATCAGCGAAAAGTCATGAAAAGATTCCGGCCTAAAATAACAGTAACCTCACTTTTGGCCTTAACAGTATCTGCTGCAACGGTAATTGCTATTGTAGTTTCTGCATTTTTTTACTTTAACTTATTTCTTAATGAAGGTAGTGGTCCGGCCGGACCTCAAATCCCCCTCAAGCCGTTTAAACAAACGTGGAGTCAAAAGCCGGTTTTACTGCTTGGAATTGGTGACAGCATTACATACGGCTTTGGAGCACCTGAAGGTTATTCATATTTTGACAGGCTAATTAGAAATCCACCAGAGGACAGCTGCGATATGACAGAGAGAAATCTTTCTGCGGTGTTCCCAAAATTAACCGCTCAAAACATTGCTGTCTCCGGGTCAGTTTCTGCACAGCATATGGAAGCAATTCAGGATATCCCGGTTCAACCTCCTGATACACTTGGAGTTGTAGTTATTACGACTGGCGGAAATGATTTAATACACAATTACGGTAGAACTGCTCCGAAAGAATGTGCTATATACGGAGCAACTTTTGAAATGGCAAAACCATGGATTCAAAATTATAAAGAGTGTCTCGAAAAAATGATTGTTGACATAACGGAAAAATTCCCAGGTGGTTGCAATATCT
Source organism: uncultured Pirellulales bacterium (assembly GCA_964507485.1). GTDB lineage: Bacteria > Planctomycetota > Phycisphaerae > Sedimentisphaerales > Anaerobacaceae > CAIYOL01. Next base: position 13,882 of record CAZDQP010000011.1, on the reverse strand, counting down.
TCTTGGCAAACATTTATGACCCAAGTGACGGTACCGGCAATACTGAAAGATGGTTGACCGATCTTCCCCCCTGGCCGGATGGATTATTGATTCTTGCCGAATATAATAAAATAATCTCGAAGTGTGCAAATAAACATGATAACGTTCATTTGGTTGATATTTATACTGCTTTTCTTGGCCATGGATTACACTGCAAAAAATTCTGGTTGAAGCACTATCAGTTCGACGACCCTCATTATTGGTACTCAATTATTGAAGATCCAAATCCAAGAGGTTACGACGCAATAAGGAGATTGTTTTTATCGGAGATGATTAAAGTCTTTGTGAACAACAAATAGCAACCTCAGTTACACTTTATACTTTTATTCTTAATTGAGAAGCAACCACTTTGCTGTTGTGTCCTTCAGTTCGAATACTACTTCTACTTGCTTCGAAGTTTCACTCCTACGCAATAATAAGGTCTCTCTCGGCCTCCGGAAACAGCAGCAAATTGAAACTGTCATTGCAAGCGCAGCGCGGCAATCTCCATTTCCCCAAGCGCGAAAACCATGGAGCAATTGGTGAAAATCACCAATTGTAACTGCCTCGCCAGCCCGCTTTGGCACCGCTTCCCTGAATAACCGAGGGCGAGAGAGTATATCTGTTGCCGTTAAATAAATTATTGACTTGCTTGTGCTGCCTTCTGCTCAGATATTGTCTTAATGTTCGCTTTCAGCGAACTACTGTTCGATTCTTCGTTGCGGCCTCCGGCAGCACCAGCAATTAGGGCCTATCGGCCGTACCACAAGATTAGTCTGTATCTCAAAGTCAATCAAATGCGCATATACCTGCGCACCTAAAACGGCTGATTCCAAAATTTTTTTATTCCTCTACCTATAATGACTTAACCAAAACCACACCTTTGACAACCTCGTAATTTTCGCATCATTTGCGCAGGTTCGTCCAATTATGAAAGGACGATAGTCTGTACTTAAAGGAAAACATTATGAGAAAAATCAAGAAACAAAACTTTAGCTTACTTTTACCTTTCCCTTTACTTCGCAGTACGCGATACGCACTACGCAATACGAGATTTCAATCAATCAAAAACAATAAATTATGCAAAACGAACTCAATTTAAGACAAAGTCAAATTTTTATAACATCAATAAAATGAGAGGATTATAACGAAAAATGCAAGTTGAACACTTGGTCAAAACGAACCCAATTCGAACCCAATCGAACCCAATTTCAAACCCGGCCCTTTTGGCTTTCACTTTTCTCCGCCGCCGTTATAATCTGGCAATGCAGAACTGGACGATACAAAAGCTTTTAAACTGGGTCACAGAATATCTTACAGGCAAAAACATTGATTCGCCGCGGTTAAGCGCAGAACTACTGCTCTGCTCTGTACTCGGATTAAAACGGATTGAATTATACACGAAGTTCGAAACAATCGTCCCCAAGCAACAGTTAGACCGCTTACACAGTTTAGTAGAAAAAGCCGGTCAGCACGAACCCGTTGCCTATCTCGTGGGCAAAACCGAGTTCTACTCTCTGGAATTCGATATCACGCCCGATTGTATGATACCTCGCCCGGAAACAGAAATGCTTGTTGAAAGAGCTATAGAATTTTTGCGAAACCGCAACGGCAAACAATTTGTTTGTGACCTGTGCACTGGTAGCGGCTGCATCGCCGTGGCAGTTGCCCGAAACTATCCCGATTGCCAAATAATCGCAACAGACATCTCCGATGCTGCCTTAAGCGTGGCCGCCAAAAATATCGAAAAGCATAAACTCGGGGAGCGAATCAGACTTTTATGCGGCGACTTATTCGACCCGATTATGCCGCAACTGGATGAGGGCAAATTTGATTTGATTGTGTCCAACCCGCCATATACCACGGCTGCCGAGTTTGAGTCACTTGATAAAAATATAAAAGCTTACGAACCACGCATCGCCCTTTATGCCGGCAAGGACGGCCTTGATATGTACCGAAGAATTATTGAAAAGGCAGCTACCTTCCTGAAGTCCGAGGCGACAATAATGCTGGAAATCGGATACAAGCAGGGGACAACAGTCAAGCAGCTGCTCAAACAGGCCGGTTGTTTCAGCAAAATAGCTATTGAAAAAGACCGTTGCGGCAATGACCGAATTGCAATCGCCGAAAAATAAAAGGATGAAATTCACATTTATAGCAGAAAAAACTTGATTACTTCAGAATCCCAACTCGTTATCAGGTAGACACTTAGACAAAAACGAGCCTTTTTACAAAAAATTTAAGAAAAACGTTGACAAATAGTAGCAGTTACTATATAGTATTTACTAACGAATATGCAGCCGGCTTATGTGTTATACCGGTGCTTCAGGAGATGAGAAGGGTATGAATATCAGGAGGAGTAGATGATAAGAAGGTCCGTTCTTTTGATTATCACCTTAATTCTGCTTGCCGGTTTTGCTTCGCGCGTTTCAGCTGACGATGGAGAATGGGGGGATATTAATACTCCCGCGGAAGTCGACTGGATTGGTGACGTCGCCACTTTAAATTTTGACCATGAAGATGCTAACGACTGGAAAGGGTGGGGGGGAATGTGGATGAAGAATATATGCGGCGAGCCATGGGGCGATTTCCACTTCCAAATTACAAGCATCTGGTCCTGGAGCACCGAAAACGTAATTTTCCTCGAAGACCCCGCACCGGAACTTTGGGTTGTCACAGGACTATATACTTTAGAGCAGGTCGACTTAACATGGCAAGTCGACAATGACGCGGACGGCGGCGCAACGATGGACTTGTTCTTCTATGATAATCCGATTCAACAGGGTGATTGTGTCCTTTTCAAAGTCTATACGGACAACACGACAGACCATTGTGCGTGGTTCAGAATAACCGGTTATCCCACACCGGTTCCAGAGCCGACGACCGTTGCCTTACTCGGTATCGGCGGTTTAGCCCTGCTGAGAAGACGAAAAAGATAAAAAGAAAATCCGGGAAAAATAAAAAAGGCCCAGGAGAAAACCTGGGCCTTTTAATTTATAAACAGAAGCCATTAATAACGTATAACACATTTGATTTCATATCCATTGAGCTTGTCCCTGCCAGCCAGCTCTGCCAGCTCGATAAGAAATGATATCCCTATTACCTGGCCACCTATTTTTTCGATTAGTTTGCAGGCGGCGGCCATCGTACCGCCGGTAGCCAGTAAGTCGTCCACCATTAATACCTTCGCACCTCTGCTCACGGCATCGCAATGCACTTCCAATGTATCGGTGCCATATTCCAAATCGTAGGTTACACTTTCGGTTTTGAATGGGAGTTTGCCTTTTTTGCGTATAGGTATGAAACCTGCACCAAGTTTTTCAGCAACCGCCGCCCCGAATATAAAGCCCCTTGCCTCAACAGCAGCGATATACTCAATACCTGCTTCTGTAAAACCAGCACACAAAGCATCTATTGCTGCTGCATAAGCTTTTGGGTCAGCCAATAACGGCGTGATATCGCGAAATAAAATTCCTTTCTTCGGCCAGTCAGGTATGCTACGAATGTATTCTTCGAGATTAATTCCTTTAGTCATCATTTTCTTCCATCCATGGCATTGTCAGAAACCCAATTTTGTGGGAATCTTCTACTCTTCATTCATATATTCATAAAGCTTGGTAAGGGCGCTGCGCTGAATCTGTCTAATTCTCTCTCGCGTCAGACCTAACTTTTTACCTATCTGTTTGAGCGTCATCGGCCTACGCCCATCCAGCCCGTAATGAGACCTTAGAACATCAGCTTCCCTAGGGTCGATTTCATTGAGCAATCCTAAGACTTTTGCCTGCTCTTCATCGGCAACCAAAGTATCCTCCGGTTTAGCTGCATTCTGGTCCTGCAAAGTTTCCTCAAACATTTGATTGTCATCTGTGCCATCACCACCAGAGGTATCTTTCATAGCGCTAAGAATTTTCACAATGTGATGTATGACTTTTGCTTTTCTCAACGGCAGGTGCATTATCTGGGCCATCTCTTCGACGTCAAGAGTCCTGCCAAGTCTACCTTCAAGCTCCGCTGCAGTATGCCGCCATTGATTCATCAGTGCAACCATATATGTGGGAATATGTACCGATTGAACATTGGCTAACAAAGCTCTCTTGATACTCTGCTTTATCCACCATGCTGCGTAGGTACTGAAACGGGTTCCATGGTTTGGGTCAAAGTAATCAACAGCTTTTATAAGGCCGAGATTGCCTTCTTCAATTAAGTCGCCCAAGCTCATCCCTCGACCCACATATTTTTTTGCAATATTAACAACTAATCGCAGATTACTTCGTACCAACTGCTCACGAGCTCTAGGATCGTTTTCTTCAACAACCAACCTGCCTAACGAATGCTCCTGCTCAACAGTCAGCAGCGACGCTTCATCAATCTCCTTCAGATATTCTTTTATAGTAATATCAAACGCTATGGCTTACTCCTCCATTCCGCCTAAAAGAACTCGTTTAACACCAGTGACAAGATTACACACCTTATAAAACGACCGGTTTATTTCCGGGAACAAACCTCTCAGAAGTATCGGTCAAATATACATCCGAGTTTAGCCGACAAAGTATTGAGAGAGTCGACATTGGTTTTTAACCTCTAATTATCGGCCTTTTCCTCTATGATACTATCACCACCAGCTTGTTCGGACTTATCTACTTCCTCCTTCTGTTCTGCAATCTGATTCATATTAATGTCTGAAAGGACGGTCTGAGCATCTGCCGGTTTTGGTTTCTGTACAGACTCAGACGATTGTTCTTCAGCAGCCCATTGTACTCTTCGCAAACTCAAACCAATTTTACGTGATTCAGTATCAACTCTCAGGATTTTAACCTCAATCTCTTCGCCCATCTTAACAATATCCTGAGTTTTCTCGATTTTATGGTCAGCAAGCTCAGAAATGTGCAATAGTCCCTCCAAACCAGGTTCAAGTTCAACAAACGCACCAAAATTGGTAAGTTTTGTCACAGTGCCTTTAATAATCTGTCCCGGAATATACTTTTCAGGAATCGCGTGGGCCCAAGGGTCTTCGGTCATTTGTTTTATCCCTAAAGATATTCTCCTTTTTTCTTCATCAACTTCCAGAACAACACATTTTATTTCCTGATCCTTTTGTAAAGTCTCACTGGGATGGCTGTACTTTTTTGTCCAACTCATATCCGAAATATGTATCATGCCATCAATGCCTTTTTCTATTTCCACAAATGCACCGAAATTAGTCAGGCTGTGTACGACGGCAGTAACAATGGTTCCGGGCGGATATTTTTGTGAGGCAATCGTCCAAGGATTTGTTTCGGTCTGCTTCAAGCCCAGTGATATTTCCTGTTTCTCTTTATTAACACTTAACACAACCACTTCGATTTCGTCACCCAAATTTAACATTTCTGATGGATGTGTCAGACGTTTTGTCCAGCTCATCTCACTAATATGTACTAATCCCTCAATTCCATCTTCAAGCCGAATAAACGCTCCATAATTCATTACATTTACCACTTTCCCCCTTACCCTCGCACCGACTGGGTAGCGCTGCTCAACATCCTCCCAAGGGCTGGAAGTCTTCTGTTTCAAGCCTAAAGAAATCCTCTCGTTTTCCTTATCCACACCAATAACAACAGCTTCAATCTCCTGGTCAAGTTGAACTACTTCTGATGGATGTGATATTCTGCCCCAACTTAAGTCAGAAATATGCAACAATCCATCCACGCCGCCTAAATCCACAAAAACGCCAAAATCGGCTATGTTTTTCACAACACCTTTTCGTAACTGCCCCACCTCGATCTCAGCCAGAACTTTTTCCTTACTGCTCCTGCGTTCTTCTTCGATAAGTTTACGTCTTGATACAACTATGTTTCGGCCTTCAATATCAATTTTAAGAATCTTGCATTTAATTTCATTACCGATGAATCTGCTAATATCTCCCGGCTTTCTGATATCAACCTGCGAAGCCGGCAAAAACACTGGGACACCAATATCAACAAGCAACCCGCCTTTGATGCGCCTTACAACCCTGCCGCTAACAACATCACCTTCCTTCTTTGTATCAACAATTACTTCCCAACCTCTGATGCGGTCGGCTTTGCGCTTGCTCAACAATATAAGCCCGCCCTCGGAGTCTGTGTCTTCAAGGAGAGCTTCGATATCTTTGCCCGGTGATATCTCATCAGGACTATCAAATTCGCTCGCATCAACAACTCCCTCGCTTTTTAAGCCTACTTCGACAATAACATCATTTCCTATTTGCGTCACAATCGTACCTTTAAGAATAGTCCCCGGCAAACGAGAATCGACCTTTGTCTGCAGAACTTCTTCGAGAAATTGATTTTCCTTTTCACTGAACATCTGGCTGACCTGCTGGTCAATAACTTCCTGTGATAAACCTAATTTGTAAATTATATTTCTATCTACCATAAAATTAATTTCTAATATTTTTGTTTTCCAGCGTCCCCCTCCTGTCCGCGACAGAATACCAAGGGCCGCCAATTCACTTTAATTTCGTTAAATTCTCAACAAACTCCTCAATTATCCATTCCGGTGTCGAAGCTCCCGCAGTAACCCCCGCCACCTGCTGCAGAACTCCCATTTTACCAAAAACCTTATTTTTATCAAATTCACTCCAATTTTGCAAGTGAAACGTTCGACTATTATATTTTGTGCAAAGTTCCGCCAGTCTGCGCGTGTTTGCACTTTCCAAGTCCCCGAGCACAAACATTATATCGACCTGCTTACATAATTGCACGGCTGATTCCTGTCTTTTTATCGCCTCCCTGCATAAAGTATTGATTACTTTCAATTCTCTAAAGCCATGCTGCCCTATAGCGCCAAGCATCCTGCTTAGATGCTCCTGGCTTTGTGTTGTCTGACAAACAATGCCCAGCTTGCCGTTCAGGGGCAGCTTATGCAAATCCGATTCGTCCGCAAGTACAACAACGTCTGATGCCGAGCCCACAACTGCCTGAACCTCGGGATGATTTTCATCGCCGATAACCACTACCCTATAGCCGCCCCTGTCAAGCTGTCTTGCTATTCGCTGGACCCTTTTAACCAGAACACAGGTGGCATCGACGATATTAATTCCCTTTTCTTTCAGTTCGGCCATTTGCTTTGGTGCAGCGCCGTGAGAGCGAATAATAACCGTCCCCGACCGGATTTGTTCCACGCTGTTAACTGTGTGCAGTCCTGATTTTGCCAGTCGCTGCACTACATCCGAGTTGTGAATAATAGGGCCGAGACTGTAAACGTTCTTTTTCTTCGACAAAACCTTTTCGGCCATACTGATGGCATTCCTGACGCCCGGGCAGAATCCGTAATTTTCCGCGACTATCACTTTCATAAATTTGCAATCCTACAGTTTGTATTCGCCGGATTTATCTATAATCATACGGCTCTTTGCCCTGTTCTTTGCGGCAATCGTTCTGCATTTTTCGCAGTGTATCGGTGAGCAGCTCTGCGAGTTTTCTGTCGTCCATTTTTTTGACCTCCGATGCGGGTATGCATTTTCCATATTGTACGGCAATCTGCCCGCCGGGGCTGAACAGATTCTTATGCCTCGGCCATGCCTCGAATGCGCCGTCAATAACGACTGGAACAACAGCAGCGTTTCCTCTTCTGCACAATAGGCCGAACCCCGGTTTGAAAGCGGAGATTTTTCCATCACGGCTTCTTGTAGCTTCGGGGAACAGGCATACGCCGTGGCCGGCCTTCAGCTTGCCGATGACGACCCTCATAGCGGCGATGTCCGCCTCGCCCCTTTTGACCGGAATTGTCTGGATGGAGACAAGCAGCTTGCCGAAGAGACCTTTAAAGAGCGTATCGCGGGCAAGATAATACAAAGGCCTCCTGACGAATATGCCGCAAAAGACCGGGTCGAGAAAGCTTTGATGGTTGCAAATCAGCACCAGCGGGCCGTAGTCGGGGACATTCTCTCGGCCTTGAGGATGAAGCCGGAAAAACACCCGGCAGAAAACCTTGCAAAGCCATCGCGCAAAGCGGGGCCACAGCATTATCGGCAGCCGATATATCCGGCTTTCCGCACATTTCAGAAGTTTCTCCACAACCTGTTCAGCGCTTAAATCAGTGGTATCAACAATAACAGCATCAGCGGCGGGTGTTAACGGGCCGACGGCTCTGTTCCGGTCGCTATTGTCCCTTTCTTCAATATCCTTTTGTATCTGCTCGATTTCGTCTTTCGTTTTTTGTCCCTCTTCTATGGCTCTTCTTCTCGCCCTCTCGGCCGGCTGCGCAGTAAGGTAAAATTTTATGTCTGCATTCGGAAAAGCCACTGTCCCCTGGTCTCTTCCCTCGGTAATGATTTTATCTTCGCCGGCCGCGAATTCTCTCTGCATTTCTACCAGCTTCTCCCTCACTTTCGTGTCACCGGCTGCGTACTTGGCGTTGGCGGTCACTTCAGGCGAGCGTATCTGCTCTGTAACATCAACGTCATCTATCGAAACTATCATTTTGTTTTTTTTTGCAGCAAATCGAAATTTTGTCTTGTCCAAAACATCAAGCAATTTTCTTCGGTCGGCCATATCGATGCCGGCCCGCATCGCCGCTAAAGTGACCGCACGATACATAGCTCCGGTATCAAGAAAGCTCGCATCGAGACGTTCGGCCAGCATCCGGGCGACGGTGCTTTTGCCGCTTGCCGCAGGACCATCAATCGTCACAATTAGATTCGCCATTTTAATTTGGTAATGGTATCGCTATTTTCCGACCTTGATAACAATAATGCTCGTATCATCGACCTGGCTGGCAAGGCCTACAAATCGTCTTCTGTACCCAAGGAGATTCTTAACCATCTGCTCTGCCCCTAAGGCCGCAAACTGCCTTGCGGTTTCAAGCATCCTGTCCCCTCCCCAGAACCGGCCTTCGAAGTCGGCGGCATCAATCAGCCCATCAGTATAAAACAGCAGGCAGTCCCCATCCTGCAGCTTGACGCTTTCAATTTCATATTCAGCTTGCGCCTCGACTCCGAGTACAAATCCGCCCTTATCGAGTTCAGTAATTTTTCCGTCTCTTATCAGCACGGCCGGCTCATGCCCGCAGTTACAATAGGTTAAAGTCTTTTCTTTAGCGTCAAGAACCGCATAAAATAATGCGACAAACTCGCCGTCCTTACATTCGCCGCACGCCATCTTGTTAAGCTTATCAACAATCTTTCCGACATTATTTTTGTCGGGCTCGGTATCAACGTATGCGCGCACAGCGCCTCGAAACAAACTCATCATAATCGCTGCGGGAAATCCCTTGCCCATAACATCAGCGATTGCCACCGCGATGCGATTATCGCTCAGCCGGAGAAAATCGAATAAGTCCCCGCCGACATCAAAACAGGGTATATAAGTAGCTGCTATGTCCAGCCCCGGTATTAACGGCGGTTGTTCCGGAATCATCCTGCGCTGGATAACGCCGGCCAGGCGCATCTGCTCAGCCATTTTCTGTCCCTTAATCGCCTCGGCGTAAAGCTTGGCGTTCGTGATGGCCACTGCACACTGCGAAGCGACAACTCTGGCAAGCGCAATATCGTCCTCGTAAAATTGTCTCGGCTTTGGGCTATACAAGCGCAACACGCCGATGGCTTTACGCCTGAATTTCATAGCGACTGTAAGCTGGCTGACAAGCCCTTCGCGCAGCGTCGCCTCTTTGTATTTCACACGGCCGTCGACGCGCATATCGTCCAGCACGACCGCCTCGCCGGCAAATGCCTGTTCAATCACCGTGTCGTGTTTCGAGACCGGCCCTTTGTTCTGATACTCATCGCTTAAGCCGTAGGAGCTGCGCATCTTCAGCTCGCCTGCCTCTTCGTCCAGCAGACGAATGGAACAGGCCTTGACTGCGGGCAGAATCCTCACCGCCGCCTCTGCAAGACGGTCGAGCACCTCCTGAAGCGAGAAAGTACCCGCGACGAGGGTAGTGAGCTGATAAATCCGCTCGTCTCTTTCAATTTGTTCCTGTGTCTTTTCTGCCATAATCAGTTGGTCTTCGCCTTTGCTTTTTCAAAACCATTAAATTATACTGAAACTATGCCTATTAGTGAACCTTAATCCACCGCAGGCGGATAAATCTATTCCGGCATTGTTAGCTTGCGTTAAGAACGATTTTAAGTTAATGTTAAAGGCGCAATGAGCCAGACGGCAAAACATATAATTTTCGCAGGTCGCGTGCAGGGCGTAGGCTTCCGCTTTACCGCGTTTAACATAGCCAACCACTATGAGGTGACCGGCTTTGTCCGCAATGTGTTTGACGGAACCGTCGAGATGTTTGCGCAGGGACCGGCAGAGACGATTGACGATTGCATCCGGGACATTGCCGAAGAGTTCGGCAGATATATCACAGAAACTAAAATCGAAGAAGCCGCTTGCGACCCTAAATATAAAGATTTCAAAATCACCTTATGAGATATGCTCTAAAGTACTGCCGCTACTACATTTGAAGGCATGCTTTCTCCGCTTATATTGACCGCTTTGATGCGGTATTCAAGCGTAATTTTTTGCGGCTGGTTTGTTAATTTTATGTGGTTCTCAAATGCGCTTGCAATCAGCTTCCACGAATCAAACTTTCCGTTATCATTTTGCTGACAGCGCTGTTCAATGATATAATTTCTTACAGCGCCCCCGCAATCAGGACTATCCCATTCTAAGCTAATGCTGCCTTGCCCCTGCTCTCTCAAACGCAGATTATTCACTTGTCCCGGACCTTCTATCGGCTGAGGAACAGCTTTCGGGCCCCATCCGATATAGGAGAGTTTCTCCGGGTCACCTGCTACATCTACCTCCGATTGCTTGAGTTTATTTTTCATCACTCTTTCAAGGGCCTTTAATTCATCCAATTTTTTCTGGGTTGCTAATTGCGCTGCGGCATATGCTTCAATCTGCTCATCTCTTGCCGCGAGATAAATATTGCGTCGTATTGTCAGCGCAGGCCCTGCCATATGTGGAAAGTCGGCTGGATGCGCTAGTCTGCCCGCTATCATCTGATTGACAAGCGCAAGGACATCCGCTTCTCTTGTTGGAAATCTGGGCATAATTGTTAATTGTCATTCGGCTTATATCGAATCCATCCTGCTGTTTTTACAAACATAGCAGGATACTATTCACTGATTACAGCACTACTGCCGCTATATTGCTGGGAATACTTTCGCCGGACACATTAGCTGATCTTACACGATACTCCATTTGTATTCCGCGAGGTTGCTCAATCAGGTGTGCCTCTGTAGCAAGTGATGTACCTATTACTTCCCATTCGCCGAAATCGCCGCCCCCTGCGGGCTCATCGCGCCGTTCGATGATATAGTTTCTTACGGTCCCGCCGCTGTCGGGACTGTCCCAGTTGAACCATATCTCATCCGGCCCCTGAACCACTGCAACGAAGTTTTCCGGCTGGCCCGGCGGGTCTACCGGCTGTGGTGGCTGTCTTAATCCCCATCCGATTAGCGCAAGTTTCTCAGGGTCATCTGCGACATCTACTTCGGAGAGCTTCAGGTCGTTTCTCATAAGCTCGACCAAATCATCGAGTCTCTCATCTTTTACCTCTGTAGCGATTTTTGACTGCGCGCTTGCATCATTTTGACTGTTTTTGCCGTCCTGATAATGGTCAAGAATTGTTTGCAGGTCCGCGACGACAACTGATGGAAAATCCGCCGCGTGATCTGTGTAGCCCGCTATCATATTCTCGGCAAGTGACACTATATCTGGTTCACTTCTCGGAAATACTGGCATGGTATTATCCTTTCAATAAAATTTAATTTGTTCGGGACATCCCCGCATTTTTTGTTTTCCCGCTTGTCGGGAGATTGTCTTTAAAGATTTATTTTATTTCCAAAATCAACAGCTAACACAGTGACGCACTGTGTCACTGCAAATAAAAAACCGTCTTTTAAATTCTTTGAACGCTGATTTTGAAATCAAAAATTTTTCGATAATGAAATGACAAAAATTAACCGCCGTCCGGTAAATTGAATTTACATCGCTTCGATGTAAGCTCACAATGCTCCTCTGCAAAGACGAGAGACGTTCTGCAACGTCGAGAGGTCTTCTGCAACGACGAGAACTTCAATGTAAATTTACATTTCTCTTTTGCAAAAACGAGAACTGTAATGCAAGCTTGCAATGCCTTTCTGCAAAAGTATATGGAACGATGTAAGCTTGCATTGCTCTTCTGCAAAGACGGGAACTTTCCTGCAACGTCGAGAACTCTTCTGCAACGACGAGAACGTCGATGTAAATTTACATTGCTCCTTTGCAAATTTGCAAATCCTTATTTAAGCGTCAAAAACGCAGATTACTCAACGGCAGGGGGGTAAAACAGTTTTATTTGAGTTATCGGGCTTGATTTAGCTTAGGGCGAGAGAGTTAAGAACTTTTAAGGTTGCTTATCTCCTTTTGTTTCTTCAAGCTGTTTCTTCTTGGCCTTCCATGCTTTCTCAAACCTCAGAGCATCCTTATCTGGATCCTCCGAAAACTTGATGTCCGTCCCTAATAAATCGTTCAGGACTCTGTATATCTCACCTAGAACATCTAGATTATTTTCTCGATGTATCATTGAGATGAGATCAGGTATTTTGTCATACATCGCCCTTTCCTTTATTGTGTAAACAGCCATTTTTCTCTTCTTTAGCCATTTGTGACTAAGGTTCTCCACAACTTCGCTATCCGATACGATTGGCGAATAGTACTCGCTCCTTTGACCCTCCTTTTTAAAGAAATCGGTATGTATCCTCTTTGCCGCGTCAACTGCAAATACCCCGAGTTCGGTTTCCTGATCTTTTTCGGCAATCTGAATTAACTTAAGCCAAGATTCCTTATCTCCATTCTGTGCCCTGAGAACTGTTAATAAAAACTCTGATCTAATTTGAGTTGCTTTAAGACTTTTTTCTGTGTCTTCTTCTAAAACCCTTAACTTCTTCTCCGAAGCCGCTATCATCTGATTCTGCCTTTCTTCAATTGCGACAAGCCTACTGTTCACATCTCTGACTTGGGTCTCGACACTCCTTATCAAGGGATTAACCTTTTCATCGATCTTTTCACCTATGAGTTTATCTGCAATCTTATCGATGCGTTCTGTTGCTTTATCCTCAACCAATTTACGGATGTTCTTTTGGTCGAATTGCTCTTCAATTCGCTCCTCCACCCGCTTTTCAAGCCTACCTACTTTTCCCTCAACATTGGATTTAATACCTCCTATAGTATCGTAAGTAATATATGCTGCTATACCCATACCCACTACAAAAATGATTCCCAATACACTAACAAGCCAAATATATACATGACGAACACCGACTATCTCTTTGTGAGCTCGATCTACAATCTTTTCATAACGCTCTATTTCTTTTTCGTTTTTACTCTTATCTTCCATTGTCAAACTCTTTCATTTCCGTTGCTTCTTGCCATTTTAAGACTTTTTCTTACAAAACCGCCATTACAGTATTAGAGGTCTATGTGCTGTCGCCCGTAATCTTGGGTACGATTTCGTTCATCGTGTAATGCACAAATTGCTTCCCTAAACCCGTCAGTTCGTATTGCTCTTCGTTGTCAAACGCAGATTTATAACCACCTGCCGAACCTCTTCGTTTCCTCGGCGACGGAAGAAAATTGCCATGATGGTCGACCTTTCTATGTTGTCTGATTACATTCCCCATGCTTAGGTCCCGAATTATCACCTTGAACAAATCAGCTTCCGCAGAGTCTTCCCGTACAGGTTCCCCATGGAGTTTCTGCCATATCTTATAACGAGTGATGCCCGAATTATTGTAGATACATCCAACAACCTTGAAATGAGCCTCACTATACTTATCTATCCATTCAATAAATAACCTTATAACATCATCGCTTGTCACCGAACATGACGCAGCATTTGCCAGAAGATTTCTGAGCAATACTCTTTT
>CAZDQP010000010.1:0-35525 GCA_964507485.1 uncultured Pirellulales bacterium | reverse complement strand
GCGATTAGCTCAGTTGGCTAGAGCACATGCTTTACACGCATGGGGTCACAGGTTCGAGTCCTGTATCGCCCACTGGTTAGCATTTTGCACACTTTCGCACGCTGTCGCAAACTCACGTTTACTTTCGCAATTACAAGTGCTTACGATAGGTTCGTCTTTTGTTTCGTGCGACTCGGTGCGACTCGGTTCAGCGGTATTCTGCACCAGATTATGCACCTGATTCTGCACCTCTTTTTCAGCATCATTCAACACATTCATCTTTGCCGCTTCTTTCAGGTCGGCTTCGGTTACTTGTGCATAGTGTGCCATTGCAACCGCTGGAGTATTTCCAAGCCAACTGCACACCGCTTTGATATTACCACCAGTCATTTTGAAAAGTTCCGTTTCACGTGTTGACCGGCAGTTCTGGAATATCTTCGGCCACGCCTCAACTTCAGCCTGCTTTATAATCCGAGCCATTTGTGTCCGCAGGTTGGAGGAGTTTTTCCTATATCGTTCGATGCAATAAACCGCTCCATCTCTGGCTTGTTCAAAGGCTTCCTGAAGGAGTGGTTTCAGTTCTTGAAACATTGGGACTACCCGGACACCACCGTCGGCATGATGTTCGGTTTTTGTGGAATGTACCTTAAACTGCTCTTTATCAAAGTCTAAGTCAGCCCATTTAAGCCGTAGGACTTCACTGGGACAGCGCAGGCCGCCAAACCTTGCAAGACCGAAGATAAGCCGCCATTCTGCATCAGGACAGGCTTCAAGGACTTTCTGTGCTGTTTCGGGGCTTACGAAGAAGAAACGGCTTTCATTTGCCCTTACCGAAACAGGCTGTCCCCGGAATGGATTCTTAGTGATAAGTTCTGCGTCAACAGCGGCATTGAAAAACTGCCGGGCAATACCTATTTGTCGCCGGATACTGTTTTCGGAGAGTCCTGCGACACTTTGCAGGTAAATGCGAAAGTTCTTAGCGTGCTGGACGGTGACATCACTCAGACAGTCATTTCGGAAAAACGCTGCCAATTTACGTTCGACATCCCGCCACTTGCGCTGTGTTGTTTCCTTTACGTCCGAGCGTTTGGCGATGTATTGCGATACCCAATTCGCAACCGTCCATCGTTTACCACCTCTAATTTCGACAAGCTGAAGTTTCTCAAGTCTGTCTCTCATACTTTCAGGGATGCCCGCTAACCATTCCTGCGTTGCTGTAGTTATAACCGCTCCGGTTCTGCGATTCTTAATCAGACTTTCGATATGCGTTTGTAAGGTCGCAGCCTGTTTTCTGGTAACTTTCCCCAAGTGAATTTTTGGCCGTTGTTTGTTTTCTCCGGGGCTTAACTGGATAAAATACCGTGCCCCGTTCTCTGTAGTCTGTTTTCCTATGCTTGACATCTTTTAGCCCTCGATTTTTTAACGGTTTTCTTCTTGGCAATGGTTAGCCCAAAGTAATCCAGCAGAGTATCCGCCGTTTCGACTGTGCAGGTCTTTCCCTGCATAATCCGGCAAAGCTGGGCTTCGCTAACCTTGCTCTCCTGCCATATCTGGTATCGTGTCTTACCTGATGTTTTGATATGCTTTCTAATTGTCTCTATTATCATACTCACTGAATTTATCTCCTTACTTACTGCTTGTCAAGTATAAAACAAAATTATTTTTGCTCTTTTTGAAAATTCTACCGCCGCCTTGCCCTTGCCCGCTCAATAGGCGGGCTGCGGCGGCTGGCCTTGTAAGTAAAACACGCCTTTTCGACTTCGCTACTTTCATTCTCATTTTCTCCAAACAAACTACACTTTCAAACTAATACTAAAACTTTGCTGCGCTGTAAGGGTATGGTAATCTATAGAACGCTGTTACAGGACGACACAGTGTCAAAATAGGCAAGATTAAAACACAATCCTTTTGTCCCGAAAGAATTATCGTCATTTTCATAATCTCCTGCTATGTTGTTTTCGCAACATAGTCCTGCTGCTCCGGTGCTTTACTATGTTGTCCCGCAACAGTTGAGCTATGTTGCTCTGTAACAGTTGACTTTTTCTTGCAGTTACGGCCAAACGTATTACCTTTTTGAAAGCCCCTGTTAATCGGTCTCTTTGGACGAGGTTTTGGCTGTTCGTAGTTCGGCGTCCCGTATAATCTCCATCGGTCGCTAATGCTATAATGCGTAGTAACCTTATGAACGCCCATACCCGAAGCCGCTATGTCAATAAAACCTTTGCTTATCAATTCATCGATAGCGTTTCTGAACGTCGATTCAGAGATACCATATTCCCGTTTCGCCTCTTTGTAGGTGAAATCTATCTCGCCATTGTTCCTGATAATCCATTGCTCTTTGCCTCTTCGTCCAACCTGTTCGCATTGCCTTTTTGTAAAGAATTTTGCTAAAACCTTATGAGCTGTAGCAGTCTTAATTGCTACGTATGCCTTTGAATCAATCAATTCTGTCGGAAACCAGATATTTCGGCTTTTACCCATACAGACTACCCTTTGTTTGAGTTCGTTGATTCTAAAACCCCTACCCTCCTCAAAAGAGGGGTCTGGGAAGATTCTGACGCACGTTTCAACCGTCTTTGATAGGGTCGGTAGCGATAAAGTTCACAGCCAGCATCAGTGCATTGCGTGATTTCGTTCCGTTCATAGCTACAACACCCTAAACAGAACGCCTTTATCGCTTGTCGTGGACTTGCCTTGCCGCTGACTGCACGGTTATAAAGTGTCTGATAAAGTTTCGGTATTTCGGTTCGCTCCATAATTCACCTCGTTAAGTTTCAGGTCGATATATCCCCGCAAAGTTATTTCAAACTGTTGCCGGTATTGTTGTCGCTCCGTTTTGCCCAAAGGTGTTTGCAAACAAAGTAATAATTCTCCGATTCGTTCTTTGAGTTTTGCGTTTGACAGTTTGTTGTCTTTCTGATATGATACTTGCAAAGGGTTTAGTGATTGGACTGTTCTGCTGCAAAGCGGACAGTCCTTCTTTTTTGCTTGTGTTTTCATAATATATTTTCCTTCCTTGCTCCCTTCATTTCAGCAATGAAGGCATCCAAATCAGCAATGTCATACCGGACAGCTCTATCAATTCTGACGGTCTGGATACGTTTTTGCTTCGACAATTGCCATAATTTGCGAGGGCAAATTCCCAAGTATTTTGCAGCCGCTTGGATACCTACCAGTCGGGGTTTAATGGTTTCAGCGATCATCAATTACTCTCCGCCTGCCCTGCTCGATGAGCTTATCAATTTCAGCCTTTTCAAAGCGTATTTCTCCATTCGGTAAAACAACGTGCGGGATTTGGTTTAGTTTAACCAACCTCATCAGTTGCCGTTGTTGCCAACGCAACAACAAACTGACTTCAACAGGTTTTAATAACTCAATGTCCACGATTGTATTTTCGTATAAGAGGATATGTATGTGCAGAGGGTAGTAAGGGAGTTCGGGTGAGTTAGTATGAGTTAGAGGCAGTTAAAGGGAGTTAAACCTCAATTTTTTCTATTTTATCACGTTCTTTCTGACTCAATTTGTTCAAATCTATCGTCCAGGTTTGTCTATTACCCGCGGGTTGTATGTCTTTTGTTTTCGCCCAAGTGTTAAATGTATGTTCATTCTCTATGCCAAGTGTATCTCTCATTAACTTTTTCGTCATTGGTTTTGAAGGGTCGCGTGTTTTTGTTACTGGTTCCCGCTTCGACCGGTTAACGACCTCAATTATTGCTTCTATTCTTTGTGTAATTAGCGCGTTTTGAACACGACGAGTTTCCTCTATACAACCACGCAAATGGGCCTCCAAAACCGATTTGAAATTATTCCGAAGATCATCATCCGAAGGATTCTTTGTAAGATGTAATAGCTGGTCATATTCATTTTTTGCTATATCTGCTATATCAGGGTCTATTTTTCTTATCCCCGTAACAAAATCATTAAGGTCGGCCTTTATGTTTATAAGCTTTATATGAATTTCACTTACGTGCTTGCGGAGAGAAACAACAGGACAACGCCTGCCTACCGTCGGCAGTGAACCTGCTTCTTTTGCTAAATTCTCTAACTGTCGAATAATACCTTTAAGTAGAGGTTTGACTAATTCAAAATCAAATGCAGACAATTTTCACCTGTCTTTCTTTCGGCTTCCAAACCTCTCGAAGAACAAATCGATCTATTCTCCCAATCATTTAAACTCCTTTTATTTTATTGACTAGTCACTGTAAGCGATGATAGCTTTTTGATAGTTACTGCTGAGCAATGTTTTCAACCGCAATAATAATTTCGTCCTTGTTGTCTCGAACTTTGCGCTCCACGATTTTTAAATAATCAAGTCCAAGATTATTTATAAGCCATTCTATTTCTTTGATAAATCTGCTTAGCTCTTTTGGCTTATTCAAACCGATATTGGCGATTTTCCGCAGAGAATATTTTGATATTGTGTGATAACTCCTCAAATCTTTTATCAAATCTCTAATAAATGGCAAATACTTCTCCAATTCCTGCTTATATGACCTCAACGCAGTTTGGAGATTATTCATAGCTTTAATTTCAAGAGACACTTCATTCTTAGCTGTATGAAATTTTTGTCTATGCGCCTTAATCTCTTCGTAATGCCGCCAGAAATCGTTGCTCAAGCTTAATTTCTCTTCATCATGACCACACTCGATAAGTTTAAGTGCATTATCGATTAACAAGTCTTCAACAGTAGCATTTCCTTGTTTATCATTGACTGACCGTTGAATGAACAATCCCAAAGCTTTACGGCGAAATACAACAAGATTGTAACAATCAGATTTCTTAGCTGTTTTGATCCTGTTAGGCAGGTTGTCGACTCTTTGAAGAATTTCTGGATGCTTATCTATAATATTTTGATATTGACCCCGTATTATTGTAAACAAGCTCTCTTCTTCATACTCTTCAGGATTGGTATTAATTTTTTTATAAAGCTCTGCCGGTATAGGTGTTTCATCGGCTGCAAATATTTTACAGTCTTCACCCAACGTATTATGAATTAAGAACATCTTCTGTGTTGCTATTTGCCGGCTTTTGACGATATCCGCTCCCTGTTCGGTGGGGAAGAAATTGTAAATTTGTAACTTATTGAAAACCTTTTTGCCTATACGATTGATTCTCCCAACTCTCTGTATAACTCTCGTCGGGTTCCAAGGTATATCATAGTTTATAATAGCTCCTGCCCTATTGAGATTGTATCCCTCCGATAACTTATCGCTTGACAATAATACACAGAAATCGTCCTTTTGTTGTTCTGGATTTATACTCGCGTCAAAATCATTTAGCAAAGATTCGTTTTGTCTCACACCTACATTACCAGCAACCGTTAAAACCTGTTCTGGGAACTGCTCTTTAATTACCGGCTGTAGATGCTTTACGGTGTCGGTGTATTCGGAGAAAATAATCACCTTTCTTCGAGGTTCATTACTTGCAGGCGAGGCGTTGATAATTTCCTTTATCTTCTCAACTACCCTCTTGCTTTTGGGGTCATTATCAACAAGCTCAAGCTCGGCCACTTTTGTTTTAATCTCTTTGAGCAATTCGACGTCGTTGTTAATATCATTAAAAAATTCATCCTTGAGTTTAAATCCGTTTACGTCGTATATCCTTTCATGTTTTGGAACGGTTTTTTCTTCGAGCTTCGCTGCGAACTCAATCAGGGCTTCTTCCAATTCGTCCGGATTATCTTCATAAGCTTTTTCGACAATTTTTCTTTCGAGGACATATTTGCCTTTTGTCTTTCTAATAAATTCAAGAACGGTTTCATGCACCTTTATAAAGTTCTTAATGCTTTGATTGAATGAACCGAATGAGCTTTCAAATCTCTTAACAAGGAGCCGCCTCATAAAATCAAAAAGGTTTCTTTGCTGTTGGAATATCCTATTGCCCTCTTCATCAAGCTCCTCAGCATCCACTTCCTTTTCGTAATTGAACGGTTGATAAATCGCCCCTGTAAATCTGCCCCCGTCGCTGAAATAAATATTAATCACGTCATCATAAAACTGGGATTGTTCCGGCGTTAGTTCAAAGAACAATTCCTTCGGCTCTTCGACCTCAGAAAGCTCTGTTATCTCCCTGTTATATATCGGGTCTTTTTTTAAATCCAGCCGATTACGCCTTATCATAATCGGTTCCAGGACAGAGCGGATCTCGTCAGCCAACCTTTTCGACTGAGCTCTCACTTTTTCCAAATCAATTGGAGGATCTTCATTAAATAGCTGCCCATAATAATATTCTGACTTGCCTTGTTTTTCTTTGTCGGAGGAATTGTGATTCTTGCTAATGAATGAAAGCCATCTGAAAATCTTCTCATAATGAGAAAATCTTGCCTCAAGATTTTCGTCGAGAGTAATACGAGATTTACCGGGCACGATAAAAAGCTTCAAAAGAGAAAATATATCCGCTGGGCTGTTATTGAACGGCGTTGCGGTTAAAAGCATAACCTGCCTTTTGTGGCAGATTGCACTCAAAAGCTCATAACTCTGCGTATCCTGATTCCTGTATCTGTGCGCTTCATCGACAATAACAACTTCGATATCTTCACCATATTCAATTACATATTTGAGGGCATTCTCCAGATCACCTGACGAGTAAATCTCCCAATCGTAAAGCTGGAAATCATTTTTGTATTTAGTCCAACCGCTAATAGGTTTTTTATCTCCTATAAGTCCTGGCGGGCAAATAACAAGACCACGTTTACCAAGGTTCTTTGCAATCATAGAGGCTATAACGCTTTTCCCAAGCCCTACGACATCGGCAATAACAACGCCGTTATAATTCTCGATGATTGTTAGTGCCTGATTGACCGCGTCAGATTGATAAACATAAGATTTATAACCTCTATCTTCCAACAGCCGCTGGACATGGGGCTTTATCTGTTTTTGCTTTTGCAGATCGATATAAGTTTTTAATACCTTAACGTACGCTTCAAAAGGCGTAACATCAGCTGCCTGAGAGCGATTTCTGATTAAATCCAGTAAATCCGCTCTTCTTTTCGGTTCCTCTGTTATTTCTATCGCTGGCTCCCAAAGCTTATCAAAATAGTCTTCTGCTTTATCCGTGCCGTAATCGCCTATTTCGACATTAAACTCATTCTGCTCCCGGATTCCCGCTCGCGTAAGGTTACTTGAGCCGGTGATGAATTTACAGTTTGCGATGCCCTTCAAGTGCTCTTTAATCTTAAAGATATATAATTTGGCGTGGTTTGGTTCAGTGGTTTTTTTGATTATAAGTTTGTCTTTCTCAATAAGTTCTGCAAAGCAATTAACCTGCTTATAGAAGTCCTCCACATCAAGTTCCTCGCTATTAAGTGCAACGGAAAGAGATTTGAAGAAATTGTCTGCTTTGTCATCGCCTGAGAGATTGTCTTGGTCTTGGGCGTATTCGAGTATTCTAAACAGCTTCCTATCCACATCGAGGCCGACAAGGACCTTAATTTCCAAATCAGTCCTGTCTTTTAAGCTGTCATAAATCTCGCTCCAGCCGGAGAAATAAAAGAATCCCACCAAGAATTTCAATTCCTGGCTGTGCTCAATAAGCTCCGTAAGCCGTTTCTTTAACGTCTGCGTCTTTTCATTCGTTATAAATGCTTTATGAGGCACGACTTAGTCCCGATTCTGCATTTCACTTCTTGTTTTATTTAGATAACTTTTCAGCCAGTTATATTTTTGTCGTATCTTTTTATCTTCAGAACTTATATTTTCAGTTACAATTTCATCAACCTTAGCAAGTATATCATCATAATTACTCTCTGATAAAAAATTCCAGTTAATTGAAAATTTATCATCATTTGATTCTAATTTTTCATCATTTGTCCGAAGAATTTCAGAGTTGAGCAAATCCAAAAAATAAATCCCATCATCATCTTGTTTAACATAGTCTTTTAATTTTGCATCAGGTTTTTCATATCTAAGACCTCCGCCGAAAGGGTCTGCCTTTGCATTGTTATCCTGAATATATTTGTAAAGTTCCTCTGAAACAATAATTCGAGGATAAATTGCCACCTCAGACTCTAATTTGTAAGCCTCTATCAAACCTGGGCCAAGTGTGATGTTCTCTTTTTTATCCGGCCAGTACATACCTCCTATCGTGATTGCACCACGCAGACATATTCCTTTTTCCCATAGTCTGTCCTGTAAATAACGAATTATAAAGAATAATTGAGCGATGTCTTCATCATTTTCATGCAAATAGAACACAATTGTATCTGAAAAAAATCGGCTACGAATATCAATTGTTCGAAGTGAGCCATGACCATTGGTTGCTTCCTTAGCACCAGAAGGAAATCCACCACATATTTTAATGGAATTAATCAAAATACTTAATTTGCCAATCCTGTCCTGGCTTTCTACTACTTTCGTGCCGAATCCAAGAATATCAAGAAAAGCTATGAAACACTTTTCGTAGAAGAGCGTTGCTAAGCATATTTCTGCTGCTGTAGCCATCTGACTTCCGCCTATTAAAATTCTAATTCCTTTTCTAAACGCTGTTTACCTTGCTTATCCTGCTCCAAACCAACTGGCAGACGGCACGATAAAAATTCTCCTGACGGTTATGAGATATTATCGATTTTATTAAGATAATTAGTAAAGATAGGAATCTGTTTTTTCAATGACTCAATGGTATTCTTTACATATGTCTCAAATCCATTCGGAAGAGTTTTTAATCTAACGCGAGTCTGATCATCAAAATTAATACATCCACTAAGACTGCAAGCCATTCCATGCAGGATGCCATATACATAAGTTTTCAATTCTGGCGTTGACATTTTTACAAGCGGCCTCACTATATTAACAAATTTCTCAATTTCAATTGGCCTCTCAGCTTTATTTGTTTTCAATAAGAAACAAGCAAACAGTCTGCTCATATGTGAAGTAGAAGAGAGACTGAATTTCAAAGTTTCTGATTGTGAAGTACCACCAGCACTATCTATTTTTGTTGAAACTCGTGTTAAATTTGTGTTAGATACATCTCTTGTCTCGGCTTCAAAACCAGTCCCACCAATCCTAATTTTTACTATCTTTTCTAAGTTAGCAAAAAACAAAAAGGCTATCGTTAAAATTATCATAGACTTAAGTGCTTGATAGTTTTCTTCATAGCAGGAGTATATACCAAACGCAAAAGAAATCAGAGCCGCGAGAATTAGAATATTATTTTTTGTTAAATATTTTCCCATTTTACTGGTCAGCTCCTTCCACGATCTTAATTTCTTCCGGCGTAAGGCCGTAGAGCTTATAAACCATTTGGTCAATTTGGTCTTCCAATTTCTTGACTTCAGCTTGCTTTGATTTATTTGTTTGATAATCCTCGGATTTGGTAAGAGCAAGAATTTTGTCTGCAAGTTCAACAAATGGCTTCTGCTCGTTTTTATCCACTTGCGCAATGTATAGTTTGCGTATGTTTTTAGGTTTCACCTCAGCAAATACTCTTCCCTCTTCTTGTGAAAGCTGCTGGTAAATAAAATTCGAAAGTGTCGAATTTAGTAACGCCAGAGCATACTTATATGCAACTGGAGAATCCTTCATTAATTTCAGAACGTGTATACTGTTGAGAACAAAGAAATCTTCATCGTCATAGGTGGCAATTATCCTATCTGCAGTTTGTCTGATGATGATTTTGCCACCAAGGAATAGACTTTTTTTGCGTTGTCTCCCCAGAGCAAACCAAGGCAAAATTCCTTCTTTAGTTTCACTCCTTTTCATCAGCTCGCTTTTGAAGGGAAGAAGGTGTTTTTTTATATTAGGATATCTGTCAAGTTCAGTTTGTCGCGATGTGTAAATAATGTAATGATTAGTATCTTTGCAAAAGTACCTATCGAGCTCACGTCCTATCAATACCTTATGCAGCAATTCTTTTTCCAATCTATACTCATCTATGAGGTTTTTATGCACCCTCAATCCTTTGTCACAACCCGTTGAAATTCCATATGACACATCAGAAGCGATATCATCTACTTTCCATGAGGAAGCCTCAATTTTCTTGATGAGTTTTACAGCAA
Organism: uncultured Pirellulales bacterium; assembly: GCA_964507485.1. Lineage (GTDB taxonomy): Bacteria > Planctomycetota > Phycisphaerae > Sedimentisphaerales > Anaerobacaceae > CAIYOL01. The sequence goes on along the minus strand of CAZDQP010000010.1, from coordinate 25,555 downwards.
GTTGATTTACACCAAATACAAAGCCGGGAGTGTCTAAAATATCCTCAAGTTTAAAAGGCTTTAATAATTCATTTATTTTGGGTATTTTTGAGTTACTTTCATAACTTCTCAAATCTGCAAAGTAAAAGTTTACATTATTTCTTACGTGATTTTGGACAAGGAAAACACAAGAAGGAACTATGGAGCTTTCAAATATTTCATCACCTAAATTCAACACGGTCAGGAGATTCTTACTTAATAGTAGCTGCCGTGTTTTTAAACATTCATATTGAAACAGTAAATTGTTTGAAACAATGAAAGATAAAATTCCTCTATCATTCAATATTCTGACCGACTTAGATATAAAATAGTTAAAAGTATCCGGTGTGCGCATGTGAACATCATCGAAGAGTGTTTTAAATAGTTTCTTTTCTTCTTTACTTAAAGTAGCACCGTAAGGTGGATTTCCAATCACAATATCAAAGCCATTACATTCTAAAAATACTTCGGCGAAATCTATTCGCCAGACGAAAAATCCTGAAAAATACGTATCTCTAATCTTGTCAATATCCTGGTAAGTTTTTATGGCTGTCTTTTCAAGAAAAGCATGTACTTCATTTACTCTCGTTCTAAGAATTTTAAGGTTTTTGCGAAGCACTTCATTTATTTTCTTTTCTTTTGCCTCCTTTTTAGTCAACTCATCACCGCCATAGAATTTTTCGGTATATGCTTTAGTGTGAGATATTTCGTCTGATTTGGATTTGATGAAATATTCTGCCATTTCAAGTTTCTGACGGAATAGTTTGACCTGCAACTCAGCTTTATCTTCTTCAGTACTCAGACTGAAATACACACTTTTATTCTGCTCTATATTACTAATTAGCTTCTTTACTTCTGGACGATTTGTCAGTATGCCAAGCTGGACAGGGAGACCGAAAATTGTGTCAATTAAGCTGTTGCCACATACAAAACGAAAATCAAGATTCGGCAGAGGCTCTATGCCTTTGTTGGGTTTAGCATCATCGACATTTTGATCGACTATCAATGATAAGAAACACCGCAGTTTTGAAATTTCTACAGCGATTGGTTGAATATCAACTCCGTAAATAGAATTTTGTATAATGCCGAGTTTGTGAATATAATTCCAATCCTCCTTTTTGAGTTTATTTTCGATTTCTTTTCGTGCGGTAACATTCTCAATTCTGGCAAGTATCTTTTGTAACCATTTCCGGGACTGTGGATCAACTTTTTGAAGAATGAGAAGTATTTTATGCAAAATGCCTATTGGAAATGCACCTGAGCCGCAGGCCGGGTCGATAATCTTAATCGAATCGAGGGCATCAATAACAGAATCTTTTTGAGTATCGGTGAAATTAGCGTCTTCATCACTATAGGAGAGCAATAGAGATACTTTATCTTCCGAGAGATTAGTTTTGGTCAGAAGATATTGTTTCAAGCTTTCATCGACCATATATTCGACAATAGGCCGGGGAGTGTAATAACTGCCGCTTGCTTTGCGAGCGGTTTCGCCTGTATCTGGGTCAATCTCAGCAAGCAGATTTTCAAATATCCGCCCCAACATTTCTGGATCGACAGATAATTCAATATCTATTGGTGTATTTTCATCAATTGTAAAGTTATATCTTTCAAAAATCTCAAGAAGTTCTTGAATCCAATAATCAGGAACTACAAGGTCACCTCTTGGAGATATTCCTAAATGAGGGTCAGGCGTGTAATGATCATCCTCGTGCGGTGTAAATAAACCACCATTTAAAAATGGAATCGTGTCCCATCCGTTGTTCCTATACTTCTTATGCCTGTCTTTTATTTCCTTATTCAGAATTTCGAAAAAAAGGGGTTCAAGTATATTATGATAATAGCCGTCGGTTTTCTTGGCTGCTTTTAACGATAGAACTTCTTCAGGTACAAGTGATATGTTATCCTTTGAATGTTTCTTCTTAAGGAACCAGCAGAAAACTAATCGGCCTATCAGACGAACCACAAACTCTCTTCGTAATTTTTCTTGTATCCCTGGAAATGCGAATAAGCTTGTTTCTTCACGCTTTTTAGAGCTGATTTTACGCGAGCCGCCGGTCAATTCAGTAAATTTATCTGCAATCGCAGTATAAAATTCCTTATTGACTGCATCAATGGAGAATGATTCGAGGATGTCATCGATATTGGAAAATTTGCATTTACTAAGTTGTTTGATAAAAGTTTTGTTTGTAAGGTCTGGACTGACGAAATAGGTATATCTTCTAAAGGTTGTAAACTCTCTTCTGGGACCGAGATATGAGACGGCTATCAGGCTTAGGCGGAAATTCCTATTTGGTCCATAAAAGACAAAAATCCCTGCATCATAGTAATCGGCCTTGAGGAGCTTCTTGCCTATGTCGTATTGAATCTTCTTTGAGGTTCTTTCTGTGAGGTCCTTATTGATTGGGCAGATGTAGAAACCAAGCCGGTTAGCATTGTCGTATTCGATTTCGCCGATTTGGGTGATTGATTCGAATCTTGGGTCTTTGGGCAGGACTTCGGAAACATCTTTTCCGGGCTGAATCGGCCTGAATTTCGGGATTGCGGATTTATAGTAGTCGATGAGCTTACCCGGCTCAAAGTTTGCTGCCAGTTGTTCTAATAACGGCGATTTCTCCGCCATTGTGCTATTCCCTCAACGGTTTTATAGAAATAAAGAAACCGTAATGCTACCACCAAAACCATCCATTTTCAACCAGTTTTCATATGATGATAAAGAAGCAAAATCAACACCATATATATGTCGTAACGGGAGCATTTTACATCGAAAGTGCGATAAAACTCGGGACAGATTTTGAAGGTTGTGGGCAACCAACAAATAAAGTAAAATTAATTCACAAGCAGCGATAGATTTTCGATTTCTGATCAGTTGCCATTATTGAATTGTAGTGTTTAATTATAATCTGAGGAAATAATGAAATGGTCGATTTTAAAAAACACATAAGCAAGAAGCGTGAAATAGATATAACTAATTTAATAACAGTATTTGAGTCTCTCGACAGAAGAACATCCCACATAGAACTACGACCTGCTCAACAAGAAGCATTACAGCTTATTTCCAGTCACAGAAATGACCGTGACCTTATTCTTAAAATAAGCACGGGAGTAGGCAAGACCGCTGTCGGATTGCTCTATTTGTGGTCATTCATGGAAGAAAAAAAGCAACCAGTCGTTTATTTGTGTCCAACAAAACAGCTCTGCGAACAAGTTTTAACAGAGTCTGAAAGACTCGGTGTGAGGTCAGTTATTTATCCCGGTGGTAAAACATTCCCGGACATCGATGGAACATCAGCTAAAGCTATAATTATTTGCACCTATGACAAATTGTTTAATGCAAAAACAACTTTTGATAGAAGTGATGTTATGCTTCGTCCCTGTGCTATTGTGCTTGATGATGCTCATGCAGGTGTTGAAGAAATTCGTGACTGTTTTACCCTTCACATTTCAGATGGTGTCTTGAAGAAACAACTACTAAAAATTCTTAATGAACCCTGTGGCCAGTTTAAGTCTGCTGTCTGGACCGATATCATGAATGACGATCCAAATCAATTTATGGAAATACCGTGTTGGATTTGGAGTAGTCTTGTTGATGAAATTGAAAAGGTAATTGGCAAACACGCTGATGATGAGGAGCTTCAATTCATCGCGCCGCATGTCCGAGATCTACTAAGATGGTGTCGATGTGTTGTATCCGGAGAAGGTATCGAGATCATCCCAGATATACCGCCTATTCATAAAAGTAAAGCATTCTACCAAGCTGCTCATAGACTTTTTATGTCTGCTACGCTTGCGGATGATTCGGTATTAGTGCGAGAATTGGGGTGCGACATTTCTACGGCGAAAAAACCTGTGATCCCTAATAATGATAAAGGTCTTGGGGAACGGATGGTATTAGCACCGTCACTGATAGACAGCAGTTTAGACCGAGAATGGGTAATGCGTCTATGTGCTAAACTTTCGAAAAAACTAAACGTGGTAGTTCTTTCCCCAAGTGAACAAAAAGCCCAGGAATGGAAAAGTGTAGGAGCCCAAATATACTTAGGAGACGAAGTTAAAGAAGCGGTAGAGAGTTTGAAAGGCACTTCAGAAGAAACTAACTTTGCGGTTCTTGTTCAGCGGTATGATGGAATTGACTTGCCTGATAACTCTTGCAGAGTTCTTGTCTTGGACGGCATGCCATTCGGCGAAGGCATACTTGATAGGTATGATAACAGCCTTATAGGAGTTGCTGGTGGCACGCGTAACAGATTAATTTATCGTATCGAACAAGGAATGGGTAGAGCAATACGTTCTCATGCTGATTACGCTGTGATTTTGTTAGTAGGAAATGAACTTGCTCATTTCATCGCAAAGCACGATGTTCTATCTGCTATGAATACAGATACACAGGCACAATTACGCTTAGCAATAGAACTTGCAGAACTAGCTATCGAAGACGATACCGATCCGGAAGAAGCAACAAAGGATATGATCGTAAAATGTCTAAGAAGAGATAAAGGATGGAAGCAGTTCTACAATGAAACAATCAGGAACGTTAGCAAAAAGTCCTCTGGCATAACAGCACAAGACCGTCTTGAGATGGCAAATGCTGAAAGGAAGGCTTTTGAAGCAGCCTTATCAAACGATCCCAACAAAGCAGCAAATATTTTACGAAAAAGCATGGATCAGCATGTAAAAGACGATCTAGGGATGAAGGGCTGGTATTTGCAGAGAGTCGCAAATTACTTATATGATGTAGATAGCGGTGAAGCTTTAGAAGTTCAACGAGCTGCTTATGAATATAACAAGCAGATGATTTGTCCTCCCGGTGTTGTAAAAAGACCGAAAAAAACTCATAAGTTAGGCCCCCAAACTACGATTCTTAAATGGTATAGACAGTTTGAAAATCCTAATGGTGCTATTGCCAGTATTCAAGATCTTAAAACAAAACTATCCTTTGATATGCCTCCTGCAATTATCGAACAAGCAATATGTAATCTAGCTCCACTCTTGGGAGCAGAAGGAACTAGACCTGAACAAGAATATGGCGAAGGACCTGACAATCTATGGCTCTGGCCAGATATATCTTTAGTCATAGAAGCAAAAAACCAAAACGAGGATTCCCTGCACAAGAAAGACGCTGGACAGTTACTTCAAAGTTTATCATGGTTTACAAAAACTTATCCATCCCGCCAGGAGCCTATTCCCATCATTCTTGCAAAAGTATTGGTCTATGACCACAGAGCACAATTTCCTAGTAGCACAAGAATAATAACCCCAAAAAATATGCGAAAATTAATGAGAAAAATCGAGCAGTTTTTTCAAAAAATAATAAACGAACCACTTTTAATCTCTACTCCAAAAGCAGTATATTCTCTCCAACAAAGTGTTAATCTCACTCCACAACAAGTTGTAGCCGATTACACCGTTAGCATAAAAAAAGCGACTTCTGTATAGAGAAGCCTAGGGTAAACTCTATACTTTCGCCAGTTGGACTGCTTAAATAAGAAAGGCTTTCGCTGAACTTTCATCCTATTAAATTCACGCAGTTTAAACTGCTATTGATGGCACCTACGGAGACTTTTTTCTTCTAATCTGTATAAGACCACCCCGCTATACCAATGTATATTGGGCAAACCATTGTAACATTATATCAAAAAATAAAGTATTTTGAGCAAATAGCAATGATTTTCAATATCTTGCAGTCTAAGAAGCTGATCCGGCTATTCAGCCAATCGTTGCTCTATTGCTATTAGTCGTTTGTCCAAGTCCTCAATCTCTTTGCGTTGCAGGATATGGTCGATAATGTCATTACAGACGAGCCGTTTCAATCGACTGTCGTTAGTATCCAACAAGCTAGTTAAGGTTCCGATCGCCTTTGTTAAGCTATGTTCCAAAGTCCTGAACGCTTCTTCTGTGATTTTGTTTCGCTGTCGGTCAAGCTCTGCCTTAAACTCCGGCTGTTTTAGCCACTCGTAATAGGTCTTTGGGTTCACACCGGCCTTTTTAGCCCCCTCGATGATTGTAGGGCTTGTTACGATAAATGGTATCGCTCTGTGTTGTTTGGCGTTTAATTTGCTCATTCGTTACATTCTATTGCTTTTTGTTACCCTTTATTCTCTGCTTTCTAATCCGTTACTAAGAAATCCGCAAGTGTTCGACAGCCCTTTATCTCAACAAGTTCATCTGGATCGCCGTCTAACCCAAGCACACTTCTCGGCAGACGAAGCCACTGTGTTTTATCCTCAAAGGCTAATTCTTTTTCTATTTTCTCAATCCGGCTTTTGATACTCTTTGCCATTTTTCGACCTCACTTTCTGGCCTTTTCGACCAGCGTTTTAATAGCAGTTTTGGTATGTTTCGGGAGGTTCGGCCAAGCGGTTATGACTTGCTCCAACTCGGGGTAAATTGTCAAAAGATGCACCGGATTATGCACCTTCTGGTTTTGGTGGTTCTTTGTAAGTGCTTTATTAATAGCAGGTTGTGATTTTCCGTTCGAGTCCTGTATCGCCCATTCGTTACTTTACCTGCTTCTCTTAAATTATTCCTAAATGTATAAAGTGCAATCTGTTATCTATGTTAAAATTGCGAAAACTGCAAAATACTTAGAATATAATTAATATTAGCATATTTCACGGAGCGCCTACAGGATGTAGGTAAATAACAGCTTCATTTACCCCATCAACATCAATCAGTTTATTAACTCTCTCATCTGAAAAAGCGCCGACACAAACAGAACCCAACTCCAGGGAAACTGCCTGCAGGTAGATATTTTGGCTTATATGTCCTGCTTCCATATACACATAGCGATAGCCGCGTTCTCCATACTTGTAACATACACGGTCGAAGATAGCTGATAAAACGAAAGTAGCCCCCGCATCGCCCAGCATTTGCTGGCTCAATCCGGCATCCGTGATTTGCCTGCGAAAATCTCCCGGCCTTACCAATTCCAAAGTATGGTCTAACACAGAATAATGGTAGATGCCTTGTCTCAAATCCTGCACATTATTGGCTATCACATAGATTTCGAACGGATATAATGCCCCGGCTGATGGTGCTGTACGGAGGGCCTTGCCATACATTTTTCCTGTTATTCCCTGTGCAGCAAACAGCAATTGTGACAGTTGCTTTTTGCTGATTGGTTTTTGGGAATAATTATGTATAGAACGCCGTTTCTTAATGGTCTCCTCGACTGTCATTCCTGTGTATTCAGGCTTAGGCAATTCTACCTTTTCTGCATCAGGATAAGTCTTATACTGAGGTGGTTGTTGCGGCTTTGTACGAAGCACATCGCCCATACTGCCTCGCAGTGTGAATGAGGTTTCCTTGTGAAATCGCTCGCCGATACTGATTTTACTTACCTCCTTTTTTTGCTGAGCTAATAAGAAACTAACAACTACCAAGACAATTAATAGTGTTATTACCGTAAATTTACTTGGTCTTTGTAAAATATCCATAGTAAATTCCTCAAATTACCTAACCATTTATCTTTTTCTCTTTTTCGCAACCCAACTTCTGATTTTGGCAATTGAAAGCGCATTGAGGATATTGACCTTCGTTACCCAGCCACGTGCGACGGTGGCTACACCGTAGCTCATCAAGCCGAGGCCGGCAATGCTGTGAGCATCAGTTCCTATGGCCAGCATAACCTTTGCATCGATTGCTAATTTGCAGTGGGTGTCTTTAAGGTCCAAACGCCAGGGGTTTGCGTTCACCTCAAGGGCTGTTTGTGTTTGAGCGGCATGCTTGATTAAAGCAGCCATATCGATGTCCATCGGCTCGCGCTGGCCAATGAGCCGACCGGTAGGGTGGGCGATGCAGTTAACGAACGGATTATCCATCGCCTTTAATGTGCGGGTAGTTACCTTTTCACGGGGGCTTGCTAGTCCAGAATGTATCGCAGCTATTACAAAATCGAGGTCGGCAAGTAACTTATTGTCGAAGTCCAGGGAGCCATTTGCGAGGATATCAACCTCGGTGCCGGCGAGGATGGTTATACCTTTTATTTTTTCGTTTAGCTTGCGGATTTGTTTGATTTGGTTAACTAAGCGTTTGCTTGATAAACCACTTGCGATTGCAGATGACTTTGAGTGATCTGTGATGCAGATATATTTATAACCCATATCTTTTGCTGCTTGGGCAAGTTCTGAAATTTCTGCGTTACCGTCGGAAGCATTTGTGTGGATGTGAAAATCGCCTTTAATATCTTTCAAGTCAATCAGTTTGGGTAGAGTGTGTGTTTTTGCTGCTTCAATTTCGCCGCGGTCTTCGCGTAATAAAGGATTGATAAAATCCAGGCCGAGCTTTTGGTAAATTTCTTTTTCGGTTTTTCCTGCAATCATTTTGTTTGCTTTGAATAAGCCGTATTCGTTTAATTTCAATTTTGCTTTTACGGCGATTTCTCTTAGTCGCACGTTATGCTGTTTCGAGCCGGTGAAATATTGTGCTGCGGCTCCGAAGCTTTTTTTGGGCACGACTCGTACATCAACGTGGACAGGGGTAGTTTCTGTCTGGATAATCACAGATCCTTTTGTTGGTCCGGCGGCGATGATCTCCTGCACAAAGTCCGCTTTAGTAAATGCGTTTATGATTTTTTTGCCGTTTTTGGCCGCGACGAGTATGTCAACATCGCCAATAGTTTCTGCCCGACGGCGAAGCGAACCGGCAGGCTGGATTTTGGCGATGCCTTTTAGCTCTTTGAGAAATCCGATTACAATGTCTGCGGCCTCAATGGCCTGGTCGAGACGAATTCGGCCTGTGGATTTTTCGAGAAATTCGATTCCTTTAGCTATGCCAGCGGCTTTTTTATCACCGAAGCCGGGCAATTTGGCTAAAGAGCCGGACTTAATAGCTTTTTTCAGACCGGAAATGTTTTTAACCTTCAGCTTTTCATAGATTGTTTTGACGCCTTTAGGTCCCATGCTTGGTATAGTAAGCAGCTCTAATAATGTCGGCGGAATTTTAGCGAGCAGTTGTTTGTGGGCTTTTATAGAACCAGTTTTTACGAATTCTTCGATTTTAGCAAGACTTGATTTGCCGATGCCTGGCGTTTTTGCCAAATCGCCGCGGGCCAAAAGAGTCTCTATATCAGTGGGCATATCGGCGATAATCCGGCCTACTCTGCGGTAAGTATTTATACGGAAACGGTCTTCACCGAGGATTTCCATAATGTCGGCCATCTGGTCGAAAAGTTCGCTTAGAATGATGTTTTTCATAGAGAAGATTATATATAGGTAGTGATAAAATCAAAGCGATAATTTTGCAGTGGTCGAAGGATGCTCGCTATGGTGCGGAGTTGCTTTATTATTTTTGCTGTTGTTAACCGATATTTTGAGTCTAATCGAGCTAATCCAAAGGCAGTGAAAAAAGGTTCTCTTTTGAGTTAAGTGTTTTTCCGATTGTTAGCGGCAGTTGCTTTAACCTGTGTTAGGATGGAGGTCTAAGTATCGACGTTACTTGTGGTATTATTTTTCGTCTTCAGTATAAGTTACTTTTGGGCCATCGAATTCGGTTGCTTCAAAGCCTTGAAGCTCACTTGCTGAAAGAATCGGCTCGACGATAATCTTCGGTGTTATAAAGATAATCAGTTCGTTAGTTTCAACCTCTTCGCTTACCTCAGTAAATAATGTTCCCAGAATTGGTACATCGCCGAGAAGCGGTATTTTGCTGATATCCTGCGAAACCTGCCTTTTACGAAGCCCGCCCAGCACAACAGTTTGGCCATCTTTTACTAATGCTTTTGTGTCAACTTTACGTGTATCAATTGTTGGTACGGTCTGAATGCCGTTCTCGAGTGTCTCTCCTGCTTCTGCAACAACGCCGAATTCCGGAATGATGTGCAATCTTATCATACCGTCCCTTGTGATATGCGGAGTAACCTGCAGTTCAACGCCGACCTCTTTGAATTGGATCGATGTCAGCGAGCCACCTTCTGAGGTTTGGCTTGCTTCCGTGTATGGAATTTCGCTTATGATTTTGAACTCGGCAGTTTCGTTGTCAAGCACCAGAAGACGTGGGTTTGCGAGGAGCTTAGCGCCAACTTGGGTGCGCAGAATATTCAGTGCTATATCCACGTTAACCGTATCGAGAAGACCAAGGCGTATTGTACCGGCGGTATCTGCATCAAAGGAGCCGCCTATAAAGGGTTTACTTTTTCTGTAAGTGTAGGTTTTCGTTGCTTCCGATGTGTTCTTCACAACTCCGGCGTCACTATGTTGCCAAGCCGTGGCAGTTGTTTCAGTAGTAGTGTCGGCAGTGGTAGTTCCGGTAAGTTCGTTAATGGTTTCCGTATTAGAAATACTGGTTATTGGGTTGTTTCGACCGATGTCCCACTCTGCCCCAATATCGAAGCCTTCTGTGGAGGTTACGTCATAAATTCTTACCTCGATGAGCACCTGCTGCATCAGGCGGTCAATCTCCTTGACAAAGTTATCAATGACCTTGACGTTGCTCTCAAAATCCACAACGAGTATGTTGCTTGTGCTTGGGTTGGCCGAGATGCTGCCACTGTTTGAAATAAACGTTCTTAATGTTTTCTCGACCTCTTTGATATTAGCATAGACAATTCGATAACTCCTGAAAATACGATTTTCGGTGACAACTTCTTTTTGAGGCACAAGCCCTCTTATTTTTTCCAAGACTTCTTTGGTATCATAAATAATTATGGTATTGCTTTTCTTGTCTACAGAAATGCTACCCGACGGAGAAACCATATCTTCAATCACAGTTTTAAAGCTCTCAGCGTTTAGAGATTTAAAAGTTATAGTGTCAAGAAACAGATCCGGCGTTTCTCTGACTGTCTGCGAAGGTTGGGAAACCTCTTGTGTTGTGGATATTTTATTGTCGAAGAAATTTGCAAAAGGATTATCGCGACCAAACTCCGAAGCGTTATTTTGTTCATATTCAGAAGTTGCCGACAGAGCTTGTGTCCAACCGTGACAGAAGACAGCGGCCAAAATAATACCACAGAAAACTTTTTTGACATACCGTGGTTTATTCATAGAGCAGTTTCCTTATCCTGTATTATGTAAATTGTAATGGTCATATCGCATTTAAGCTGAGCAGAATTGAAGTCGATGGTTTTTATCTCAAATGAATTCATCCAGATGCTTTTGGCATGGTTTTGCAGTTTTTCCACTAGATTGAATATGTTGTCGTACTGGCCGGTAACACTCAACGTTGCGCTATCGGCGACAATACCTGAAGTATCTTCAGTCTGCTTCCGCTTGTCTTTCGAAATTGATTTGTTGACAAACAAGTTAAGTGAGCGAACTGTGCAACCTGTTTCTTCGGCAACGGCCTGTAAATCACTAAAGAAGGCTTTAGCCTCACCAGGAGCAAACAGTGTGTTGCGGGACTTTGCAAGTTGTTCGTATAATTCTTCCAACTTTTTCGTTTTGTTTTCAACATCGCGAGCGATGGCTTTATTTTTCTCCACAGCTTTACTTACAACCGTTTCATACTGTTGCGCTGCAGACAGGTAATTGACGTGTGGAGCAAGTATCCAGTTATACATTGCTATTGTTGCTATTATAGCCAACGCAGCAAAGATGGCGTTTCTTGTTGAGTTGTTCAAGTTGGCTAGATTATCAATTAACATCATTGTTTTCCTTTACCTGAGTCAAAGTACAACGGATTTCATAGTTGATAAGTCCCTGCTTATTTCTTTCTGTCTGAGTGATAGACGCCGTATTTATACGCTCGGATTTGTTCAGCCTATCCATAAACCAATAGACAGCTTCGTTTGATGCAGCCAGACCTTTCAGGAGCACAACGGAATTAGCTCCATTGGACAGTGCGGTTAAAGATACAGTTCTGGGTATTGCTTTTCCAATGTCACTCAGCAGGGAAGGCCAGTTTATATCATGGTGGGAGCCCAAGATGTCGTTTAATTGATTAATTTGATTAGTTACGGCATTGATTTTTTTATTCACCGATGCTCGTTTTTCAGTCAAAGTACGCACATCCTGCATTAGATTGACTTTTTTACGATTAATATTTTGATTTAGTTTTTTTATTTTCCAGTCCGGCACAATGATTGCTAATATCATAATCAGTAATACTGCTGCAGCAATATTTGCTGTTATGAGAGCTCCTCTTTGAGCAGATCTGATCCGAATTAGTTCAGGTGGGAGCAAATTCACACCTAAATTATGAGCATTTGTGTCCAAAAGCTTCATGGCCAGTCCGATTGCTGCAAGTGAAGGTTTATCAGTTTGCTGGCAGTCAGTGAGTCCGCTGGTTTGAAAAACAACGGTGTCTTGACAGATATCTACACTTGTTAGCAACTGTAAATTGGCACTTGTAACTTGAGATTTAAGTTTCGCTTCCGCATTCTCAGGCAATTGCACATAATCCGCTACTGCAGTGATTTCCCACTTACCACAACTATTTGGATTTTCGACATCGTAAAATTGAATAACCATATTTATCTGTTCAGCAAGCCACTGACAGATATCATTCGGCGGAGCATTTTCTTTATTTATACTATTGGTTCTAACAAAATCTATAGCCTGTCTTCTGAACACGCACAGAGTTAAAGTGTTATCCCGCAATATAACTATAAGCACATTGCAATCGAATTTTCCTGCTATCTTCTTGGAGTAAAGTGCTCTTATATAAGCGAGCAGTGGCGGCTCAATCATCTCAACAGTAAGGTCGGCCTGACTGTAGACCTTTACAATCTCATCTACTTTTCGGTCATCGGCAGCAACAACGAGAAGACGGTTTGCATGCCTTACTTCCGAATCTGCTCCGGCAACTCCACAGAAGTCCAAAGCAATTTTGTTACTTGGCAATACTGCAAAGTGTTTTACTTGGTCGTGGACATATTGGCCTATGTTACTTGGCGATTGTTTAGGTATGTCCATAATTTGCGTAATAACCGGTTCGGTAAATAACGATACAGCGGCGCGAGTTGTCCGTATTTTGCTGTGGTTTTTCAGATTTTTGATTGTCTTTGCTAAAATTGCAGCATCTTCAATGTTGCCATTTTTAATCGCTCCATCAGGAACAGGAGCATTGGCGGAGGTGAGTAATTCGACTCCATTTTTATCACCCTTAAGTAACGCCAGACTTATCCGCTTATCGGATATATCCACTCCCAAAGCAGTCTTGGCTTTGAGCATCTTACGTGGTGTAAACCATCTTAACGATGCGTTTCTGGTCTTGAATGTCTCGTATATGGTTTTCAAGCTGAGCATTATTCGTTGTACCTTAAATTGTCAATTCTGATTACGTAGGGGCTGCTGGTTCCCACAGTTATGTCGGCTTCTACTGTGGCGATAAAACCCTGCGGTGTAGTAGCTATGGAGGTGATTGTGCGATTCGGTAAGGTGCCTGTGACATTAACATCATATGTATCTCCGTTGAAGCCTTTATTGCTAAAACCAGTTGTCCAACTTGAATCGGACCGAATTTCAGAGAAGGCTCCGTTGAGGCCGGCTTCTGCGGTTGCCATGGCCTCGGCGGCCCAGATTTGATTTTGCATAAGCTGTATTTCCTCGGTATGCATTTCGAGTATGCCGATGGTGATCGCAGATAGCAGCACTATGACAAATATTACTATTAAGAGAACCGAACCATTATTTCTTAGCATTTTTTTCATAATTTCCTATGGATATATAGTGCCACCACAGTCACCACTGCTGTTATCAGCTGGAGCTATCGCTATGGTTATCATTTGAGACGCGCTGGATGCGGTAAGCGCGAAATCCACGGCTCCACTGCTGCCGGCGGCAGACTGTTTAAGATAGCCGGCACCTCCTGAGACCATGCCGGTGCCGGGAACGGTTACCGACACATCATCTACCCAAATATTTTCCGGGTTATTGTCCATAACAGCTACAAATGCGATACGGAAATTAGAATGGAGATATTGGGCGTCGGTGATTACTGGCTGGTACTGCAGCCACTGGCCTTCTGCGGCAGTGCCAAAATCGTAATAAAGGTCGTAGTTACTGCCGTCATACAAATACAAAAGGGCATCGTTGCCTTCAGTACGCCATAATCGATACCAGAACTCAATTGTGAATTCGCTGTAAGAGCTCGTGTCCATCGGGTCAGAGATTATATAGTAATCATATCTGTTAGCATGTGCCGAATAGGTTCCGGAATGACTTTGGGCGGTCGTTATGTCCCAACTGCTCCCGCTGCTTCGTGTCCATTGGCCGAATCCTCCGCTCTCGAAGCCATCCGAGAACAATGTAGCGCCACTGCTACCGCTATCGGTCATTGTAATTGTTGTATGGCCGGTAAGTCCGGTGTCGCCTTCGGTGATATCGTCGTTATCAAATGCTCCTAAACGAAGAATGATACAATTGTTGACCGTAGTAGTTACGGTAGGACTGGTTGGTGTGCCGCTGGACTCGCCGTAGGTCGAGTAGGCGTTAATAGGGTTTGTAGGGTCGTGGCCGGTAAAGTGCATAATCCAACCATAGGCCTTCTCGGAACCTGTCCAGTAGAACTGGTGGCTGGACGATTCCGAAGCATCTGCAAGTTTATACCAAGCACCGAGCGTTACCTGGTTGCTGTAATCGTAGACGATTCCGACCCAGCCTTCACCAGCAGGCGGCGACAACGTTAGTGAGGTATCTCCATCTGTGGCAACTGCGGCGATAAGCAGGTCGCCCTCATTTGTATCAGGTGTTGGGATTGTGATTGACGTATTGTCGGAACCGACTTTGGCCTCGTTGAAATCCACAAATTTGAGGGTTTCAGCGAGTTGTGCGATTTCATTGGCATCCAGAGCGCGGTCGTAAATTCGAACGTCATCCATATCGCCGTTAAAGTAGTTGTTCGGCCCTTTGTTGCCATCAAAGGAGGTTGCTTCTGAGCCTACTCCAAGGAAACCATATCGCGTTCTTACTCCTCTTCCGAAGGTGCTTCCGCCGGAGGTGTCCGGGTTGTCCTCCGGCTCACCGTCGATGTAGATAATTAGGGTTCCGTTATCAAAGACTCCAGCTACATGATGCCATTGACCGTCATCAACCGTAGTGGAACTGCCATAATCTACCTGGCCGCCGCTGGTTCGGACGTCCCAACCTATCTGACCAGTTCCGCCGCCGCTGCCGTTAATCTCCAGCCGCCAGTACTCATTTCGGTCATAGGAAGCAATTATTTGGTTGGTGCCGTCGCTAGTGCGAATCCAGGCGGTGACGGTGACTTCCGCATAATTGCTGCCGTCGTAGTATAAATTTTGAATAGCTACGTAGTCGTTGCTGCCGTCAAAATTCAAAGCGCCGCCCACTATTCCATCAGTCCATTCGGTACCGGCCATATTCCTCAGTGTGCCGTCATTGCTGTTAGTAGTGCTGTCATTGGCGTCTAAGCCGGAAGTCTCATCTAACTTCCACCAAGCAACAAGATTTGGATCACATTCATCAGAAGCTTCTTCGTCGTTGGTTCGAAGGTAGGCGGCTGCGGTGAAGGTTATATCTCGGCCGGATGAAAGCGAGTTTATTAAGGTTGTTTGCACCTCAACATAGCGAATGTCGTTAATGTCTGCCGTGGTTATATCCAGAGCTGTGTCCAAATCACAGGCGTCGTAGCAGGTAAACTGCAGGTCGTTGACCGGTCCTGCAAGATCTGCAAGGGCACCAATAAGACCGAATTCAACATAGCTGGTTGTGCTGTTGATATCATATCTGAAGTTGTTGCCATCGTTATCCTGGAATTCTATGAAGCCATCGGTTTCGGTGGATTCGCTTACATCAGTTATTTTAACGGCCTTTGAAAGATTGCGGGATATATGGTCTATGAGTACCCTGCCATTTTGAATGACTTCAGCACTTGCTTGTCTGTTGTCCCAGCCGTTTTTGATGACTCTGAATTGGGGCAGCACCGCCGCGAAGATGATGGTTGTTATAGCCAAAGCTATAATTATCTCCAGAATGGTTAGAGCCGGACGGCTCCGAAATTCTCTGTTTCGGTAAAACATTTTATCACCACGTTTTTTTAGCGCTATTGTTGATATTTTCGGCATAAGACAAAGCAGTCGTTATGCGAGTTTTGAATTATCCGCTATTAAAACAAGGACCGAAAAAACTGAAGAAAAACTGGACTGTTTGGTATTAAAGCCTGCTTTTATCAGACGTTGTAATTAAAGCGAGAAAAGAATATCCGGACCAGCGAGAATGTCCTATAAATTTTATCTGGCGGGTTAATCAGGCCATCTTCTGGCAAGGAGTGTCGCCAATGTTATGTTGTATTCATCAGACGAGAGACTAGCGTCGCCATTTGAATCAAAACCGACTGAAACCGTTATTGTCTTAAGAGCATCGTCGGAATCGTCTGTTACATTACACAGGTATGAACCATCAAGAGAGGTGCTGCTTTCTGCGAATGAACTGCCACTGTTGGTGTAATTATAGATAGAGCGAGCTTTTATTTCATCGATTTTGGTCTGGGCGAGAGAGAAACTGCGGGTTTTGTGCTCTATTATTGTGGCTCTGGCGTGAGCAACGGTTAAACATTTCAATATTGGCACTATTGCGGCAATAAGTAATGCCGAAGCGATAACAACTTCAATCAGAGTTAATCCCGCGAACCGTTTTGCAATTTTCAGTTGCATTGTATCATACCTGTTGCTGAAGTTATGTTAATCGTAAATGTTTTTCCGCCACCCGAGATAACAAGCTGTGTATCACTTCCGCCCAGCAAATTTCCCAATGGCCCGAATTGAAAAGTTGTTCCGCCAGAGCAAGTTATTTTCGAATCGACGGTAAATGTGCTGTTTGGAACTATTGTACTGTCACTCAGGTCTTCTATTTCGAAGGTTGAGCCGCTTCTATTTAATGCAAAACCATTGGAGTTAGTTGCGGCGTCGGTAATAGCAAGTCGGCGTGTTCGGCGAAGGTCGGTGACAATTTTTCTCGATACTGTGTCAGCCTTTTGACTATATACAGCAGCAAAGCGAAGCCTTGGAATTGCTATAAATGCAGCCGCGGCCAAAATCATTACAATTGCAAGCAGTTCTACCAGTGTATGGGCATTACTTTTCTTTTTCATAATGCAAATCCGCAATGGACAGACAAAACAAAGAACCAGCAAAGCGATTCTGTTGTACACAGCTATATCAGTCTTTTTTCAGTCCCTTGATTAGTGGCCGTGAGCACTGCAGGAAACGCGGTGAGTCTTATCGTGAATTGAATACCGCCCACCAGCCGGGCATGAAAGAGTGCCTTTTGGAAAATAGTTTGCATCGCTCGTGATAATTTCTAAGTCAGTTGGCCACACATCGTACTCTGAGTAATACGCTTCTATTCGTGTGTTCATCATGGCGATATTAGTATTACAAGCCATGGTCTTAGCAGAGGCTGAGTTTCTTGACATTCTTGGAATGGTAATTACAACTAATGTCACTGCAACCAAAATCAATACAATTGCAAGCAGTTCAATCCGTGTGCGAGCTTTCCTCTTCTTTTTCATAATACAAATCCATGATGAGCAAGCAAAAAAAGGAACTGCCACAGGGCAGTTCCTCCTATATGCGAGTTATCCCTTTTTATTTTATAAGCCCTGTAAGTGCTTTACTTCCTTGATTAGTGGCCGGTAGCATCACAAGAAACACGGTGTGTAGTACCGTTCATATCATAGTCACCGCTACTCGGACACGCTGGGGTGCCATCGGGGAAATAATCTGTGCTGCCCAAGATGTCATTGTCCAAGTCCGGCCATACCTCATTTTCCGAATAATAAGCTTCGATTTGTGTGTTTATCGTGGCGACATTAGCCTGGCATGCTCTCAATTTGGCGTTGCTTGAATTTTGAGACATTCTTGGGATTGCAATTGCAGCCAACGCCCCTAAAATTATAACTACAATGAGCAATTCAATTAATGTAAGGCCCTTTTTGCTTTTCGATAGTTTCATAATTTGTCCCTTCTCTAAAAACTTCTTTTCATTAATTAAACCAAATAAATAGTCGTCATAAGACATCGCCTACTTTAGAGAACTAATGAGAAAATATCAGGTCAGATTGTAAATTAGCCCAGTAACATACCCTTCTTTTAAAAAGCATTTTTATCGGAGGTAACCGCTTGGTATTTATATTTGCTCCCTCTTTTAGTAAATTATAACGCAAAAATCCGTTTTATCCAAATTTATTAGTTAAAATGGGGAAAAATCCTCAGGATTCTGTCAAGATTTATTTATCCGGACGGCAGTGGCAGTGTTTGTCTTGTTGTAGTTCTGACTATTTCAAATGACCCATGTAATCGAACATAGGTAAATATGCCGCTAAAAGTATCAATACAACAATAACGCCCATAATCAATGTCAAGGTCGGCTCCAATTTCACAAGCAAAGCGTTTGTTGCTCTGTTGATATCTTTATCAAGAAGGTCGGCGCCTTTGTTCAACATTTCCGGCAATTGTCCTGCTTGTTCACCAGAAGCAGCTAACTGGATAATCAGCGGAGGGAAAATTGCGTAGCGTTTAAATGATTTTGCAACAGGGTTGCCTGCCTTAATCTCTTGTTTCAATTCTTTGGTAATTTCGGTCAATTTGTGATTATGAGCAACCTCGCTTGCTACATCCAGAGCCTTAATCAACGATACTCCAACTGAAGCCAACATTGCGAAAGTCCGTGTGAATTTTGAGACCACGAGCATGCGATTCAGTTGGGCAAAGACAGGCATATTCAGTTTAAAGTTATCCCACCATGCTTGTACTTGTGAGTTATATATCAACCATCTAAATATCATTGCTCCCGCTGCTGTAACAATGAGGATTGCCCACCACTGTTCTGTTACCAGAGAACTTAAGCCTACAAGAAGTCGGGTCGGACCAGGCAGTGGTACATGTACTTGCTTGTATAATTTCATAAAGACTGGTATAACAAAAATTAGTAAAAAAGTAATAACTGCAAAGCACATAATAGTGACTATAATAGGGTAAGCGAATGCTGAAATGACCTTTCTTCTTATATCTGTTTGCTTTTCTAGGTACACAGCACTCATATCGAGCGTTTTTCCCAGCTTCCCTCCTGTCTCACCAGCCTCGATCATTCCGAGAAAGAAATCTGAGAATATGTTTCTGTATTTTTCGCAGGCGTTTTTTAAGCTTGAACCGGTCTGTATGCTTTGTTTAATATCGGTAATTACACTCTTGAAGGCCTGATTTTCGGTCTGCTCCTCCAGTGTTTCCATACAACTCACTATTGATAAACCTGCCGAATACATCTCCGCGAACTTATAAGCGAAAGTCATCACTTCCGAACGTTTTATTTTTCCGCGTTTCACCGTTGAGCTCTTTTTCCGGCGAGCTTTTACGAGGACATAGCCAATCTTAGCCAGTTCCTCTCGTAGGCCCATAACATTATCGATGTCGGTGTATATGCCAGAAAATTTCCTACCTGTTCCATCTTTTGCCACGTATTGGTAGGTTGCCATTATTCTATCCTCACATTGATAATTCGTATTATCTCGTCTATTGTTGTCGCACCGGAGAGAACTTCATTGGCGGCGCTTTTATGAAGAGTTTTCATACCTTCTTTAATCGCTTGTTGTCTGATTACATCGTCACTGCTTTCGTCTACGATTAATTTCCTTATTGTCGGAGAAATAGGAAGTATCTCAAATATACCCTTTCGTCCATGATATCCAGTATTATGGCAGTTGTTACATCCTGTTCCCTGATAGAATTCTAACTTTTTATCCCCATAAGATTCGCCGAACAGATGGTTTAAATCATCTTCGGATGGATGATAGACCTGCTTGCACTTGGAGCAGGATTTCCTTATAAGCCTCTGGGCTATAGAACCTAAGAGAGCTGAAGCAACAAGAAAAGGTGCTATTCCGAGGTTGATTAAACGTGATATCGCGCCCACAGCGTCATTGGTATGTAACGTACTTAGCACAAGATGTCCTGTCAGAGCAGCGCTGATAGCTATTTCTGCTGTTTCAAGATCACGAATTTCTCCTACTAGTATGATATCAGGGTCTTGCCGAACTATGCTTCGCAATGCTGATGCAAATGTTATCCCAGCAATTGGTTTGGCTTGTAGCTGTGTAATACCGTCGAGGCGATACTCCACAGGGTCCTCAATAGTAACGATATTTTTTTCAGGAGTGTTTAGCAGTTGTAAAACCGAATATAGCGTAGTGGTTTTACCGCTACCAGTTGGGCCGGTCAGAAGTAACATTCCATAGGGGTTGCTGGCCAATTCTCGAAATTTTCGGTTATCGTCAGGTGATGGCACGACAGCGTCAAGTGACCATTTAGCTGCGTCCTTATCGAGAATTCTGATAACTATTTTTTCTCCTCCTACTCCGGGTAAGGACGAAACTCTCATATCGTATTCTCTGCCATCATGCCGCACATTCATGTGACCATCTTGAGGAACTCTTTGCTCAGAAATATCCATATCTGCTGTAATCTTGATATGGGATATTACTTCAAGCTGTGCCGATGAGGGCACACTTATCGCGTTGTGCAAGATTCCGTCTATACGGTACCGAACTCTCATATCAGGTTGTTGTGGCTCAATGTGTATGTCACTTGCCCCCGCATCAATAGCACTGCTTATTATGGAAGAAACCAACTTTGTAACAGGGGCATTTGTAACTTGTGGTGATTTGTCTTCAGGTTTGATCTCTGTTGGTTCATCCTTATTACTGTCTGTTGTTAAACGCATAGAAGCTATAGCTTGGCGCGTTACATTTTTCACATTGAAATGATATGTAATAGCTTGTCTAATGGCATTCTGTGTGGCCGCCAGAGGCACAACTTTAAGACCTGTTCTTATCTCTAATTCGTCTCTGACAGCGAGATTCAAGGGTGAACTCATTGCTACCAGTAATTTGTTACCTTCTTTTTTTACTGGGATTATATTGTGTCGATTTGCCATCTCATATGTTACTAGGTGAGCAGCTAGGTGGTTAATCATATCAGGTGAAAGGTTTACGAATTCTATCTGATTACCAGCGGCAATTATCCTGACAAGCTGGTCTTCGTCTACAAAGTTATGTTTTTTAAGAATACTGATTAGACTTTGACCGCTTATTTCACTTTCTTCCAGAATCTTTTGTACGGTTTTTTCATCGAGGATGTTTTGCTCAAGTATATATGAAATTATGTGATCTTGCTTTTGCATAATATTTTTTGAGCATGTAGCTATGCATGCCCACAATCACTATCGACATTGCTCAGTGAGGACTTAATGAGAAGCTTCCATCTATATAACTTGAGCAATCTGCAGGTGATATGAAAATATAATGCTAAAAATAAGTAGTAGCTTTGTCAGTGCCAATAAAATGGCTGGTTAAGCGACCGATAATCTTACTTTTCTGAGAGATTCTTAATTTGTTGGGTTAGGGCTTCTTTTGCGCCTTTATTGAGTTTTTCACCCTGTTACACGGTTAGTGGCAGTTTGCGACTTTTAAAAAGATATAATTAGATATCTCTGAACAAGAATATGAATGCTTATGTTATTACGTTAGTGGTATTCTTTGCTAATGCCATAATTGGTTTGGGTCGATAGGAAAATTAGCAAAGCGATTTTGTCATTAAGAAAATACAGGAAAATTTATAGATTACATAAGGGAAACTATAATGTTGGAGTTATTTAAATCAAAAAAGAAAACATCTCACGCTAGGATTCTTGTTGTTGATGACGAAGTTGATATAGTCAGTACTGTCAAATACCGTCTTGAGTTTTGTGAATTTGAGGTTATTACAGCTGCTAACGGAAAAGAAGGATTGGAAAAAGCAACAAGCGAAAAACCGGACATTATATTGTTGGATATCAGTATGCCAGTTATGAATGGCCACGAGATGCTTGAACGCCTCAAAAATAGTCCAGATATAAAGGATATACCTGTAATAGTGCTTAGTGCTTTCAGCGAGGCAAAAGATATAGCCAAAGCTGCCAAACTCGGTATTGCTGATTATGTTACCAAACCATTTGATTTCCCAGAGCTGATGGGGAAAATATCAAACGTCTTGGGAGATAAAGTCCAACGATAATGTACAAAAACAAGTCAAAATCCAAATAAGGCTAAACGATAGGCAATTCACCAGCAGAAGAGATATCTACAAAATTTAGAATAAAAATGGGGAACGGTGTTACTCAAAAGCTGAATATACTCATAGTTGAAGATGACATAGTTGATAGAAAATTGCTTCAAAGGCTATTGTCTCAATCGGCTCTACCTATTTCAGACATAAAGTCTGCAGAATGTCTTGATACTGCGCTTGAATTTCTGGGTGAAGAGCATTTTGATGTTGTGTTCCTAGACCTTGGTCTGCCGGACAGTCAGGGAATTGAATCTTTCATTGCAATACATACTAAGACTCCGAATGTACCCGTTATTGTGATAAGCGGTCTTGGAGACGAAGAAACGGCAGTCATGGCAGTGAAAGAGGGGGTGCAGGATTATTTCGTAAAGGGACAGATTGATAGCAATTTGTTGACTCGCTCTGTGCGATATGCCATTGAGCGCAAGCGGATTAGTAAAGAACTTACTGAAAAGCAAAAAAATATAGAGGCAATATTTAACGCGGCGCCCATTGGGATGATGCTAATCGATGAAAATAAGTTGGTCAAGCGTATCAATGATGCTATTAGGCAGATGCTTAACAAAGATTATCAAGAGATTATTAATCAGCAATTCGGTAATGCACTAAGCTGTGTGAATGCGGTTAGCGGCGGAGAAGGATGTGGTAAAGGTCCAACTTGTGGAGCATGTGAACTCTATAAAACTATAGATACGGTATTAGATTCACAGCAACCCGTTCGTGACGTGGAGATACAACTTACGCTCAAGATTGACGACAAACAAATTACACGCTGGTTTTTTATTAATGGCGTACCTATAGTGATAGATGGTTACAGATGTGTAGTTCTTGCTGTTAATGATATTACCAAAAATAAAGCGGCAGAGCGTGAACGCCGATTGGCTGAAGATAAATACCGAACTATCTTTGAAAATTCTGCAGTTTCTATCTCACTTGTAGATGAAGAGGAGCGTATAATTTCTTGGAACAAGTTTACAGAAAATCTTCTAGGTATGAGCAAAGAGGATTTGTATCTCAAGCCGGTAAAATCATTCTATCCAGAAGGACAGTGGCAGAAAATAAGAGCTCTCAACATTAGGCAGAAAGGATTACAGCGTCATCTGGAAACCAGGATGATTAAGAAAAACGGGGACCTGATTGATGTCGATGTTTCACTGAGTGTCCTGAAAAACCCTGAGGGAAAGTTAATAGGTTCGATAGGCGTCATCACAGATATTACTGAACGTAAGAGGGCAGAACGGGAATTAAAAGAGACAATGGAAACAAAATCTCAATTTATATCTACTGTTTCGCACGAACTGCGGACACCTTTAGCGTCTATGAAAGAAGCAATTTCCATTGTTTTAGAGGAGGTAGCTGGAAAAATTAATAAAGACCAGAAAAATTTCTTAAATGTCGCAAAGAGAAATATAGACAGACTTGCCAGATTAATTAATGAAGTTTTGGATTTTCAAAAACTTAGTGCTAATAAAATGGAATTTAATATGCAGGAGAACGATATCGGAGAAATTATTAAGGATGCGTGTCATACAATGACGCTATATGCTGAGAAGAGGAAGGTAAAACTTTCCATCAAACTTGATGACGTGCCTAAAGCCAATTTTGATGGCGATGGAATTATGCAGGTCCTAACAAACTTAATTAGTAATGCAATCAAGTTTTCATCCGAAAATGGCCAGGTTTCCGTTTCTGCTGAGCACGAAGGTGAAGATTTGGTTATACAAGTCAAAGATACAGGTGTAGGGATGCCTAAAGAAGCTCTTCCAAAAATATTCGATCCGTTTTATCAAGTACATCAGCCCGGGCAGGAGACTAAGGGTACAGGTTTGGGACTTCCTATAGTGAACAAAATCGTGATGGCACATGGTGGCAGAATTGAAGTAGAAAGTGAGGTAAATCAAGGTACAACTTTTACTGTCTTTCTGCCTTTGAATGGTAAACCCGTATTAGAAGATCTACCTGAAAAAATGGATGAACTCTTGGAGAATACCGTTGTTGATATTCAAACTCACACAAAATAAGGGAGTGTATATAAAGAGCCTCTTGTCTTTGAAGATGAGGTTTTATAAGAATTGATATGATTCTTGTACTTAAGATGATTTTACTCTTTAAGATTTGCTATTTGCAATAGCAGTATATCTAACTCAAACAGCAAATAAAACAATAGTATCGAAGTTGTCTGAGAAACTACACTAAGAACAACGTCACTATAGCTGCTGTGAAAAAACTGGGAAGGACATACTTACCAAGCCTCGGCTAATTCAGTGAAGTCCATAAGGTTAATAATATCATTTTCATCTTTATAGATATCGCCTGTGCCGGAATCAAGCCAGTTTTCACTCATTATCCTAACATCTTCCCAATCAATAAAACCATCGCTGTTAAGGTCAGTTATAGGAGGCCAATCAATAAGCGTTGCTGTTATAACTATAAAGTTATCTAAATAGGCTTCGCCTGGACCGAGAGAGGCACCAGCAGAACCACCTCCAATAAATACATCGACTGGTAATAACCACTGGCCTTGTAGGGGATTAGGTGCTTGCCAGACGTAGGCGTTCTGGCTTCCGAATCCGATGTGGCTCACGTAGAAGTTCTTTGGGGCAGCATCATACGAAATATATAATGTTCCATCATCAGAAATCCTTGGCTCTTTCTCTAGCACTATGTTCCCATCGACAACTGCTTCATAATAGAAGTATGATTCGTTGCTATCAGACCCCGTCGATATTGAGATGTAATTAACATCATCTCCCACGCTTATTCCGATCCAACCCTCTAATACGCTGATGTCATTATAATGGAAGTCTATTTGGATTGCAAAATTTTCTGACAGATCAAAATACCAGCCATTAGCAGTGTAAAAGGCAGTAAAGTCATTAACATCGCCATTGGTCTTAAACTCCAATCTTTGGTTGATTTCTTCAAGTTTGTTCCCATTTTGAGCAAAGTTTGCAATCACCGTATAGTCGCCGTCTATTGTTATCATTGTGTTGTTGGAGTTTACATCTGCTACCTTGCCTGCATCAACGGCTGTACCTGTCCATTTAACGAAGGAATAATTCAAATTAAAATTAGCCACTGCTGATATATTCACAATGGTGCCATCGTTGTAGTCGAAAACTCCTTCACCGGGCAGTGTTATGGTCCCGCCCTCTGTTGATGAGCAGGTAAGTGTTCTCTTTCCGGTTAAGGCGTTGTACCAGACGTTAGCCATTTTGGCATAGCCGGT
The DNA here is from genome assembly GCA_964507485.1 of uncultured Pirellulales bacterium. Lineage (GTDB taxonomy): Bacteria > Planctomycetota > Phycisphaerae > Sedimentisphaerales > Anaerobacaceae > CAIYOL01. The sequence continues at coordinate 317 of CAZDQP010000010.1, read as the reverse complement.
GTTATTGGGATGGGCAGTGTCAGAGTAGTCATCAGGGTAAATCAGAGTATTCTCCATATCTATGTCGTTGGGGGGAACGATATTGTCGGGATAAGCAGGATTATTAGGATTACTGATACGATCCTGTACCATCGCCTGGACATTATCGTTAAAGATTCTAACGGTTTCCTCGAAGCCGAACCTTTTGATTATGCGGGCTACAAAGACAGTAACTTCTGTGCTGTAATCAGATTCATACCTATCAATCTCGTCCAGGATGTCTTCGACATCGTCAGGGCTGGTATCGATGTTATTTGTTCCAATGTGAAGCAGGATAA
>CAZDQP010000009.1:0-35944 GCA_964507485.1 uncultured Pirellulales bacterium | reverse complement strand
TTACTAAGGAGGCCTTTTAGTTTTTGTGATGTCCGCCACCAGAGAGGTAAAACGAGGGTCGCTATTCTTTATTGTGTTGTTGGGCCGGCTACGTTGCGGATGACAACCTTGTCGGCGGGCAATTCGGTCAGCGTAATCGGGCCCTTGGGCAACGGTTTCCAGATGCCGGTGAATAAGAAGACCGCCCTGCTTTTAAGCGGAGGAATGGGTGCCGGGCCTTTAATCCATCTGGCGAATGTTCTTGTAACTGATTGTCCTGATATTGAAGCCATAGCGTTTGCAGGTGCTAAGTCAAGGTGGGAGCTGCCTTTTGAGAAACCGTTAGATGAGATTTCGCAGCGATTGGGTTTTTCGCTACATGAGTTTGCCAGGCTCGGTGTAGAATCGAAAATAGCTACGGACGATGGCTCTGCGGGATACAAGGGGTTTATAACAGATTGTTTTTTGCAATGGCTTGAGCGGCGAGATTTGTCGGCCGAGGATACGATTATGTATGGCTGCGGTCCGGAGGCGATGCTTGCGAGAATGGCGAAGATTGCAGAAGATAAAGGAATAGATTGTCTGGTTAGTATGGAGCGGATGATGGCCTGTGGGATTGGCGTTTGCCAGAGCTGTGTGGTTGAATGCAAAGTAAATGGTTCAAATGAATCGGTATATAAGTTGTGTTGTAAAGACGGGCCGGTATTTGATTGCAGGGAGGTAGTGTTCAAATTATGAAGGAGAATATAGATATATCGGTTGAATTTGCGGGATTGAAGCTGGCCAATCCGGTGTTTACGGCGTCGGGAACGTGCGGGTACGCAGATGAACTGGCTGACTTTACCGACCTGAATAAGCTTGGCGGGTTTATTACCAAGAGTATTACTGTGAAACCGAGGGAAGGAAATGCTACGCCGAGAGTTGTTGAGACAGACTCGGGAATGCTTAATGCGATTGGGTTGGCCAATATCGGTTTGGATGCTTTTATTCAGGAAAAGCTGCCTATAATCGAGAAGCTGACGGTACCTGTTTTTGTTAATGTGGCGGGTGAGACCATTGAAGATTATGTGGCTGTGGTGCGGCGATTGGCCGAGGAGAAAGGAATTGCCGGTTTCGAATTGAATATAAGCTGTCCGAATGTTGCTGAGGGCGGGATAAGTTTCGGGACCGAGCCGTCGCAGGTGACGGAGATTACATCGGCAGTGAAGAAGGCGGCTGGTGAGAAGGTTTTGATGGTGAAGCTCTCGCCGTGTGTCACGGATATAAGTGTGACGGCCCGTGCGGCGGTGGATGCGGGCGCCGATGCGCTTAGTCTGGTAAATACTTTTACGGCGATGGTTATTGATATAGGAGGTCGCAAACCAGTGCTGGCTAATAAAACAGGAGGACTGTCGGGGCCGGCGATAAAACCAATTGCAGTATATATGGTAAATAAGGTTTATAATGAGGTTACTAAAGAGCGAGGGGTGCCGATTCTGGGTCTTGGCGGAATCCGGACGGCATCGGACGCAGTTGAATTTATTATTGCGGGGGCGACAGCGGTGGCGGTCGGTACGGCGAATTTCGTCGAGCCGAATTGCACAACAAAAATCGTCGAAGGTATAAAACAATATTGTATTCATCATAATATCACGAATATAAAAGAGCTGGTTGGCTGCCTCGGGTAGGCACAAATTGGGTTCGTTTGGGTTCGATACCCCTTCTGGCGAGCTAAAATTGGGTTTGATTGGGTTCGTTTTGGGTTCGTTTCAGCATCGCGGCACATTTTTATATTCCTTTGCTACATAAGGGGTTAAGCTAATTTTTGCATATCGGAAATTGGGTTCGTTTTGCATAATTTGTTATTTTTGATTGATTGATTTTCCTGTTCATAATTTATAGAGAATCTCCGCTTTGGTTTACGTCTGCCTTATAAAAGGCGAGGTAAACTCCATTAGATATAAATTATTTAGTCGTTTCTGACCCGGGCCATCTGGCCCCACGACCGTGCCCTTCTGGGCGATTAGAGGGCGTAGATGCAGCCCTTCTATAATTGGACGAACCTGCGCATTTGAGTCGAAAAATAGGACATTTTTCGAGGGGTAAAACCTTGTAACTCATTAGGCGGAAAGGGATAGAAAAAATTTAAAAAAAAAGGATTTTGGAGGTTTAGGTACCAACGTTTTTGATTGAAAGTTTGCCGCACCCACAATGACAAAGCACTTCTGTTACCACGTTGACTATCACCCATAGCAAAAAGCTGGGAGCTTAATCCGCTCCCAGCTTTTTATTTTCCTATTCGCTTCAAACATCACGCGGCTTGTGCCATTAAGTTTATTCTTCTAATCCTTCATCATAAAGCTGCTCGACTTCTCCAGCCGACAGCACTTTGTCGAATATCATCACATCGTCTATTATCCCATTAAAAGGCCCGCCCTTCAGAGTTGGGGGATAACCGAATACGTAGCTGCCGTCGCCTATCCGGAATTTCGTATTGTATACACTGAAGTTTGCTGTTCCTGAATTTTCCGGCTGACCGTCAACATAGACGGCAACACTCGTCCCATTATGAACCATCGCAAATTGATGCCACTGGCCGTCGTTTACATCGCTCGTTCCCGTTATGTCTGTTATAGTAATTCCGTTGTACGCGAACCTTGCTTTGATTTTGTTGTTCTCCACCAGCACCTGCCAGCCAAAGTATTCTTGACCAGCTTCCCAGCTTTGCGACCATTGCCCAACAATCGTCTGTATTCCCGTTGATTGGTCCGTCTTGAACCAGCCGGCAACTGTAAAGACGCTTCCATTACTGTATTCGGTATTCAGGCTTGATACCGAGAAGTAGTCGTTGACGCCGTCAAAATCAACCGCGCCTCCGATTAGACCGTCCGTCCAGCAGGGGTCATCGCCGTTAAACGTCCCGTCACTGTCTCCAGCTGAATCGTATGCTGTTTCCCCGCTGGTCTCATCCAGCTTCCACCAGTTTGTAAGATTGGGGTCAATTGGCGGCCAGCTACATCCGCCAGTTCCCTGTTCGCCAGAGTAATATGTTTCGTCGGCACCTATATCGACTCTGCCTATAAGAACTCTCGGCTCACCATCGATATCGGTTTGACCTGTGTAGTTACCGCACGGATCGCCGATATTAATACAGGGAGAGTTTTCAGTCAAGTGATAATTGTTCACATCCGCATCGATAAAACACGGGTCGTTGGCGTCGCCGCAGATATTGCCCTCCCCGCCGGCGAACTCGCAATTTGAGATACAGCTGTATGTCGCATCGCCGATAAGGTCTTCACCGTTGTCCCAGATTATACAATTATAAATTGTCGCGACTCCAAAAATATCATTTATGCCTTGTTCGGTATTTTTTGCTATGGTGTTGTTGCTGATAATTATGGACGAAAAAGCGGTTATTCCACAGCCATTACCGTAAATGAAGTTATTCCTGATTGTTCCATACGACTCTGCGTCATTATATATTCCCACACCATTATTATAAATCCGGTTCCTCTCGATTGTCTCTGTCGAATGAGCGTAAGGGGGGCTATATATTCCACGTTCGTTATCATAAATCCGATTTCCTTCAATAGTTGCGGTGCAGTAGTACAGATATATTCCTGCGCTGCCACTACCATAATTGTTATTATAAATTTGGTTATTCCGGATTGTTGGGCTTGAATCAACGTAGGCATATATTCCTCTGCGATTATCATAAATCTGATTTTCCTTGATTGTTATGGCCCCGCTATCGGTCCATATTCCACTGCCATCGCTGCTTCCATAGCCGTTGTGTCGTATGATGCTGTTTTTAACAATCAAGCTGGGAACATAGGAGGGACTGCTGTGGTATATGCCATATATGCTGTTATCTTCGATTATACAGTTATTTATAGTCGGACTGGCGGAGCAATAACACCTTATACCGGCCCAGGTCCCTCCTGTTACTGTAAAACCGTTCAATACCGCATCATGTCCTATGTCAACAGTAATGTAGCATCCGCCGCCGTCAATTATCGTCGCCGCCGCCACGCATGGGTCATTCGGGTCGATGCTTCGAATGGTTAGATCTGCGAAATTGATGTTTTCGTAATAGGTGCCTGGGTAAACCACTATCACATCGTCGCTTGAAGCCGAGATTATCGCATCCTGAATATTGTTGTACCAAATCTCCTGAGTGATGTTATAAACCCTTCCGTATTCGTCGGCCCCCATGTCCACCCTCGGGCCGATAACCCTCGTATCGCCGTCAATGTCGGTTTGGCCGTCATAATTAACGCCCTCATCGCCGGCGTTAATGCATGGCGAGTTCGATTTGAGATGGCAGTCAGAATCAATAAAACACGGGTCTACGCTGATGTTGCCTGTGCCTGAATCGCCGTCCTGTATACAGCTATAAGTAGCGCTGCAGTCGTAAAGGTCGTCGCCGTTGTTCCAGGCTATACAATTATAAATTGTAGAGCTTCCGGAACCTGCTATACCGTAAGAAGCATTGTTTACTACAGTGTTGTTGCTGATAGTTACGGGCGAACCGGTTTCTGCTTCTATTCCGTAATCATTGCCGCAAATGAGGTTATTCCGGACTGCTGCGCTCGAATAATCGAGGAGGTGTATCCCCTTATTATTATCATAAATATGGTTTCTTTCGATAGGTCCGGTTGTATAACGTGCGTATATTCCCTTATCGTTGTCGTAAATATGGTTATTGCTGACAGCTGCGGTCATATTCACGCCATATATTCCTGTGGCATTGCCGTAAATCTGGTTTTCCTCGAAAGTGCCGCCGGAGTCTGCCATTATTCCGTGCGCGTTGTATCGTATGATGTTGTCTTTAACAGTCAACCCGGGTGGAGGAGCGGGGGCGCTGCTGTAGTCTATGCCGCAATTGCTGTTCTCTTCAATTATGCAGTTACTTATGGTTGGATGAGAACAATAGCACTTTATACCGGAACTACCCTTCTCCACCGTAAACCCCTTTAATATCGCATTAGGACCTTCCCCGCCAGCAAACTGAACTGTAGGTGAACTGGGATTCCCTGACCCGTCGATGATTGTTGTCTCAACTGTACCCCAGCTATTGGGGTTGGTGCTCCGCACTGTGATGTCCTTGCCCATGAAGTTGATGTTCTCGTAATAGGTGCTTGGATAAGCCACTATCTCATCACCGGTTATAGCTTCGTTTATTGCAGGCTGAATGTAGTTATACCAATTTTCTTGATTGATATTATACACCCTATCTTGTGGTTCCTCTTCTCCGTATTCGTCGGCTCCAATGTCCACCAGGCCCCAGAGACCCATCACGCGCGGCTGAGTATCTATGTCGTAAGGGATATCTTCTTCGGTGTCGCCATCCCCGTCCAGGTCGAATTCGTCAGGAGGAACTAAACCATCATCACCTTGATCTATACACGACAGCGAAGCTGTGCTTAAGTGGTAATCCAAAGCAAATAGCGGGTCTTCGTCCTTGTTGCCGCCAAGGTCACTGCCAAGAATACGACTTTCATCAGGCCACTCTTGGGAATAGGGATAAAGGTCAAAATTAAGGTCGACAATATATTCTTTGGTGCCCTCGCCGTACCCCAGGTCGTATAGAACACTCTTTGAATGCTCTATATCGCAGTGGCTTACGCTTGTATGATCGTAGCTTGCATTTCGTATCTGCCACTTGTTAAGCTCAGGGTCAGAAGTATATCCGCGATTTCCCCAGAAAATACAATTATATATGTCTGCAGATGCGTAAATTATGTCAAACTTTGCACCGCCGTATACGTATGCATTATTATCCGCAACTGTAGAGTTAAGAATGTTCAATTTATTAGTATTCTCCACCCATATTCCGCCGCCTTCCCCGCCATGTTCTGTGTCTGCTTCATTTTCCGTTATCATACAGTTAATAATATCAATATCACCATTAGCAGATAGAATACCTCCGCCTTCAGCCCCTTGCTGGAGAGCTTTATTTCCTGTTACTCTGCAATGAGTTACGGTGGTTATTCCGTTCGAATAATTATAAATTCCGCCGCCGCCAATTGCGTTATTATCACTGATTGTGCAGCTGCTGATAGCAACATTTGGGGCATCAGAACCTAGACTGATTCCTCCCCCGTAAGAATCAATAGCTTCATTCCTACTGATTATGCAGTTGTTAATAGTCCCTGAAGCACAACCGTTGATATTAATGGCACCGCCCTCGGTACTGTCGGTGGTATTGTCTGTAAAATTACAATTATCTATCAGTATATTAGCCAGACTACTGCTTATATAAATCCCGGCTCCCGCACAAGAATAAGGATTATAAGCAGAGGAGTAACAGTTCCTTATTGTGGAGCCCGTTATTTCTATTTTTCCTGAGTTGGCAAACAGTAATCCTGGAGCAATATTTCCTCCATCAATGATGCAGTTGTTGGTTATTGTTACATCGCCTGTACCTGCCCCCGCCTTAACAGCTCGTCCTTTATTTCCTAAAAATGTGCAGTTCTCTACTGTGAGATTTCCTCCGTTCTCCAATTTAATAGCCGCTCCTATTAAATAATCCTCCATATCTTTCGGCTTATTACCGGAAATGTTGGAATTTATTACTGTTACATTACTGCTGCTGCCTTTAATCTTTATTGGTGATTTTGCCCTGTATAGTTCCTCAGGTACAAGTCTGGCTATGGAAATTGTGCAGTTTTCGATTAGTAAACTGCTGTCTTCACAATAAATTCCACTGGTATCACCAATCCATTTATCATTATAACCCGAAGGACCGCAATAGCACTCCGTCATGTCGCCTCCGGTAACCAGACAATCGCGCATTATAAGATTGGCATCCTTACAGACAATTCCTGCTTCGTCGAACCCGGGATATAAATAATCACATACTTCATTACAACTCACCTCGTCTGCAATGTAACCGCACAGAACTGTCAAATTGCACACGTCAGCCGAGTTGCCCGGATCAAGGTTAACGCAAGGCATATACGCACTTTCGTGTGCAGATACTTTACCGCCGTAAAGGATAGTTGCTCCGATGCCGCTTCCGATATAAGTAATATGCTTCCCTTCCGGTGGGTCTATAGGGGCACACCAGGGATCAAGCGTGATTGATGTATAGGTTCCAGGTTCAAGTATTATTGTGTCACCGTCCTCTAGGGGAGGGTAAGGTGGTCTGCCATGTTGGGCATCGTAGAGCTCATTTGTGTCATGAACCGTGTATGTATTCCCGCCATAAACTTCACTTAAGGTTATGATAGCAAACACTACCAAACCCAACAAAATTATTTTCTTCATTTTTCGCGTCAACATTTTTTGCCTCCTTTAATTTGGTGTGTAAAAATTCGGTCCTCCTGTGCCCAGCGCAGCAAAGGACTTCTACATCGCTATCAATAATAGGGGCGATACATGCGGAGTTATTGTTGGTGGTAAAAATTAAAAATAAGAAAATTTTTTGCCTGTCCCTGTCCCTAGTTTTCTGTATAGTTAATCTGGCCTGTTTGCAAAAACCGCAATAGCAAAAAGTTGTTAACTTAGGCAAGATGTACTCAAAAGCTCTGTGTTAATATGGGCAATTTGTGGCTCACAAAGATTTTAATCAAATGCGCAGCAATTTTTCTAAATTTCACTACGTTTCCAAATTTTTTGGCACTTTTTTTGCATAAAAAGACACGTTTCGGGCATGTTTCGACACCTTTTTTCTTAACTTTTCTTGCATCTCCAAACATTTCCATACGTGTGCTCATAAACCTGTGCCGTTGACATGTTTTAAGGCGTTAAAAAAACAGAAATTATTTGCAAAAACTACCAACAGATTTGGTTAAATTTTTCGTATTGCGTCATATTGCCAGAGGCTGCAACGAGGAAATAGGGCCTCGACAGAGAAGCAAGGTGGCAGCAGTCGAGAATCTTCGTTGCGATACGAGGGCTAACCGAAAGTTTATCAGCTTGGTTTTTTCTCATTGACCTATGACGCTGACAACGCCAGTAGTAGGCGTCTCCTTGGCCTCTCTTTGCAGTCCAATGAGCTGTGTAACAAGTGACAGCACATGCATCGAACGGTCTGTGCAATACTCATTAGAATCAGTGGTTTGCGGGATAACATACCTGTCTCCTTCGTAATCAACAGACACACAAGGGGCTTTATCTTTTGGCGTTACCTTGTGAGCGTAAAATAACTTAGCGGGGTGTGAGCCGTGTTCATCACAAAAATCAATCTCAGATATGTTAGGATCTTTATTTCCAACGCGTACTAATTCGCCAAGGTAATATAATATTGCCTCAGGAGACCGAAGATATATTTTACCTTTGTCCGCTAAGTGACCACCCTTGCCGCTTAGTTGAGAACCGACTGCTAACGGCACATCATTACACTCAAAAACATACTCGGTCCGGCTTAAACATAACTCCTTCCTGTCTTTTTCTTTACCTGGCTTAAATATTAGTCCGGCCTTCTGGACTTCAACCAGGTTTTTCAGTACGAGCGCATCGTTTGCGTTTATTTCTCCAATTGGTGGAATATTGACTTCTGTTATATCCCATCTCGCGTTATAAACTATACTCTGAAAATTATTAAAATCTTTTGGTCTTTCGGGGTCATTTTTGTATTTCCTTGTCTTACCTGCCTTGTCTTGCATTTCTATTCTCTCAATGAAGAGATGCAACAACATTTTTTTAGGCCAGCCCTGCTGCCAATAGTATTCAATGGTTTCCATCGGCACAGGTTTCATTATCCCCTGAGTGAATTCCTTGCTGTCCTGTACAGTAAGGTCAAATTCAGGACTAGTCGAATAGGTTATAGATGGAGTGACGGAATAGGAACCATTTGTGCCGGTTCCAATTTTTCCAAACGGAATAGCGCTTCCCGTGCCAAGAGTGTAAGTCATTTTTCCCCTAAGCGCGCTGAGAGAGGTGAAATACATAGGACGGCGTTTGCTTGCGCGCACGATATTTAAAAGGAGCATTTCGTTTTGCGCCTTTTCGACAACGAGATTGTAATCAGTTGTGGTTTTAGCCATATTATCCCGCAGCATTGTGCATCCGTTCAGCAATCCAACAACATTTAGTCCAAGGAATACCCTCAATATGATTTGCCGATTGATTTTCATGGTTTTAGCCTCCGCTATTACAGGGCAAGCCGGGGGAGCTGCCCAATTATGTTTTTTCTTATGTTAAACGCCCAGCTACGCAACCAGGTCTTTGTGTATAAAGGCGTTCCAAGTACGCCAAATGTTGACTGACGAAATTGTGATTCTTCACAATTGAAGATTTGATTGAATTTTAGCTGTGAATCCATTAGTATGGCCCTATTATGGAAACATTGAAATTATTGAGAGATTATTTTCCGACGGCGGTATTTACGGGCAAGTGCTTAGTGTTTATAAGCGAGGAGTGGCGGGTCGAGCTTACCGAGCATAAAGACAGTGATTTCAGCAAGGCAGGCGCTCAGCCGTCTATTATTCGTGTTAAGGTCTTCAAGAAAGCGTTAAATGGCGATTTTGTTCCGGGGCATTATGAGGATTTTCAACTTCCATCATTAGGCGAACTTGCCGAGCAGATAGAAAAGTATGTGCAGTCGGCGATAGGCAGAAACCTGCGAGAGAGCGTTGAATAATCGGCCGATTCAGGATATTGACGGGGGTGTGGTTTTTATGGTGAAGGTCGTACCCGGCAGCAGTAAGACAATTGTAAGCGGTTTACTTGGTGGAATGGTGAAGATTAAGGTAGCAGCTGCCGCAGAGAAGGGTAAGGCCAATCAGCGTCTTATAGAATTCCTGGCAGAAAAGCTCGGTGTGAAAAAGAACGCTATCAGCATAGTCTCCGGACAAACTAATCCCAAAAAACAAGTGCAGGTTTTGGGGATTTCGGCTGGTTCTTTGCTAAAAAAATTGGATTTAGAGAAGCAGGATGCAGTTAGTTAATGGCTGATAAATCGACTTTACTCTCGCAAAATCAAATCACGGACGAGACCTCGCTTAAATATATGCTGAAGCTGGCAGCTCCGATGGTGGTGACGAACATATCTTTTACTATTATGCAATTCGTTGACAGGTTTATGGTCTCGCGTCTCGGGACAGAAGCACTGGCGGCGATTCTGCCAGCAGGGATTATCAGTTTTATACCTGCGAGCTTTGCGATAGGTGTAATGACAAGCGTTAATACGTTTGTCAGTCAAAGTTTGGGAAGAGGTCAGAAAAAGGACTGCTCACACTATTGCTGGCAGGCAATATATATGGGATTAGCGTATTTTCTGATTGTGATAGCTATTATGTGGCCGTCAGCGCCGTGGATATTCAGGGCGCTGGGGCACGAGCCGGCAGTTGCCGAATTAGAAGTAATATATCTTCGAATTATGCTTTACGCCCAGTTTCTGGCGGTATTTATCTGGACAAGCAGCCAATTCTTCATGGGAGTGCATCGGCCGATTATCACGATGTATGCGTCGCTGTGCGCGCAGGTGGTTAATATCGCGACGAATTACGTATTGATTTTCGGCAAGTTCGGATTTCCTGCTATGGGGATAGCAGGCGCGGGATGGGGGACTTTTATCGGGATAGCGGTCGGCGCAGGGATAAGAATGGCAATGTTTCTGGCCAGCGACATAAACTCGAACTTCGCAAGCAGGAAAACAATGAATATCGATTTGTCTAAGATGAGAGACCTGGTGAAAGTAGGTTTTCCGGCGGGGTTCGGATTTATGATGAATATGATGTTTTGGGGGGTAATTCTTTTCGGATTGGTCGGCAGGTTCGGAAAAGAGTCATTGGCAGCGACAAGTGCCGTGTTTGCGTGTATGAATGTTTCGTTTATGCCGATTGTAGGGCTTGGGACAGCTTTAACCGCGGCAGTAGGCAAATCAATCGGCGAAGGTAAAAAAGATGTGGCGATTAAACAAACCGGTGTTTGTCTGCGGGTTGCCCTGCTTTATATGGGTTTTGTGGGGCTTTGCTTTTTTATATTCAGGAATGATTTAATGGTCTTCTGGGCGCCTGACGATAAAGAAGTAATCCGTATAGGGACTCATATTTTTATATTTGCGGCAATATTCCAGGTTTTCGATGCCATACTACTTACTTACTATGATGCGCTGCGGGGGGCAGGTGATACGTTATGGCTGGCGATTGTTGAGGTTTTGAGTGCAACGATTATAATGGGAGCGGGCGGTTTTTGTATGTTGAGGTTTTTTCCGCAGCTTGGCGCACTGGGGCCGTGGATGGCAGCTACGTTTAAGATTATGGTGGTAGCGGCGGCGAACCGCTGGAGATTTAAGAGTAACAGGTGGATGAAGATAGATTTGTTTAAGCGGCATCCTCTCGGTGTGCCAGCTGAGATTGAGGCGGTTATAGAGTAGTGCTTAAGATGCGAAAGATTTTTTTGATAAGTTTTTGTGTTTTGTTTTTTACTGTCGGAGTATCCTTTGGTCAAAATGAAGCTCTGGCCAACGAAGACAAGGATGGTCTATATGCGCGGTCGATTGAGCAGGTCTTGCGGCTGGATGCCGAGGAAGTTGATTTGGCTACAGCAGTATTAATTGTCTCGGAGCAGTGGAGTAATATCGTAGAGGGGAGGAGGTATCTGTCAGACCTTGATGATATGGCTTTTGAGGTTCGTGCAAGACTTAGAAAAAAGAAACTTCGGACGGGCTATAAAGCAATTTCAGTTATAAACGAATATTTATTTGATGAGATTGGATTTAAATCAGTTTCGAAGGCGAGTGACCCGAATGATTTGTTTTTGCACTCAGTGATGGACAGAAAGCAAGGTTATTGTCTGAGTCTTTCGATACTTTATCTTTCACTTGGTGAACGGCTTGGTCTGCCTTTATACGGTGTGGTTGTACCGGGGCACTTTTTTGTTAGATATGATGACGGGCGGACGCGCTTTAATATTGAGACAACCAGCAAAGGCGGGTACGCCGACGATGAAAATTACATCAAGAAATTCAAGGTACCAAGGGACAATGAAAATATTTATATGGTGAACCTGAATAAAATCCAAACATTAGGGTGTTTTTTTAATAATCTTGGGAATAGTTATAATGATATTGGTGATACAGAACAGGCAATGCTGGCACTTGAGAGAGCCGTTGAGATAAATCCATCTCTTGCCGAGTCACATATAAACTTAGGTAATATTTATCTGGGAAAAGATAGAATAAGGGAGGCGATAGAAGAATACGAAGAGGCGCTGGAAATCAAGCCGAACGACGCCAAGATACATAATAACCTTGGTAATGCATATACTAAATCAGGCCGACTTAGAAAAGCGGTTTCTCAGTATACTCTCTCGGTTGAACTGGAACCAAATTTTACAGAAGCATACAAAAATCTGGCAAACGCTTATTACAGCCAGGAGAGGTATGGGATGGCCGTATCGAAGCTGATGCAGGCAATTGCTATAGAACCACATGACCCTAATTTGTATAGGCAGTTGGGTGATGTTTACAGCAGGATGGAGGATTGTGAAAAGGGGATATATCAATACAGGAAGGCTTTAAATATAAAACGAGATTTTGTCGAGGCATATTATGGTATGGCTCTTTGTTATGAGCGACTGGATTTGATTGACGATGAGATTCGAGCATATAAGAGCGCTTTGGCAATTAAGCCTGATATGGTAGCAGCGTTGGTAGGTTTGGGAAATGTATATTTTAATAAGCAGGATTATGGAGCGGCTATCAGGCAGTATAAAAGAGCAGTCCTAATAGAGCCAGGAGGCAGCACAATTCATTATAATCTCGGGGCAGCATATTCCAATGAGGGGCAATATGAGCAGGCGGTAGTTGAGTACGAAAAGGCGATTGAAATTGAGCCTAAGATGGGTGATGCGCATAACGGATTGGCATTTGCATTTTATAGGTTGGACAAGTATGAATTGGCATGGCACCATATAAAAGCAGCTAAGGCATTAGGAGTAGAAGTTTCGGAAGATTTGATTGCTGCTGTTGAGGATGAATTGAAATAAACGCCCCTATTATGTTATTTCCCTATCTGTAGTTTGCTTTCCTTTAGAACAGCCATATCTTACAAAATCATTGATACTATTGCGATAAGTGTGTATATTGTTATTTGTAATAGCGTATCAAGTTTTACAGAGAAGATATTATATAAGTAAAGGCTTTATTGTGTGGTTTATTAAAACAATAATCCCAGTTGTCATTTTAAGTTCGATCATAAGCAATATCAGCGCTGAATCTTTCGACCCAAATAATTTAGCGGAATACTACGGTTTTGACGAAATAGAGACAATCAAACTTGACTGGGATATAGGACACTTAAGAATTGCTGATATCAATGGAGACGGCCGAAATGATATTATCGTGGTGAATAATAAGAGGGCTGGGATTGAGCTATTACTTCAAAAGGAGATTGTTGGACCAGGTGAAACACCGGTGGCTGTTGATCCTAATGATATCGACATAAATATAATTAACTCCCCTACTCGTTTTCGGAAGGAAACAGTAGCAGTCTCACAGAAAATAATCAGCTTTGTTTGTGGAGACTTGAATTCAGATAAGATGACGGATTTGGCCTTTTATGGAGAACCAAAAGGTTTGTATGTGATATTACAAAAGGCTGGTGATGCTGAAGCTGGAAAAACGAGAACGTTGAGATGGCGAACAAGGAAGAAAATAAATATTGATGACGGTCTCGTAACTTCTAATGCGTTAGTATGTGCTGACCTGAATAACGATGGTTCCGACGATTTGGCGTTGGCCGGCCGCGATGGTGTTTACGTAATTTTACAGAAAAAGGATGGTTCACTGGCCGAAGCGGTGAAATATCCCACAACTGCGCTGACACTTGGTATTGAAGTCGGTGATTTGAATGGTGATAAAATAAACGACCTTATTCTTGTGACGAATGACGGCGAAAAACCGATACATGTGCGGTTTGGTCTTGAGACGGGCCAATTAGGCCCACAAGTTCAATTTTTTATTGAAAAGCCGTATTCATTGGAACTTTACGACATAGATGAAGAAGATGGTGATGAGATATTAATGGTTGACAGGAGGAGTGGACGTTTAATTTGTTATAAGTATACTGGTGAAACAGAAGCAGATTTTGATTGGCCGATTCTGTTTTACCCCCTTACTTCTGGTGAGGTGAGCACTAAACGAGATTTAGTGGTTGGTGAGTTTGATGGTGATGGTATGGCAGATGTTGCAATAAGCGACCCGGGAGCTGCGGAAATTATTTTCTATAAACAAATAGCGAAACATGGTTTGACTGAGCCGGTGGAGTTTCCAGCACTTGCCGACATTGAGAGTTTGTCTGTTGCGGATATCGACCAAGACAAGAAAGACGAATTGGCAGTTTTAAGCATTAAAGAAAGAATAATCGGAAAAACCGAATTTGAAGAGGATAGATTATTATTTCCACAGCCCGTAGAAATTATTGGCGAACCAATTGCAATGGAACTTGCTGATGTAGACCATGACGGCGACATCGATTGTCTTTATATATCCAAAGATGTTAATGATATTAGATACTTAAGGGTCATTTATAACACGGGTGCAACAATAAAAAAGAATAAGAAGTCAAAAAGGAATCATAAGATTGTCAAAAGAAGTAGTTCTGATTGGGCTTTAGAACTTAAAGAACTTGTCACCGACCCAGATGGCATGGAAGTTATCGATGTTGACCAGGATGGACTGGAAGACGTTTTGATATTTGTAAAATACGAACTTCCTATATTGGTTCGGCAGTCAGAAAGAAGGAAGTTTGAAGTAGTTGATTCGCCGGGTGTGCAGTCTAGTTTAATTAAGGATGCAACTGTTGGGTCAGTAGCTGTCGCAAATGTGGACGACAAAAGAGGTGAAGAATTGCTTGTGGCGCAAAAGAATTTTGCGAGGAGTTTGATTTTTACAGATGGTGAAAACTGGAGTATAGTAGACCAGTACAATGCGAAGGATGCGGAGAACAAAATATCGGCTGTTGCTGCTTTTGATATCGATGGCAAAGGTTCCCAAGGCCATCCGGCTATTCTACTTTTGGATGGTCAAAAGGGTCAGCTTCAGATACTCAAAGCCGGTGTCGATAATACTTACCGGTTTGAAAAAGAATTAGATGTAGGTACATGGAATGCAGCCAAGCATCTAAAAATGCTTTTTGCACCTCTTACGGGTGGAAAAGCAAATAGCATCCTGCTGTTCGACGGCGAGAAATTTGCACTTATAACTCCACCGGGTGTTAGTTATACGCCGAGGCGTTTAGAGCAGCAGTTCAATTATGAGACGAAAATAAAAGATGGTGTTTATGGTAATTTAACGGCCGGGGACATTAACAGTGATGACCGGATTGATATTATTATGGTCGAATACGAGCGTAATCATATTGAAATACTTGCACTTGACAATAAGATGAAGCCAATTCCTGCGATGCGATTCAAGATATTTGAGCAGAAAAGCTATCGTGATAGTAAAAAGCGTTCTAGGACTACTGTTGAACCAAGGGAGTTGAAAATCGCTGACGTGACAGGTGACGGCAGAAATGATTTAGTAACTGTGATTCATGACCGAATAATTATTTACCCTCAAGACTAAATGCGGGAAAGCGATAATATACTGGACCTACTAAGGGAAAAAGGAGATGAAGCTGCCAAACGAGCTTTGCGTGGGGTAATACTACAGCCCGGAGCAATTGGCGATTGTGTATTAACTTTGCCTTTGGCAGAATTTATGAAAGATTGCCTAGGGTTGGGTGGGATTGATATTATAGGCCATACCGATTATATTGGAATTTTGCCGGGCAGGACGTGCGTGGATAGTGTTCGGTCCATAGATTCAATAGATTTGAGTCGATTGTTTGTAATACCTGATAAATTTGACCTGGAGGATAAGGACGCTTTGATAAGTGTTTTTGGTGATTATGCATGGATTGTAACATTTTTAGGTGAGCCGGATAGTAACTTTGAGCAAAACCTGATTTTTACAGCTAATTGCAGTCGGAGCGCGGAAGTAATAAGTATGTCGATGAAACCATCCGGGGATTTCTCATCGCATATAACTGATTTTTTTATCAGGCAATTTATTACTCATAGCGGTTTGCCTTTAGAATATAGCACGTTTTATAAAACGAAAAGGTTGATAAAAGCGGCAAGAGCAGATGTCAACAAGGGCAAAGAACTGCTGAAGGAAAGTGAAGATTTCGGAGTTGTTCCTGAAGAGAACATCGATTTTTGTGAAGGGCTTGTGGTTATACAACCTGGCAGCGGCGGTTTGTATAAATGTTGCCACTTAGGTAATTTTTTGGCAGTGGCTGAAGAACTTGTTTCAAAAGATTTCAAAGTGATATTTTTATTAGGACCAGTTGAGTTGGAACAATTCAGTGATGCCGCAATCGAAAAGATAACCAGTGTTGCAGAATGCCTAACAGACTTATCGCTAACACAAGTATTAGAGCTTTTAAGCTGTACTGATACTTTTTTAGGTAATGACAGCGGTATTACACATTTAGCTGCTGCGAGGGGAGTTAAGACAATAGCTGTTTTTGGTCCGACTAATCCGGAACTGTACGGACCTATAGGCCCCGCTGTAAAAGTAGTTGTAAGCGGTGACGAAGATTTTGCCAAGAAGCCATCGTATAGTTTACAAGAGGAGCTTTTAGACACTTTGAATGTGTGAGGGCATAGATGAATGTGAATAGCAGTTAATACCTGTGCGGAATAAAAGCAAGTTGTGTTGACTGCATCAGCCATTCTGCTATAATATTGAAAATCTTTGTATAAACTCGCAACATAGAGGTTTCGTGAAGGTTATGTGATTGGTGGTTCTGGAAGAAGGATGTTTATATGCAGGCAAAAACTCTTGGCGAATTAGCTGAATACATAGGTGGCAGAGTTGTTGGCGATCCTAATGTGGCAATTAGATCCGCCTCTACTCTTGGACGTGCAGGCGAAGGAGACATTAGCTTTTTGGCCAATGTTAAATATGAGAAGCAGATTCGTACAACTAAAGCCAGTGCTGTAATTGTGGGTAAAGAAACATCTAATGTTTCAGTTCCGCTTTTAGTAGCAGATGATCCATATTATGCTTTTACGCAGATTATGGTGCTACTTCATGGCTATCGAAAACATAAAAAGGTTGGAATCAGTTCTCGAGCAGTAATTTCGGATAGCGCAAAAATTGGGATGGACTGCCACATTCATGATTTCGTTTCTATATCCGATGATGCGAAAGTGGGGGACGGTTGTGTAATTTATCCCGGCGTATATATTGGACGAGGTGCACAACTCGGTAATGACTGCATAATATATTCGAATGTGGTCATTTATGATGGGTGCAGAATAGGGAATCGTGTGATTGTAAATGCCAATGCTGTAATTGGTGAGGATGGTTTTGGTTATGCTACCCATAAGGGCGTACATTACAAGATACCACAGATTGGTGCCGTGGTTATAGAAGATGATGTAGAGATAGGTGCCTGCTGTGGAATTGAACGGGGCACGCTTAGTGATACTGTTATATGTCAAGGCAGTAAGTTGGGTGATTTGGTTGCGATAGGTCACGGCGCGAGAATCGGTGCGCATTGTTTACTCGTAGCTCAGGTAGGTATTGCCGGCTCGACTGCTCTCGGACATCATTGTATAGTCGGGGGCCAGGTTGGTATTGTCGGCCATATTAATATCGGAAACAATGTTACCATAGCCGCCCAAGCAGGCGTTATCAATAGCATTCCTGACGGCAAAGTAGTGCTGGGTGCACCAGCTATTGAGGCAGAACAAGGCAGACGAGCGTATAGTATGATACAAAACCTGCCTGAGATTAGACAAAATATTCGCAAAATTGAAAGCCAGATAAAGCTAATTGCCTCATCTATCGAATCGAAATCTGAGAAGCCAATTGAGCGATAATTACCTGTATTATGAGTAGCGAAAATGTACTCGGTTTGATCGCAGGAGAAGGCAGACTGCCTTTTCTTGTAGCTACCGGCGCCAGAGGAGCTGGATTAAAGGTGGTTTGTGTCGGTTTGGGGGATAATGCAGAGCCTAGCCTGGCTGACGAAGTTGATGTTTTTTACAGAGTTGCGGTTGCCCGTCCGGGCAGCTGGATACGTAAGCTAAAAAAGCATAATGTAATCAGGACAGTTATTGTGGGCAGAGTGGCTAAGGGCCGCATTTTTACGCCGTGGAGAATTCTTCGCTACCTGCCGGACTGGAGGGCGATACGGATATGGTACTGGCGGCTGCGTACCAAAGACAAACAAAACGATACATTATTAAATGCCTTAGCAGAAGAATTAGCCAGCGGTGGAATAATGCTTGAAAATTCAACGATGTACTGTAAAGAACATCTGGCAACAGCAGGCCCGATGACCGGGAAAAAACCGCATTTGGCGTTTGAAGATGATATTGAATTTGGCTGGCGGATAGCTAAAAAACTTGGGGAACTGGATATAGGTCAGGCGATTGCGGTGAAGGAAAAGGAAGTGATTGCTGTAGAGGCAATAGAGGGTACAGAGAAGATGATTGAGCGAGTCGGCCAGTTTTGTAGAACGGGCGGCTGGATGCTCATTAAGACCTCGAAACCAAACCAGGACATGCGGTTTGATGTACCATGCGTCGGACCTGATACTATCAGAAGTCTTGCCAATAATGGAGGCAGATGTCTCGTTGTAGAAGCAGGCAAAACTATAATTATTGACAAAGCCGAGACAATAAAACTTGCCGACAACCTTGGCATAACTATTCTGGGGCGATGACACTTTGAATAGCTGTTTTGATAGAGTACAAGGGGGAAATTGCACATTATATATTCACAGGAGCTTTCGTAATGATGTTTTTGAACAGGCCTTATTAGACTGCGAGGAAAAGCTGAGGGAGCGTTTTCAATTAACGAAAGTTCAGTCCTCAAAGTTTGCCCGCGTGTATAAACTCAGCGTTAGCTTTAATGGCGTGAACAAAGGGGTTTATTTCAAGCAATATCTTTGTAGGTCGATTTGGGATTTCGTTAAGGATTTTGTACGTGCCGGCCGAGCTGAGCGGGCTTATAAGGCAGATGAGATGTTGAGTAAGAACGGCTTTGATGTTTCTACCATTATTGCATTGGGCAAGTTCAAGAGAGGTTTTTGTTATGTAACGAATTTCCTCGTGACTTTGGAAATAGAAGAAGCAAAACAGATTTATCAATTTATTCCCGATCTGCGAAAAGACAGCAAAGTATCAACCAAGGATAAGCGCGAATTAATACGAGCGTTTGGGCAGGTTGTGGGCAGGATGCATGACAAAGGAATTTTTCATGGCGATTTGAGATTAGGTAATGTATTAGCGAAACACGAGAAAGATCGTTGGAGATTCTTTTTTCTTGATAATGAGCGAACAAGAAAATTTCAACGTCTCCCAGCAAGATTACGAGTAAAAAATCTTGTGCAGGTGAATATGTTTCGACATACCGCTGTAAGCAATACGGACCGTATGAGATTTTTCAAACAGTACTGGTTAGAACATAACGGAAGCGAGTTTGAAAAGGTAGCATTGATAAAAGAGGTTTTGAAGAAAACCAAACGGCGATTAGGAAAAAAGAAGAAAGCCGGCGGCCAACTACTTCTTTAGAATGAGTGAAGCCGGTTTTTCAAAATTGCGTCAGAAACCGTAAATCATTCTCAAAGAGCAGTCTGATATCATTGATGCCGTATTTTTTCATTGCGAGGCGCTCTACTCCGAAGCCGAAGGCCCAACCAGTATATTTTTCGCTGTCGATACCGACCGAATCAAAAACATTCGGGTCAACCATACCGCAACCACCTACTTCCATCCAGTCTTCCCTGCCGTGTTTATCCAGCCACAGCAAGTCGACCTCTCCACTTGGTTCTGTAAAGGGGAAGAAGCTTGGTCGAAGGCGCCATTTAATTTCAGGCCCGTAATAGGTATGAATAAACTGGTCAATGGTAGTTTTCATATCTACCATACTGATGTTTTCATCGACAACAAGCGCTTCGATTTGATGAAACATATACATATGTGTTGCATCGACGGTGTCAGGCCGATAAACTCGCCCTGGTGCAACTACACGGATGGGTGGTTTAGCTTGTTCCATAACACGGATTTGAACCGGTGAAGTGTGGCTACGCAACAGAGTATTATTATCGATGTAGAAAGCATCGAAAGGGTCTCTTGCGGGGTGTTCAGGCCCTATATTTAGTGCGATGAAATTATGCCACTCATCCTCGACTTCAGGTCCGTAGGCCACGGCGAAGCCCATTCGGCCAAATATCTCCAGCAGTTCATTTATTGTTTGAGTAATAATGTGCGTTTTGCCGATGTTAACTGTCGTACCAGGTAGGGTAACATCAAGTAACTCATGAGGTTTTTTCTGCTGTGATTGTGATAAGCTTTCTTTTGTTTGCTTAAATGCCTCAGAGATTTCCTTTTTTATTTTATTTGCGAGCCGCCCTGCCTCTCGTCTTTGTTCAGAGGGCAGCTGTCCTACCTGGCTGAGTATTTGAGTAATTAGACCTTTTCGGCCGAGGTATTTTATGCGAAAATTCTCCAAGGCCCCTGCATCGGTGATTTTTCTTAAAGCCGCAATTGCTTCCGTACCTATTTTTTCTAATTGCTCGAGCATTTTCCTGTGGCTCGTGATTAATGGCTCATGATTTGAAAATATTATTTTTTAACTGCTACTGATTGTTGCTTTTTGAACGATAGCGTCAAAACCGGCAGGGTCAGCGATAGCAATTTCACTAAGCATTTTACGATTCAACGTGATATTTGCTTTTTTTAAGCCGTTAATAAACTGGCTGTACCTTATCCCTCGTTGCCGACACGCGGCGTTCAAGCGTATGACCCATAAACTTCGGAAGTCTCTTTTTCGGAGTTTACGGCCGACGCGAGCGTAGACACTCGCTCTGGTAACTGCCTCTTTGGCCAAACGATACAGGTGCCCCGGAGCTCCGCGGTGTCCCTTTACTGTTTTGAGGGTTCTTTTTTTGGGCTGGCGCCGTGCCGAACCTTTTCTAACTCTTGGCATATCAGCTTTCCTTAAAGTATTTTTCGACTTTTTCAGCTTGCTGGCGGCAGCTGATTTTGAAAAGGCCAATTTTGCATAACATCGCACAATTAGCTATATAAGCCGAGAAGCAAGCCTGCTTGACTGGTTTTTCGTTATTTTTTATTGATTACTTTTAATGTTTATTTACCTAGTTGGATTCTAATTGCTTTAGCTGCCACATCAGTAATAATTTCTGTACCTTTTATTCGTCGGCGTCGTTTAGCATTTTTTCCACTCATAAGGTGACCACCGCCGCAACGCCGCCGGTTAATCTTACCGGTAGCGGTGATTTTGACTCTTTTTTTTAAACCCTTGTGGGTTTTATTTTTTGGCATTTATTTGATTCCTTAAATAAAAGAGCACTAATTTACAGCATTTGCAGTTGCTGGTCAATAGAAGAACATGGAAATTTTCGAAAAAAAGAAGATACAATTTGCAAATTTTGAGCAGATTTTGTCCTTTACATTGATGTCTGCTGTTGAGTTAAGTGTTGTTAGAGTCCCCTGTTGGTTGCATACCACAAAGCGGTAATTTCGATTATAATACTCAATTAACGATAGTCGATTATTTAGGCACGACTAGTAATGTCATGCGTTTGCCGGACATTTTGCCCGGTTGTTCTATCTTTGCCAAGTCTAGCAACGATTCAGTAATTTGGTCGAGCATACCATATCCGTGGTCCTTATGCAGCATCTGACGTCCACGAAAAAATATTGTGAACTGTACCTTATGACCTTTCTGTAAAAATTCACGAGCGTGGTTGATCTTAATGTCAAGATCATGTTTGTCGGTTTCTGGTCGGAGTCTAATTTCCTTTAACACCGTCGAATGATATTGGTGTTTTTTATGAGCGTCACGAATTTTGCGCTTTTGTTGATACAACCATTTGCCGTAATCCATTATCCTGCAAACTGGCGGGTCGCTCATAGGCGCCACTTCAACAAGGTCTAATCCGAGTTCGCGCGCTTTCGTTATCGCATCATACGTATTTACAATTCCAACTTGATTGTTTGATTCGTCGATTAGCCGAATTATATTGGCCCGAATCCTTCCGTTTACCCTTAATCCTTGTTTGCTAATTTTAAACCACCTTGCCTTTCTAAAAAAGTACTGAATAATCGTTTTTTAATTTCTGTGTTCAGTCTTCAATAGCTAATTGTATATTTTTTTCGGCGATTTTATGTTTTGCAATTGCAATAAATTTGTCAGCTTCTACTGTTTTCGTTTTTTTATCTCCACGAATTCTTACGTTTACGGAGTTGGATTGAGCTTCCTTAGGGCCAACTACTAACATGTAAGGCAATTTTCTCGAATAAGCCTTGGCAATTTTAGCATCTATTTTCTCGTCCGATAAGTCACAAGTCGACCGCAACTGGGCATTTTTTAGTTTCTTCTGGATTGATTTTGCGTAGTCGTTGCTTTTTTCGCTTATTGGTAATATACCCATCTGCTCCGGTGAAAGCCAGAGGGGTAGATTCCCGCCATAGTGTTCTATAAGAATGCCGATAAATCTCTCAAAAGACCCCAAGACTGCCCTATGAATCATGACGGGTGTTTTTTCGGTATTATCTTTGTCAGTATAGAATAAATCGAATCGTTGTGGCATAGAAAAATCAAGTTGAATAGTGCCAAGTTGCCAAGATCTTTTAAGGCAATCTTTTATATGGAAATCTATCTTTGGGCCATAAAATGCACCATCACCTTCGTTGATTTTGTATTCAACCTTCTTGTGTTTTAAAGCGTCTCTCAAAGCTTTAGTAGAGATATCCCAAATTTCATCCGAACCTATGTGTTTTACGGGTTTGGTAGACAATTCGATATGAAAATCTTCAAACCCGAAGGCACGATATATCTCAAATGCGAGTTCGATGACACCTATTATTTCATTTTCTATTTGTTCGGGAGTACAGAAAATATGGGCATCATCCTGTGTGAACTGCCTTACTCTGAAAAGCCCATGCATAACACCACTGGCTTCGTGTCGATGCACTAAGCCTAGCTCAGCAACTCGCATTGGGAACTCTCTATATGAATGCTGGCGAGTGTTATAAACTAAACATCCACCTGGACAATTCATTGGTTTTATAGCATATCCGATATCGTCAATAGTCGAGAAGTACATGTTTTCCTTATAATTGTCCCAGTGGCCGCTTTTATGCCAGAGCTGCTCATTTAAAATGATAGGCGTTTTTATTTCCTCGTAACCATATTTATTGTGAACATCGCGCCAGAAGTCAACTATAGCGTTCCAAATAATCATTCCCTTAGGATGAATGAATGCAAAACCTGGCCCCGCTTCGTTGAAGCTAAATAAATCTAATTGCTTGCCTAAAATCCGATGGTCACGTTTCTTAGCTTCTTCTAATCTTTGTAGATAAGTATCAAGCTCTTTTTTGGTTGGCCAGGCGGTGCCGTAAATTCGTTGAAGCATTTTTTGCGTAGGGTCGCCATGCCAGTAGGCACCTGCCACAGACATAATCTTAAAAGCGTTGACTTTTCCAGTGCTGGGCAAATGCGGGCCTCGGCATAAATCTTCAAAGTCATCTCCATGCGAGTAGAAACTGATAATCTTGCTGTCTGTGCGATTTATATTGTCGGTTTTATATTTATCATCAGCTAATTTTACCAGGGCTTCGCTTCGGGACATTTGTTTTCGAATAAATGGTTTGTCTGTTTTAATAATTTCATACATTTTTTCTTCTATGCGTTTGAAATCTGCAGGGCAAATTGATTCCTCGAGGTCGATATCATAGTAAAATCCGTCTTCGACGGTTGGGCCATAAACTAACTTTGCTTGCGGCCAAATGCTGCATATAGCTTCAGCCATTATATGGGCACAACTATGCCGCAATATTTCAAGCCCTTCTGTCTCTGAGAGGGTAATTATTTGCACCGTGGCATCGGTTGTGATAGTTGTGGACAAGTCTACTAATTGCCCATTTATATTTGCTGCTACAGCTTCCTTTGCAAGTCTCGGCCCTATTTTCTCCGCTAATTGTTTCGCTGTTGTTCCATCAGCAATTTCTAATGTGCTGCCATCGGGCAGTGTTATTTGCGCCATATATCTTACCGGTACTACCAATCCTTTTATTGAAGGAGTCCTCGTTTTGCGTTTTGCGAAAGACAGCAGAACAGAAGCAAATATGCAAAACAGAAATCTCTTAATGAATATAACTATTTGACAGTGATTGTCAAGCAGATATCTTTGAGAACGGAAGACAAGAATCCTGACCGGCGACAATAGGAGGGGAACTAATCTGCAACAAAGGTGCTATACAAAAGTTGTTTGTAACTCTAGGCGTATCATACAGTTATCCTGCTTTAACTAGTTT
This sequence comes from uncultured Pirellulales bacterium, assembly GCA_964507485.1. Taxonomy (GTDB): domain Bacteria; phylum Planctomycetota; class Phycisphaerae; order Sedimentisphaerales; family Anaerobacaceae; genus CAIYOL01. The sequence goes on along the minus strand of CAZDQP010000009.1, from coordinate 11,689 downwards.
AGGTAGTATTGCCAACGATTTTTGCCGGCGGATTTATCTGTTGTAATACGTTGCTTTTATAAGTATAAAATATTGTTTTTAAAGTGCCTTAAATTGGATAGCGGAAAAACGGTATGGGTATAAATTTAGTTTCGTTCAAAGAAGTTTGTCCGCATAAAGGTTTTTACCATGAGTAGTGTCACTATAATTGGCAGGTGTTATAGTCATAATTTATGTACCACACTGATTTCAAACTTCAGGATATACTATCAATCACACTACTACAGCAGATTATTGTAAATATGCGACTTGGGCTTGTTTGATGCTATTTTTCTTAACAATTTAGTATATTGATTTAATTGTATTCTTGCTGATTTGACGAAAATATGGTAGTATATATACTATCGACTGAATTCTTGGATTTAGCGTCTGGGTAATTATATGGGAACATTGGACTTATTAAATTGTTTCTCAAATTTTCGGCAGGCGGGTGAAGACCTGAATTTGGTTAGTGTGTGGCCAGGTACAACTTTATCCACCTCATCGCTACTTTTTAACCCGGTTAAGCTGGTTTGTTTTATAGGATGGGTGTATCTTTGTTTGTACTGTGTTCAGCGCGTTCAGTTCAGTACGTTAGTACCAAAAAACCGTAAATCAATAACTAATGTTGCTACGCTTTTTTTGGGTCCTATACTGTTGTTTGTGTTGCTGATAGTGGACATAGTAAAAAAGTCCTCCGAGGGGTACGGTAGTATTTATGAGATAGTAAAAGACTGGCTGCAAAGCGCATCCGCAGGTGTGAGGTCATTGCGTTTTCGTTCCGGCAATAAAATAGCTTTAAAGCTGCTTGATTCATCTGGCAGAAGCATTACTGATATATATGGCCATGGTAAAGGCAGACGAGAAGATGGCCACATTCTTGAATTAACTGAACAAATTGTCGCAGATGCCCTCGAGGAACGAGCCAGTGACATTCTTATCGACCCAAAAAATGAGTTAATGTACACAATCAGGTTTCGAATAGATGGTGTATTGAGAATAGTGGAGGAACTTGAGCCCACTATATGCCAAGCAGTTATAAATAGCATAAAGGCTGTTTCCAGTATGGATATTGCTGAAAGACGCAGGCCTCAGGATGGTGCATTTTTAGCGAAAACAAGTGATGGTAGTGTATCATTCCGAGTTGCAAGTGCAGGAGCCGTCAACGGTGAGAAATTATCAATCAGGGTACTTAACCAAAATGCTGGAATGTTTACTCTTGAAAGTATCGGGTTGACGGAGAAGCAGCGCACAGTCATTGAAAATATGGTTGCTAAGCCTACCGGTATGGTACTTATGTGCGGTCCTACCGGCAGCGGCAAGACAACAACTATGTATGCTATGCTCAACAAAATCGATTTATTTACGCGCAATGTAATCACAGTAGAAGACCCTATTGAATATGTGCTGCCAAATGCCAGTCAGATTGAAGTTAATCCAAAAGCTGATATTACTTTTGCAAAATCTTTACGAAGTATTTTAAGGCAGGACCCCGATGTAATATGTGTGGGCGAAATACGAGATGAGGAAACTGCAGCAATCGCACTTCGGGCATCACAAACCGGCCATCTTGTTCTGGGGACAATACACAGCGATAGTAATGCATCGGCATTAGTGCGGCTGATGGATTTAAAAGTTACACCTTTGTTGTTGTCATCGGGCTTAGACGCTCTTGTTTCGCAGCGATTGGTTCGTCGGCTTTGCATTAATTGTAAGGTGCCAGCTGAGTTAAGTCAAAGTCAAATTCACGATTTCCGCAGGAGAGGCATAAACTATAGGAATATTTTCCAGGCTAAAGGGTGCGACAAATGTCATGGAACCGGCTATCATGGAAGAATAGCAGTTTTCGATATATTAATTCTCGATAACGAATTAAAAGCCAATATAGCCAATAATAGGTTGTCTATAACTCAGTTGAAAAAAGAAGGTGATAAAAAAGGGAGATCAAACCTTCAAAAGCAGGGATTGAAAATTGTAGTGTCTGGAATAACAAGTCTCGCGGAGCTAAGAAGGGTGATAGGATAAAGTTATGGCGTTTTGGGTAGGTATATTAGTTGGCGGATTTTTCGCTTGGATTGCCATGAAATTGCGCTTCTATCAGACTTGGTGTCTTGTTTTCAATATTGTAATCTCAATTTATTTAGCGATATATCTGAGACCAGTAATTATAAGTATTCCTATGGTTGGTGATATGCCGTACAGTAATGTCCTGACCATGGTGACTGTTGCACTGGGATGCTTTTTAATTTTACATGGCATATCATATACATTCCTTACAGGCCAGTTTTCCATCTCGTTTCCCAAGGTATTCGACATCCTCGGCACAGGTTTTTTGGGGTTTTTGACCGGTTATTTTGTCTGGAGTTTTCTAGCCCTCTTAATCTACATAACACCAATTTCACGAAATTCCTTCGTGAAGGGAGTTGGTTTTACAGACCAGTTTAAACAAACGAGCGTGTCATATATTTGCCGGGCCTTCAATTTGGTTAATAGAATAGTTTTATCTGATAGTAATGAGCACTCAGCAAAACAAACTATCGATAAACTACTAAAAGAAGCTGAATCAAAAGCATGGGAAAAGACAACTGATGAAAATGAACCAGCCGAACCAGTTGAACCAGATACCAAAACTACTGACCAGAACCGACCTGGCCCGCCTCCTGAGATTGAAGTTAAATGAGATTGTTTTCAGCTTTTTGCTTGGTCGAGGATAAGGTCTTTAACTTTCTGACTTGGCAAATTGAGCGATCCATAAGCTGCTGCTGCGGCACTGCGTAATTCTGGGTTGGTTGCCTCCGAACTGACTAATGAATAAATAGCGTCTATTTTGTCATCATCGAGCAGATTAGCATTGAGTTTGGCTGAAACAGCCAAGGAGTCAAAGGCGGAAATTCTAACGTCTCTAGTATTACTTTCTGTGAGGGCCATTGCAGCAATCGCACGCTGGGCATCAGGACTATTTAGGCTGGCCAAAATTTTGCAGGCGAGAACCTGCATCTCAATCCACTTACTCTTTGTTGCATCGATAAGGGTGCTTTGAGCTGCAGATAAATCAATAACGCTATTTCGTGCTTGAGCTGATTTCAGCATAACTTCCGCCGCCCGAAGGGCGTAACTGTTTGCCAACTCTTCGTTCCATTTCTCTGTGTTATCGCTTGCCTGTTCAATTGCTTGCGATAAATTTTTAACAACAAGCTTACTTTCGGCAAACTTTTTCCTGGGACCGGCTGCTGTTATTGCTATTGCTGCACTGTATCTTACAGCTTTGTCATCGAACGACAATGCTTGAACCAGTGGTTGGGTCGGGCCGATTCGATGAAACAATGATTTTTCACCTGCAGTGACGGCTAATGCCTCGACCGCACAAAGTGCAACATAAGCGTTTTTGTCTTTAATGGCTCGAGCAAGTGCCTGATGCAGATATTCGGGGCCTGCGGTGGTAGCGTAGGTCATAGCATCAGCGTGACCGGGGTCAAAATAATTGGGCATATTGAGCCCGGTAGACTCAGCTTTACAGTATGCAGCCAGCCAAAGACCAATAGCCCGGCCGAATCCTGCATCGGCCTTAAGCGACCATTCGCACACTCGCATTGTCATTAGTTCGTTGAAGTAACTTTTGTCAACTTTTTCCCGAACCAGCCGTCGACCCTCTGAATCCCAAAACCATATATTGGCAAAATTAGCATCTTCTGTCGGAGCTAAAGATGGGGTGTGATAATAGTAGTCTTCACCGAGTTGGTAGAACAATTGTGCAGCTGGAGCTTTCAATGCAGCAGGATTGATTTGCTTAATACTTATATTAGCTAACTTGCGAAGTTCGGCCGAGTTATCCTTTTCGATAATGTATTTTAAATAGGGTAGCGACTGGGGATAACTAATTTTGCCAAGTGCTTGTATTATCTCTGCCTTTATTCCAACATCTTCGGTCTGTAAAGCAGCTACAAGCGGTCTTATTGCATCTCTGCCGATTTGTGGCAATGCCCATACAATATTCGGCAATTCTTCTTTTCGTGAGTTATCCATCATTGCATCGATCATGTAAACTATTGCATATTCACCGGCGTTACGGAGTCGTTTAACTGCTGCAAGCCGACCTCGGTTAGTGCCACTTAGCCTTCTTATCTCCTCAGTAATAATCTTTGGGTCGGCCCGGCGGATGAATCTACCTTGTTCGATGATGTCCATAATTTTTTCACTTAATTCAACGAGCTCAGTATCAGATGCTGTTTCTACAACTCTTAGTAAAATTGCATAACCTTGGGGATTTTCTTCACTTAGTGTAAGCAATTCCAAAGGGTCAGGGTTGCTTTCGAGAACAGCTTGTGCATATCCTTTGGCTAAGTCGAATCGGCCAATCTTTGTGTAATGCAAAAAATCATTCCAGTTTCCCTCGAGGGTTTGCCCGACAGAGGTGCTAACTATAAAGAGTCCTACCGCTAAAATTGCTCCGATGGTTTTTCTCTTAAACATCAAAATATCTCCACAAAATGCATTTATCTTGTCAAAAACGCAGGTTTTTATAAATTATCGTCCTTTGTAGCAGACATCTTATAAATAAATGCTGTTTTTGTCAATAAAAATACGTTTTATGGCAAGGGAATAACTGAGGTAATTCTCTTTAGAGAATTTTTATTTTTTTATCGTTTTGTGTTTTTCGAGCCATTTTTTCACCCACTGCTCGGCTTGCTTTTTTCCTTGTATTTTCCCCTCCAATTGGGCGATATACATCTCTTCAGCTAGCTGCCCTAAGCTAGGTCCTTGCGCCGCACCTAATCGGATTAGGGCGTGTCCATCTAATATAGGTTTAGGCCGTAACTCAATATCGCCCAGCGACTTTATTCTTTTCCATAAATTTACCAATGTAGCGATGCTCTTGTGTTCGGCTCTTTGGATAGCTCTCTGCAGTTCGTAGAGGTCCCAAAAATACGGTTCACTAACGATTAGTTTTAATTGAGCTAAAGACATCTTCTCATTGAGTAATTTTCCTCTGTTGGTCAGCAGAAATCTTATATGCTTGGTTTGATTTTTGCTAAGTCTCAGAATCCTGCATTTCTCAATCGCAAATTCTGTTGGACAGGCGGCAAAGAGACAAGCTAATGTCAGAGGGAAATCACTTTTTTTCCGCAGTTGATTTAGTACTTTAATTGCCAATTTTACCTTTTCACCGGTAAGGCCGGGAAAAACAGCTTTAGCTAAACCACTTTTTATCAGCAGTAATACGCCTGTAGAACGATTAGGATTAACTAGGATTGCTTCTAATTCTATTGCTATGCGTTCACCGCTTATCTTGATTATATGTTTTGAATTGCTGCAGATTTCAGAAAATGTCCGTGGCTCAATTGCAAAACCAAGTTGAGTTGAGAACCGCACTGCCCTTAACATTCGAAGGTAATCTTCGCCAAACCGTTCAGCAGGACTGCCGATAGTTCGTATCAGCTCTTTTTTAAGATCAGCCCTGCCATTGACATAATCTATAACCTCTTTTTTTATGGGATCATAGAACATTCCATTAATGGTGAAATCTCTTCGGCTGGCATCTTCGGCTGCACTGGCATATTTAACAGAAGAAGGATGTCTGCCGTTGATATAGCCGGTTTCAGTTCTGAACGTTGCGACCTCCACCTGTTTGTCTTTAAACAAAACAATCACTACACCGAATTTCGCTCCGACTCTTAAGGTGCGTTTAAATAGCTTTATTACATCCTCAGGATGAGCATTAGTAGCGACATCGTAGTCACTGGCGGATCTCTTTAAGAGCATATCTCGAACGCATCCTCCTGCCAGCAAAGCCTCAAAACCATTACAGCGTAGTCGCCTTATTATTTTTATAGCTGCCTCTTTTTTTGTCATTTGCTGACCCGCTGCAGTATTGTTACCGCCATTGTTCCCCACTGCCGACGCTCTATTACTTCGAATTTATTATATTGTTCCGCCAATTTTGTGCGTCTCTCGGTCCTGACTACAGTAATACCATATAGCGGCGAATGCTCACTTAAAAGCGCTAATAATTTGCCCAAAGGCGAATCTTTTTTTGTTTCTCTCGTAGCTAAATATGGAGGGTCAACGAAGATAAGGTCATATTTCTGCTCATCGACTGGTGCGCCGATTTTAAATGCATCAGCCATTATAACTTTCGACTTGATGACAAACCCTGTTTTTTCAATATTCTTCTTCAAGGTCACAATAATTTTCTGGTCTTTTTCAACAAAGGTGACAGAATCAGCCCCCCTGCTCAGTGCCTCTAGACCTAAGGAGCCGACACCAGAGAATAAATCAGCTACTATTTTACCTTCGGGAAGGTTATATTTATAAAGAACGTTGAAAAGCGACTCCTTTACTCTGTCGGTAATTGGTCGAGATACTTCTGTCTTGGGACTAAATAATTTCATTCCTCGTTTTGAACCAGCTATAATTCGCATCTGGCCTAATATACTATAATAGCCACTTTTGAGCGAGAATTTTTAATCGCCTCCTCGTCATCTGGATATAATTGATATGAAAACTCCGAATTACAACAAGAGATTCTGCATCTGCATGGCGCAACAACGGAATCTTTCCGCCGGTAATGTTACTGTCTGCCACTTCGGACTGCGACGCTTCATAAACTCCCTATAATCATCCAGCTTAACAGCAAAAAATATATATCTGTTTGAATCAAAATCATAAATATCCCTGCCATCAAAATCTACGTCGATGTTCTCTATTTTGTAGGCAAAAACAAAGACGGCGGTATGCCCCTGCCCGAAAAAATTCTGCCACTTCGTTAATCCATCTATGTCCTCAACTGTAACCCAGCACTCGAACCCGGTTAGCTTGGCAAAGGTTGTTCCCTTAAATATCCTGCCTTTCACCTCAGTTATTATTACAGGTTGATTGTGGGGATATAATAAAAAGTCGAAGCTTTTGATTTTGTAGTGTCCGAATTCTGCTCGCTTTTGTTCGTCGACTGTGACGTATTGAATGTGATTATCAATAAGCCAATTTTCAAAAGCCCGCTCATAATGGTTGGAGGACAAGTCCTTCATTTCAATCAGGATTTGAGCCCTGCGAAAAACTTTTCTAATTTAATCAGTTTTTGCTTGCTGGTTGTCATATCCTTAACCACAAGCTCATTATTTTTAAATTCGTCGCCAAGGATAATGCATTTTTTAGTCTTTCGGGCCGATGCTTGCTTGAGTTGTCTGCTTAGGCTGGTAGACTTATAACTGAAATCAGCCGAATAACCTTTTGTTCGCAACTCGGCCACTAATTTGACTGCATCTTCTTCAGAAAGTGCTGGTGCTACACAGGCAATAAAATAATCTAATCCTTGTAGTTCGGGTTTAAGTAATTTTTTTTCTTCAAGTAATATTGCTAACACACTATCACCTATACCAAAACCGGTAGCTGGTATAGAAGGACCGCCGAATTGTTTCAGTAAATCGTCGTATCTGCCGCCTCCTCCGATAGCACGCATCTCACCCTTCTTATCGTAAATCTCATACACAATCCCGGTGTAATAAGCCAGACCTCTAATAACACTTGGGTCGAATTTACAATAATCCCCGACTCCCATCTTGTTAAGCCAATCAAATAAAACCGAAAGCTCGTCAACAGCCTTATTGATTTTATTATCCAGCTTGGTTATGTGCTTGATGTCGGAAACCTCCTTAACATTCATAAGTTCTTGAATCTTGTCGGCTGTTTTGGCATCTGGAACCTTTTTGTTAAGCATTTGGTTAAATGTCCCCAGAGGCACTTTGTCTTTTTTGTCAAGCACCGCGTACAACGAGTCCAAACGCTTATTGGAAATTCCTAACTTTTCAAGTATAGCGGCCAGTAATTTCCTGCTGGATATTTTCACTAAAATATCGTTGGATGTTAGTCCCACTTCCCGTAGGTAATCTATGGCACAGAATATCACCTCGGCCTCGGCTAATGCACTTTCTACACCAATGATATCAACGTTCCATTGGAAGAATTCGCGGAGTCGGCCACGTTGCGGACGTTCGGCCCGGAACAACCTCGGAACCGAGAACCACTTGATGGGCATAGGAAGAGAACTGATTTTTTGATTCACCATTCGCGCGAGAGTGGGTGTGATTTCGGGCCTGAGCGCGAGGTCCCTGTTACCTCTGTCTTTAAACGAGAAAAGCTGTTCAACGATTTCATCTCCGCTTTTTATTTGGAACATTTTCAGATACTCAAATATCGGCCCGTCATATTCTTCGAAGCCATTACGCAAAGACACTTTTTTCCAGCCGTCAATTATCCAGTTTCTAACGGCCATATCCTGCGGATAAAAATCTCTCGTTCCTTTTACTGGTGGTATCTTCATTTATTTTTATTGGTTCTTCGGATTTTGTGATTGTTTGCTTTTTTATCGTTGAATTTTGTTTTTATGTGCTCCTCTATTTGTTTGTCACTGGTAAGGTATAGTTTATAGTCATATTCTCCTTCGATATAGTCACAGCCCTTACTGCTGTATTGCCTGCATATACGCGGCCTTTTTGTATATATCCTGCATCTGTTGCTTTTCTCTGAGAAGTGCTTACACTTGTTTTTTATTTTTATATACCAATCACCGTCCTCCACAAATATCTCTATACCTTTATGGCATAGATACCATCTTATATCATCGTAGTCCCCCTTGTCTTCCGGTGTTTCGATTGGTAGTGCAAAATACTGACAACATAACCCGGAACACCCATCACACAAAACTTTCTTTGCCACTAACACAAGCTCCAAATACACACAAAACCGAATGCAAGACACTATAAGCTATTAATCTGCTGTCGTCAAGAAACACGAAGCAATTGGTTATTGTTTTTTTAGACTAAGCAGATATAGTAATTCACTGGCATAGTTTTTATAATGTGGATTCCGACTTGACCGCATATTTCTTTTAAGTTTGTATTAAATGCCAAAAGTAATAGTCGAGATAATATATCAAAATGATGATGTAATTATCATCAACAAGCCCTCAGGAGTATCGGTGACGAAAGACCGCAGTGGCGAAGACCAGCTTACGGACATACTTGCCGACCAGCTTGAACCAGTGATTTGCAGCCGACTGCGATTAGTACATCGGCTCGATAAAGACACCTCTGGTGTTATGATTTTAGCAAAAAATGCTAAAGCACAATCGGTGTTTTCCAGTTATTTTGAGAAGAAACTCGTCAAAAAGACGTATTTGGCTATCGTGACGGGTATTGTGCCTGACCTGCAGGGTACAATCGATGCGCCTCTGACTCGCGATGCTAAAAATCCAGCTCTTATGTGCATCACCCGAAAAAAGGGAAAAGCGGCGATTACCAATTGGCGTCTGCTTGCTGATTTCGGTACAGTTGCCCTGCTGGCAGTGAATCCGTTGACCGGCAGGACACATCAAATCCGCGTCCACCTGCCCAGCATAGGTTTGCCGCTGGCGATTGACCCGTTATATGGCAGCAACAGCCCTCTGTTGCTCTCTGATTTCAAGTCGGATTACCGACTTGGCAAAAACCAAACCGAAAGGCCGCTCATTGAACGACTGACGCTGCATGCCTATCAAATCGAGCTTCCATCGGCCGGGGAGAACCAACCCAGTTGCTTTACGGCAGGTCTTGATAAAAAACTTGCTGCTTCTATTAAAATGCTTACTAAATATAACCCGAAAGGGCTTAACGCATTTATCGAACCAGACAATTTTTATAAAATCCTCAAGGGTGAGCGGTTGTAAATTATTTTCATCTAAAGTGTAAACGGCTATTTATACTGTCCTATACTCACTGCGAATTGTTTTTCCACCCGCTTTCGGTGACAGGGGCCGCAGTTGTAGCTACAAAATGGATATATTCTTCCGTCAGCAGCGGCATAATGCACTACGCATCTTTTAACCCGATCGATTTGATAGTTATATACATCCTGGAAATGCATGCTGGCCATAAGGAGAATTTTGTATGGTTTTGAGGCAGCTGATTTTAACCTTTCTTCATTACTCGCGTAGCGGTCGCTGAAATCGGCGAAATCCATCATGAAATCGACTAAATCCGCAAAGGTCCATCCCTTCGGCCCCTTTTGGCTTATATAACAGGATGACAGACTTTGAAGTTTCTGTGCAACACTTAGTTTGCGAAAAAATTTCCTTTTCCTGAGGTTATTAGCTATTGAGGTGATTTTTCTCATCAGTGTGTCTACATCGACAAAGGCCGGTATCGGAAATACTTTTCCCCCTTTGAGGTCAACAATCAGGTATGTTATGGCGCCGCAATTGGGACTGCACCCTATTGAGACAACCCTTTCTTGCCGAACCAGTTCTAACAGGCGGGTGAATGGGTCACCAAAGCCGAATGGGTACCAGTCTCGGTACATATTTACCCATCCTGTTTGCTCTTGAATTTCCCGTGCCAAATCCGTCATTGTAAACCGTTGGTTAAGCCGTTGCTGATAATCAATCCTTCCGGTAAAAGATACCGGCTGCCAGCTTATACCAATTATCTTGTCAATATTTTTAACGGCAAACCGAATGATATCACCTATCTGATTATCATTTACACCTTTGATGATTGTTGGGACCAATACCGTTCTGATAGAAGCACGATAAAGGTTTTCAATCGCCTTTAATTTGATATCCAGCAAAGCCCGGCCTCTGGTTTTCATATAAACTTTGTCATCAACGCCGTCAAACTGGAGATAAGCAACATTAAGACCAGCCTGGCCAGCTCGGGCGGCGAGGTCGGCATCCTTGGCAAATCTGATGCCGTTAGTGGCGACCTGTACCTGGGTAAAGTGGCGCTTTTTTGCCTCTTCCAGAGCTTCGAGAAATTGTGGATGAATAGTCGGCTCACCGCCTGTAAACTGAAGACAAACCGGCTGGGCCATATCGACCGAACAGGCGGTATCAAGCATTCTGCTCACCTGCTCTATGCTCAATTCGACTATTTCTCCGCGTTTTTTGGCATTTGCAAAACAAAAGGGGCAATTCAGATTGCAGCTATTTGTTAAATCGATATTTATCATTATCGGCTGACTAAGATGCTCGCTGCATATTCCGCAGCCGTTCGGACAGGTCTTTTGCTCGCCGTTAATGGGATTGGTTATATTTCTTCTCTGCGAGAGGTCGCGGGAAATAATCAAATTATAGAACTTTGTGTCCGTACTGATAAGCTCGCGAAGTGGGCCGTGCTCAGGACAGCTTTTATCCATAAATACCATACCATCGTGGTCATCAATTTTTGCGTCGATAACAGCCAGACATTGGGGGCATAATGATTTTGTCATTATAGGCAGATAATTCGTCTGACCGGGTATTGAGGTCTTTTCCGCAACGTCTCTTAAAATTGTACCGGTATTATTCATTTAAACTCTCCCAAATTCTTTATCCGATACGCTAATATTAAATTTACCTATTCTGATTTTAGCTGGCAAGATTAATTTTGCGGCTTTTGAAATTGGGTTCGTTTGGGTTCGTTTCGGCATCGCAGTACATTTTCATATTACCTTGCTAAATAAGGAGTTATGTTGATTTTGGCGTATCGGAAATTGGGTTCGTTTTGCATAATTTGTTGTTTTTGATTGATTGATTTTCCTGTTCATAGTTTATAGAAAATCTCCGCTGGGGTTTACGTTCGCCTTACAAAAGGTGAGGTAAACTTATCTGTAAGATATAAATTATTTAGTCGTTTCTGACCCGGGCCTGCTGGCCCCACGA
>CAZDQP010000008.1:0-37209 GCA_964507485.1 uncultured Pirellulales bacterium | reverse complement strand
TTTCGGCGACGAGGTCTCCGACTTCGCTTGTGGAGTATCCCATTTTCCCCGCCTGAAGACTTTTTACCTTATTGGCGGTTACAAACATTACGGCTTCTTCTACTTTTTTAGCTGCTGCATCTTCACCGAGTGTTTCGAGCATCATTTGCGCCGCGCAAATTGCAGCCAGCGGATTAATAATGTTTTTGCCTGTATATTTCGGTGCGCTTCCGCCGATTGGCTCGAACATACTGACGCCTTCTGGGTTGAGATTTCCGCCTGCGGCTATTCCCATTCCGCCCTGAATCATCGCGCCCAAATCAGTGATAATGTCGCCGAACATATTGCCGGTGACAATCACATCGAACCATTCGGGGTTTTTCACAAACCACATACAAGTCGCGTCAACATGGTAGTATTCCCTTACGATATCGGGATATTCTTTCTGTCCCATCTCGTGAAAGGCCCTTTCCCATAAGTCGTAGACGTATGTCAGGACGTTTGTCTTTCCGGAGAGGGCGAGGGTGTTATTTTTGCCTCTGCCGGTCGCCTTTTTGCCGTATTTGCGGGCGTAGTCGAATGCGTATTTTAAACAACGGTCGACCTGGAAGCGATTATAGACCGCTGATTGTACCGCTACTTCCTGTGGCGTTCCTTTCATTGTAAAACCGCCTGTGCCAGTATAGAGGTCACCGGTGTTTTCGCGGACTACAACGAAATTTATATCGTCGGGCCCCTTGTCTTTTATGGGTGTCTCAACACCGGGATAGAGCTTAACCGGCCGGAGATTGATATACTGGTCAAGCTCGAAACGGGCCTTGAGCAGTATTCCCTTTTCCAAAATTCCCGGCGCAACGTCGGGATGGCCGATAGCGCCGAGCAAAATCGCATCGAATTTACGAAGCTCCTTAATTCCACTGTCGGGTAGAGTTTCACCGGTCTTTTTGTATCTTTCACCGCCGAAATCGAATTCGGTCAAGTCAACTTTGAAATCGAATTTGTCAGCGGCGGCTTTTAGTACTTTCACCGCCTCGACGGTCACTTCCGGGCCTGTCCCGTCACCGGGCATCACCGCGATTTTATACGTCTTTGCCACGTTGTTTCTCCTTTTTATATTTTATTATTTTTGTAGATTTTTTATCCACCAGCTATTTGCATTAATAAAAATGTCTTCAGGTATTTTCGAAATGTGACCAGTCTCATCGATTGTTATATCAGTAGGAAAACTACCAACCATATATTTCTTAAATGTCTTGCCTCCAAAAGGCGGTTCAAATGGCCCCGAATCCACCATCACGGGGAAAGTAATCTCGTGCTTTTTTATAACCTTTTTAAGCTCGCTCAGCTCTTGATCACCGGCAACGGGATGAATCGATATAAATAGTGGTTCCGTGGAGGATTCTACTGTGTGGCCATATTGTTTCTGCAGTTGTGGTAATTCAGCTATACAGGGTCTGCAGCCGAGACTCCAAAAGTGCAGGATAACTGGCCTGCCTTTCTGTTCAGCAAGAACTATAGGGTCGCTATTTATCCATTTGTCCGGCTCCAAAGCCGGTACTTGCTCTTGCGAGAGATTCTTATAGAATTCCTTCCTCGCCTTGGCCGCTGCTGCAAGGGCGTTGATTGTGTCATTCGAATCCCCAACGGTATAACTTATTCCTCTTTCACTGTCGATCATGCCGCACCCCTTGGGGAAATCAGGTTCGAATATTTCGGGCTGATATTGCTTGTTAACTGTAAATTCCTCAACTGTTAATTGTGTTTCTTTATGGACCTTTATTTGCTCTTCGCCAAAGGTATATTGGGTATACGTCATTTCATAAGGGATATATATTTCTTTATTAATCTCTTGGAAGCCCTTGTAAACCATCTCATACATGGGGAAGATCAATGCATGGACGTACGGAGTTTCGTTTTCCAGCCCTCTTGTCCTCTTGACAATCGCAAAACCTAATTTTGAATCGATCGCCAGCTGTGTTGTTAACTTAACCGCTCGCACGTCACCGCTTTTAGCTCGGAAGTCTAAAAGCCACCCTGTCTCAGTTTTTAATTTTTCCCAGGCCTCAACTTCTTTTGGATGTCCCTTTCGCCATTCATCTAGCTCTTCTGTAGTTTTGAACAGTGGGTGCTGAGCTGTTACGACATGTTCAATCACATAGCAGATATCACCATTGACATTGGTGTACCATGGGAGCAGCTTTGTATCCTGGCTTGTGAGAAAGTCATTAAAATCTGGAAAGCAATCCGGGTATGACAGCAACGGTTGCGCCGGAAGCCACGGCAGAAAATCTGCAATTGTCATATTACCAGATAAGACTGTATACTGGTCTGCGTCTATGGTTTTTGCGGTATTCTCTTCAGGCCAGATTATACTGACAGTCTTACCGTTTGAAGCAACACGTTCATCTTCGGTCGACTTATTCTTCGCAGTTTTGTCTTCTCTTTCTGCTTTGCGCTCGTAGAACCACTTTGGGCCATTCGAGATTATGTGAACCTGTGAGGTGGTAATGATTTCAGGAATTGACCGTTCCTTTCGCGGCGCCTGTCGTGACGTAATATGATACCTTGTCTCCCACGAGCTTAGATTCTTTTGCGCTTCCAAATGCTTTTGTATTTCTGCAAGTATTTGTTCCTTGCTCATTGTTGCTATGTTGGCATCTGTAGCCGAAATATGTTCCCACTCTTTAACAAGGTTCAGATTAGTTGGACATGTGAAAGTTTTTCTCTCAGTTGTTGCCCCATATATACTGTGCGCACTCATATTAACCAAAAGCAAGGCAATAATCAATCGCAAAATAATCTTCACATTCTTCTCCATTTTGTCTTCTTACTTGTTTTTTATCTTTTCCGAATAATGCCAGCCGACATCGAAAAACTTCTTCATACACTTAACGCATTTGCTGTAATGCATTGCGTCAATCGATAGAATTTCTTTTTTCGTCCAGGCGACACTGAAAATGGTATCGGCAAAATAAATTGAGCCGACATTGGCCTCAACGCCTTTATAATCTTTGTAAAGCTTGGCCTTTTGGATGGCAATTTCGCCGAGCGCTTTCAGCTCATCTGTTACCTTACTGTCTTTCGGCAGTATAAATTTGACGTCTTTTCCCTTCAGGAGCGGCAGAAACTCTTCAACTAAACCCGTCGGCACGTTACTTATTCGTACCCTTTTAGATGCAGCTATCTTCTTTTTTAATTCAGCTATTCCCTTCGCCGGTGTTGCGTACGTCGTTGACACCTTTGCTTCGTATTTCCCATCTACAATTGGCATAATTTTTATCCCTCAAAGAGTTTTCTTTATATGTTCAAGCAGTCCGCCGTCGTTGATTATTTCCAGAGCGAAGTCGGGCAGCGGATTAAATTTAATATTAGTGCCGGCTGTCTCATTTTTAATCACGCCGGTCTTGAAATCTATCTCGATTTCGTCTCCATCGCTGATTTTATCAATCTGCTTCGGCAGTTCAATGACATAAAATCCATTGTTGATAGCATTGCGATAAAAGATTCTGGCGAAGGATTTTGCAATTACGGTTTGCACGCCCGCTGCGCGTACGGCCCAGACGGCGTGCTCTCTGGATGAACCGCAGCCGAAATCCTCACCGGCAACGATTATATCACCCTTCTTGACTTTATTGACAAAATCTTGGTCTAAATCCTCAAGACAATGCTTGGCCAATTCTTTTTCATCATCGGTATTGAGGTATCTTGCCGGTATTATCTCATCCGTATTTATATGGTCTCTTTTGTAAACATGGGTTTTTGACATTTTTTACCTCAGATATATTTTCTTGGGTCGGTCAGTTTTCCTTCGACAGCACTTGCTGCGGCGGTAGCCGGGCTTGCGAGATATACTTCGCTTTTCGGATGCCCCATTCGGCCGACGAAATTTCTATTAGTTGTACTTACACATTTTTCACCTTCAGCCAGAACACCCATAAAACCGCCGAGGCACGCACCGCAGGTTGGAGCAGCGATTACACAGCCGACATCATAAAATATATCGAACAGTTTTTCGTCCATAGCCTGCTTCCAGATTTCGGGTGTTGCAGGGACAACGATAGTTCTTATCGCCACCTTTTTGCCTTTGAGGATTTTGGCTGCTATTTGCATGTCCTCGATTCTGCCGTTGGTGCAGCTTCCTATATATGCCTGGTTCATCGCCTTGCCTTCGCATTTGCTGATAGGCACGCCGTTGCTGGGCAGGTGCGGCAGGGCGACCATCGGCTCTATTTTCGAGCAGTCGAATTCCTCCACACTTACATATTCGGCGTCTTCGTCAGATTCATATACGGTGTAATCGGTTTTCTCTTTCAGGTGTTTGCCGAGGTATTGTTTTGTTATGTCGTCAAATCCGATTATGCCGTTTTTCGCACCGGCTTCGATGGCCATATTCGTTATGGTCATTCTCGCTTCCATCGACATTTCTGCCAGCGCTGGGCCGGTAAATTCCATAGCTTTATAAAGGGCGCCATCAACACCTATTCGCGCAATTACCGCAAGGACCACGTCCTTGCTGTAAACACCTTTTGGCAGTGTTCCTTTGAGGACAAACTTTATTGACGCGGGAACTTTGAACCAAAGCTGTCCGGTTGCGATTACCGCCGCCGAATCTGTTGAGCCGATACCGGTGCTGAAACAGGCAAACGCGCCGTAGGTGCATGTGTGCGAATCACCGCCTACTATACAGTCGCCGGGACGAATATGTCCCTGTTCTGGCAGTAGTGCGTGGCAGACCCCGGCCTTACCGAGCTTGTAGTAATGTTTTATGCTGTGCCGCCTTGCCCACTCATCAAGCCGTTTGTGCAGTTCAGCGCTTTTAATATCTTTTGCCGGCTGAAAGTGGTCGGGCGTTACAACGATTTTTTCGGGGTCGAATACTTTATCTATACCCTTTTCGGCAAGCATAGAAATAGCCGCCGGGGTCGTAACGTCGTGGCACATAATGATATCAATTTTCGCATTTATGATATCACCCGGCGCAACTTTATTCTTACCGGCTGTTTTTGCTAATATTTTTTCCGTTATTGTCATTCCCATTGGTTTTACCTCTGAGTATTCAGATTACAGTTCTACTTTTACTTTCGGCTCTTCGCCGGTGTCTTTTCTCGCCACCATTCTATTGATGGCATCGACGTAGGCCTTTGCACTTGCCTCGATAATATCGGTGGAGACGCCTCTGCCTGTGCAGGTTCGGCCATTCTGCTTGATTCTTACGGTTGCTTCACCGAGTGCCTCTTTGCCGCTGGTTACCGCCCGAATCGAGTAGCTTTCGAGCGTCGGCGAGAAACCGGTTGCCTCACGGACTGCCTCATAAGCCGCATCGACAGGGCCGTCGCCTTGTGCCTGTGCTTCTTTCAATTTGCCTTTGCTGCGGATTTTAACAGTTGCTGTCGGCGATTTTCCCGTTTCTATCAGCACACGCAGGTATTCCATCTCGAATGTGTGCTCAACTACGCGTACCTCGTCATCGATAATCGCAGCAACGTCCTCATCGAAGATTTCTTTTTTCTTGTCCGCCACCTGCATAAATTTCTTGTATGCTTTCTCCATTTCATCTTTAGAAAGCTTATAGCCGAGTTTCTTGCAGCGGTCGACGAAGCCGTGTCTGCCTGTGTGCCGGCCCAGCACCATACGCGAGCTTCCCAGACCTATACTTTCCGGCGTCATAATTTCGTAAGTTTTTCGTTCCTTGAGCACGCCGTCTACGTGCACACCGCTCTCGTGTGCAAAAGCATTTGCCCCGACAACGGCTTTATTGGGCTGAATCACAAATCCGGTCAAACGTGAGACCAACTGGCTGGTCTTATAAATCTGGGTTGTTTTTATATTCGTCGTTAGCGGTTTGGCCCTGTCTTTGCCGAAGAAATCAGGCCTCGTATGTATTCCCATCACAACCTCTTCGAGCGCAGCGTTACCGGCCCGTTCGCCGAGTCCGTTGACAGAACATTCGACCTGGCGGGCGCCGTTGCGGACGCCGGCCAGCGAATTTGCCACCGCCATGCCGAGGTCGTTATGGCAATGAGTGCTTATTACGCACTTGTTTATGCTGGGTACTTTGGCAACAAGCTCTGCAATGATTCGGCCGTATTCGTACGGCAGGACATAGCCCACCGTATCCGGGATATTCAGCGTAGTTGCACCTGCTTCTATTGCCGCCGTCAGAACCTCAATCAAAAACAACATTTCGCTTCGACAGGCGTCCTCGGGTGAAAATTCAACGTCATTGGTGAATGTTTTTGCCAGTTTTACCGCAGCGACGGCCATTTTCAGCACCTCGTCAGGTGTTTTATTGAGCTTGTGCTTCATATGAATCGGCGAGGTTGCGATAAATGTATGTATCCGCTGCTTTTTTGCCGATGCGATGGCCTTGCCTGCTGATATGATGTCTTCCTCGGTGGAGCGGGCGAGGCCGCAGATTGTGGGGCCTTTGACCTGCTCAGCTATCTGTTTTGTCGCTTTAAACTGCGCGGGCGAGGAAACCGGAAAGCCCGCTTCTATTATATCGACGCCTAAAATCGCTAATTGCCTGGCGATTTCGAGCTTTTCGGAGATTGTAAGAGAGGCGCCTGGGGCCTGCTCGCCGTCGCGTAGGGTAGTGTCGAAAATTAAGATTTTTTTTTCAGCCATTTGTTTTCTCCAACTGTTTATGCTGATTGGGGCAAATTTACCCCAAACAGCGGTAAATTGCCACGAATTTATCGAAAAACGCTAATTTAGAAATATAGATTTTTTGGGTGTAAAAGGTTTATTGCGCCTAACGGCGCAAAAGGAGGGCGATAAGGCACAGAACGGCCTTTTGCGGGAAACGTGTTGTATAAATTACGTTCATAATGTCAATTATATATACGAACTCCGGTTTTGCAAATGTTTTCTTTAGTTTTTTTCGATTTATCTGTCATTCCTGTGAAAGTGGCAATCCATTTTGTTTAGCCCCCAACTTTATGTTGGGGGTTTGTTCCACCTTCTGCTCGGATACTGTTTACGCAATACGCAATACGAAACAATTCGCGGCCTCTGGAAACAACAGCAAATGCCTCTTGCAAATTATTCGGCAGGGTTTACACTAATGCCTATGGGAAAGAAATCTGTATGATAGAACATAAGATTATAATCGGCGATTCAAGACAAATGACTGAAATAGATGGTAAATCTATTCAGCTCATTATAACTTCGCCTCCTTATTGGCAATTAAAAGACTATGGCAACGGTAGTCAGATAGGTTTTGACGATACTTACGAAAACTATATAAACAATCTGAACCTTGTATGGAACGAGTGTCTCCGAATTCTTAAGGATGGATGCCGACTATGTATAAACATCGGTGACCAGTTTGCAAGGTCAGTTTATTATGGTAGATACAAGATAATTCCCATTCGTACCGAAATAATCAAATTCTGCGAAACTATCGGTTTTGATTATATGGGCGCTATTATCTGGCAAAAGGTAACTACCTGCAACACTACTGGCGGTGCAACGATAATGGGTTCTTTTCCATATCCTCGAAACGGCATTATCAAAATTGATTATGAATTCATTCTGATTTTTAAAAAGCCTGGCATCTGCAAAGTAGTGCCGAGAGATATCAAGGAAAAATCAAAACTAACCACCGAAGAATGGAATCAGTATTTCACCGGCCATTGGAATATCCCCGGTGAGAAACAAAACGGCCATTTGGCAATGTTTCCGGAGGAAATTCCACGCCGGCTTATTAAAATGTTCAGCTACGTCGGCGACACAATATTGGACCCGTTTGTCGGCAGCGGAACAACGTCTTTGGCGGCCAAAAATCTTGAGAGAAACTCGATAGGATATGAGATAAATCCTGACTTTATTCCTGTTATCAAAGAAAAACTTGGTTTCAAGGAAAAGGTATTTTTTGATAGGTTTAATATAGAGCTTGCACAAAACAGGGAGGATGAAATTGACTGGAATGAGAAAATAAATAAACTGCCTTATGTTTTTAAAGACCCCGTAAAATTCGACAAAAAAATTGATCCTCGCAAATTACAGTTCGGTTCGAAAATCAATGGCGATAGCCGGAAAAGACAGGATTATCATAGTGTAAAAAAAGTTATTTCTCCTACAGAACTTGAACTTGACGACGGCCTAAAAATTCGACTGCTTGGCATAAAAGAAAAAGCTGAAAAGAAAGCTCAAGCCATTGAATTTTTGCAATCGAAAACAAAAGGCCAGAAAATTTTTATGAAATTCAGCCATATGAAACATGACAATCAAAATAACCTGCTGTGTTATTTATATTTACAGAATAAAACTTTTATTAATCGCCATCTGCTTAAACAGGGTTTAGTGGAAGTAGATAACAGTGCACAGCAGCTTCGCTGAGTTCTTGAAAAGGGTTTTAAATGCCTAAAGAATGGATACTAAACGGCGCAAATATGCGTTGGGGACTTACACGCAAAAATAAAGTTGGCTCTGTCGCTGAGCACATAAGAAAATGTGCTCCAAAAACAATAGAAGAATGGGAGCAATACTATTATTCAAACGTATATCCTCGGGAACATTTGGAGCAGCTCGGCAGGACACTGTTTATAAAAGTAACAGAAATTTGCCGGGCTGAGATAGAAAGTATTACCGAACAGGATTGTATTAACTTTTTGTTCGACCTTGTTATTTCGAGAACATTTGATGGTTACAGATCTGAAATTCAAACTATTTATGGCCGTCTAGAAAAAGAATTAGGAGTGAAAGTACTCCCTGCTCCTGATGAGTGGGATAGAGGTTATAACGTTGATTTCTATATCGACATCAAAGGAAGTTACATCGGACTACAAATTAAACCAGCTGGTTACGCTTACATTACACAAATAATAAATGAGCTTGATTTTCAAAAAAGTACACATGAGAAATTCACGAAGAAATACGGGGGGAAAGTTTTTTACATTATTTCAATAACTGAAGGAAAAAACAAAATCATTCACAATCCTCAGGTTGTCCCTGAAATTCAGCAGGAAATAAAACGATTAAGTGAAAAATGATTTGTAATAGTTACAACTTCACCTGAAAAAATCCCCCAATACGCCCATCAAAAAAATACCTAAAAACCTGCTTGTTCCGCCTTCTGCTCGGATACTATTTTACACATTTTGCTGTTGCATCCTCCAGTTCGACCCTTGTTTCTATTTACTTCGTCCTGCGGACTACGTAATACTAAGGCTTCTCATTGCGGCTTCCGTTAGCAACAGCAAAACATATTACTTTTCCTTTGGTTGCTTGCCCTGTGGGCGGCCTCCGGGCAGTTTACCCTGTGGGCACCAGCAACTATGGCCTCTCGGCAGCACCGGCAGTTTTGTCTTGCTTTTATCTTAAAATCTGTTATAATATTCGCCAGTTTACCACAAGGTAAACGCATCTCGCCCAGAAGGGCAAGGTCGTGGGGCCAGCAGGTCCGGGTCAGAAACGACTAAATATTTTATATCTTTCAGTGGAGTTTGCCTCGCCTATTGTAAGGCGAACGTAAACCCCAGCGGAGATTTTCTATAAACTATGAACATTAAAAATCAATCAATCAAAAATAACAAATTATGCAAAACGAACCCAATTTTAGATATGCCAAAATAACCCTAACTTTAGTAACAGCAGTGACTACGAACAAAAAACTACGAACAATGAACTGCCAAAAACGAACCCAAAACGAACCCAAACGAACCCAATTTACGGCGAGATTGCTGTGTTTTGGTCGGGGTGATAAGGTTCTTTACAATTCGGGGATTGCTGTTATAATACGGACGCGGTTGGGGCAGTATTGTCGGGCAGGGAGGCCGGAGGATAAATTTGTGAACAAGGGGGAAGACAGGCAGTATTAGGGTAGAAGCAGACCCTACCAACGGCGGCAAGGGTGAATGGATTGGTTGATTTTTGGATTGGCAGCTGAAAGCAGGTGAGAAAAATGCCGGTAACAGAAAAGAAAACGCATAATACAGAATGCGAGAGCGAGTTACATGATAAGCACCTTTGCTACATTGTTTCACAGGGATTTCATCTCAGCGATGCGAGAGAATACAACGCCCTTATTCAAGAGGCGAAGTTCAAATGCCGTCATTGCGGCCGAGCGGCCAAAAGCGCGGACAATTTGTGCGAGCCGACTGAATTGTAATATACGAGCGCCGTAAACGGCGTTTTCGGATGTATATCAGCCGTGATAATGGTGAGGCGGAGTGTACTTGTACGAGAGAGGTACAGCTTTTCGTTTTTGTGCAATAAATGGGGGTAGTGGTACGTCTATACTTCATTGGAGCTTGATTTTTGGGGCAGTTTTTTGATATAATCAGTTAATACAGCTTCGAACAGGGGAAAGGTTGGAAAACTTGCCCAAAAAGAACAGCAGGGTTGTTAAAAGGTCGATAAGAGGGAGATGGAGGTGGTATCAGCAACAGGAAATTGATAATGCAAAATAATTCTGACTCAGTAACAAAAAATACACTTTTTTTACGGCCAAAGTTTCTGGTTCCGGCAGGGGTGGTTTTGCTGCTGGCAGTGATTGCGGTGGTGGCGTTTAATCATTCGAGGTCGAAGGCCGTTCTTGAGGGGGATATGCCGACCTTTGTGGTCAAGAGGGGGCCGTTGAGGATAAGTGTTATTGAATCGGGGACAATTCAGGCGCGTGAACAGATAATTCTCAAGAGCGAGGTTGAGGGAAGGACTACAATTCTTTCCATAGTTGAGGAGGGGTCGCGGGTCAAGGAAGGGGATTTGCTGATAGAGATGGATTCGAGCGAGTTATTAGATGCGAAGGTTGACCAGCAGATTCGTGTCCAGAACGCCGAGGCATCTTTTATCAGTTCGCGTGAGAATTTGGCTGTGGTTGAGAACCAGGCGAAGAGCGATGTGGATAAGTCGGAGCTGGCGTTCGAGTTTGCCAAGCAGGATTTGAAGAAGTATGTTGAAGGGGAGTATCTGAATCAGCGCAAGGAGATGGAGTCGAAGATTACGCTGGCGAAGGAGGAGCTTCAGACGGCGAAGGAGAAATTGGAATGGTCGAAGAAACTTTTCGAGAAGGAGTATATTTCGCAGACGGAATTGCAAATTGACGAGCTGGCGGCGCACAAAAAGAAGCTGGACCTCGAGCTGGCAGAGAACAATTTGCGATTGTTAGAGGATTTCACGCATCCGAGGAAGCTGGCGGAGCTCGAAAGTGATGTCAGTCAGGCGGAGATGGCTTTGGAACGGGCGAAAAGGAAGGCGAAAGCGGATGTGGTTCAAGCGGAAGCGGGGCTGAAGGCGAGAGAATCCGAGTTTGAAAGGCAGAAGGACAAACTGAAGAAGAATGAGGAGCAGATAACCAAGACAAAGATATATGCACCCGCCGACGGGCTAGTAATTTATGCGACGAGTGCAAAGAGTCGGTGGTGGCGCGGTAATAGCGAGCCGTTGGGTGAAGGCAGTGAAGTACACGAGCGAGAGGAACTTATTTATCTGCCTACGGCATCGGCGGTGAAGGCGGAAATAAAAATTCATGAGACGAGTCTGCAAAAAGTGAAGTTGGGTTTACCGGTGGTTGTTACGGTTGATGCGCTGCCGGGGAAGACATTCACGGGCTATGTTGAGAAGATAGCACCTTTGCCTGATGCTCAAATGGTTTGGTTGAATCCCGACTTGAAGGTGTATAATACGGGAGTGTTTCTTGAAGGCGAGGGCGATTATCTTCGGACAGGGATGAGCTGCAAGGCGGAAATCATTATAGAGGAGTATGATGACGTGATGTACGTTCCTGTTCAGGCGGTTCTTCGAATTGGTGGTGAACCGACCGTTTATGTACAGAGGGGTAGCGGTTTCGAGCAGCGCAAGGTAAAAGTTGGAATGGACAATAACCGGATGATAAGAATCATTGAAGGGTTGCAGGTTGGCGAGGCAGTGCTGCTTACGCCGCCTTTGGCTCCTGCTACGGTTGGACAGGAGTCGGAAAGGGCTATCGGTAATGAAACCGCTACGGAACGGAGAGAGCGGGCTACTGACGTGGAGGACGTGAAAGAGAAGGGGACAGAGAAAGTTGATGATGAACGTCCGCAGGCTGGGGAGAAGCCTACTGATGAACAGATGCAGAAGAGGTTCGAGAATATGAGCGACGAAGAGAAGGAAAAGATGCGTAAACAGCGGGTCGGGAAGCGACCGAGGCGAGCCGGGGAAGGCGAATGATACGAGAGGCGGAGTCCAACTGCGATGCGGAGATAATCAAGCTGGAAGGCGCCCAGAAGATTTACCGGATGGGCAGCAGTGAAGTGAGGGCCCTTGCGGGGGTAACGTTATCGTTCGGGAGCGGCAGCTTCTGGGCGATTATGGGGCCGAGCGGTTCAGGAAAAAGCACAATGATGAATATCCTGGGCTGCTTAGACCATTTAAGCTCGGGTCGATATATTCTTGAAGGTCGTGACGTTAGCACTCTCGATGATGATTCTCTCAGTGAGATGCGGCTTCGTCATCTTGGTTTTGTTTTTCAAAGTTTTAATCTCATTCCTCAGTTAACGGTTCAAAGGAATATCGAGCTTCCGCTTTATTACCTTGGTTGGGATGCGAACAGCAGCGCCGAGCGTGCGAGCGAGCTTGCCGAGAAGGTAGGGCTACGGGAACGGCTGCACCATCGTCCCGCGGAGTTGTCCGGCGGGGAGATGCAACGTGTGGCGATTGCGCGGGCACTGGCGAACGAACCTCGGATTATTTTTGCTGACGAACCCACGGGTAATCTTGATACGGCGACAGGGAAGGAGATTCTTAGATTGCTGGTAGAGCTTAATGAGCAGGGCAAGACGATAATTATGGTGACGCATGAGCAGGATGTTGCGGCATATGCCAAGCGGCGGCTCCATATGCTTGATGGTTTGGTTGAGCGTGTCGAGGGGGGAGCAGCAAATGAAGCAAATTAAGCTTGTTCGTAATGTTTTGCTTGGTATTGAGGACCTACTTTTGCACAAGCTTCGTTCTTTTCTTACGACGCTTGGTATTGTTTTCGGGGTCGGCAGTGTGGTGGCGATGCTGTCAGTGGGGGAAGGTGCAAGCAAGGAGGCGCTGGATGCTATTCGAAAACTCGGCAGCAATAATATAATTATCAATTCGGTCAAATCGGTAGAGGATGAATCGACGAGCACGACTCATTCTCATATGAGCATTTACGGGCTAACGTACGATGACTATGCGAGGGTGTTTGAGACTTTTAAGAATATAAAACAAGTTGCACCGGTGAAGCTGATACGTAAGGAGGGTCGTCTTCAAGAGCGGTCGCTGGATTTGCGAATAGTGGGTACGACTCCGGTGTGGTTCGAACTGGTTCAAAGGCCGGTGATGGCCGGTCGAGTTTTGATAGATTCCGATGATGACGAGCATGCGCCGGCGGCGGTCCTGACGGAATTCGGTGCGCGGAGGCTTCTGGCTGCTGAGAGTACCATCGGTCAATTTCTTAAAATAGGTAGCGACCGTTTTGAGATCGTCGGGATTGTCAAGAGTGAAAGCGGTCAAGCTGGCAACATTCAAATACCCGACCAAGAGGTTGATGTTTATATTCCGATTAATGTGGCGCGTGCATATTTCGGCGATATAACGACGCGGAGGACGACCGGCTCATATGAACGTGAGCTTGTGGATTTGCATCAGATGATTGTGCAGGTTGATTCAATCGAGGAAGTCGAGCCGGTAGCGAAGGGGATTGAGGATATGTTAGGGCGGTTCCACAAGAAGAAAGATTATCTTGTAAGCGTGCCACTGGCATTGCTGCGTCAGGCGGAGGCAACGAAGCGGACTTTTAATATTGTGCTCGGTTCGATTGCGGGCATCAGTCTGCTGGTTGGGGGGATAGGGATTATGAATATTATGCTGGCGTCGGTGACGGAGCGGACGCGGGAGATAGGAATTCGTCGAGCTATTGGGGCAAAGAGAAGGCAGATTATAAGCCAGTTTCTGATAGAGACGGTTGTGCTTTCGATAATCGGGGGGCTTATTGGTATAGGGCTCGGTGTGCTGGTGCCATTTTTAATAACATATTTTGCGGATATGCCGACGGTTGTAACTATGGCGAGTATCGTTTTGCCGTTGGTGATAAGTTTTGGAGTCGGGATAGTCTTCGGTTTATATCCAGCGGTCCGAGCCGCTAAAGTGGACCCGATTGTCGCACTTCGACACGAGTAGCAAAGTCACATGCTATCGGCCGTTGCATAAGGTTCTTATCTTATGTTGTTAGAGAGTATATTGCAATAGCGCAAGGTCAATAGCATTTCTGTAACTTAACTCATTTCTTGACATTAGGGGTTTGTCGGCATAGTATTAGGTTATGGTTAAACGTATAGCGATTCTGGGTTCGACAGGTTCGATTGGTAAGAATGCGCTGCGAGTAATCGATTCGCTGGGGGGCGGGTATGAGGTTGCGGCACTGAGCGCTCACAGCAGTGTTGGATTATTAGCTGAGCAAGTCAGGCGTTATAAGCCGAGATTTGCTGCTATTACAAACGCTGATTATTTTGAGCAGCTTCAAGAGTTGATTGGTGATTTTGGCGTTGAGATTTTAGCAGGGCCGGATGGTTTGACGGAAATTGCCCAACTTGAGGAAGTGGATATTGTTCTTACAGCGGTCGTAGGTGCGGTGGGTTTGCCGGCGGTCCTTTCGGCGGCGAAGGTTGGTAAGACTTTAGCTATCGCAAACAAGGAGCCGCTTGTTATCGCGGGGGAGTTGCTTACCCAGACTGTCAAGGCAAGCGGCGGAATTATTTTACCGGTGGACAGCGAGCATTCGGCGATTTTTCAGGCGCTGCAGGCGGGTTCGCGTGAGGAGGTCAATAAAATCATTTTGACTTCTTCCGGCGGGCCATTCAGAGAGATGAGTTCGGAGGAAATCGAAAACGTGACTCTGGAGCAGGCGCTATCGCATCCGGTATGGGACATGGGGCCGAAGATAACTATTGATTCTGCTACTATGATGAACAAGGCACTCGAGGTCATTGAGGCGCACTGGCTTTTTGATATTCCGGTCGAGAGGATAGAAATCCTGATTCACCCGGAGTCGATAGTTCATTCACTCGTTGAGTTTGTGGATGGTTCGTTAGTGGCGCAGCTCAGCAAGCCGGATATGTGTCTTCCGATTCAGTATGCTTTGACGTACCCAGCTCGTGTGTCGGGGATTGCCGAGCGTTTGCAACTTGGCGAGCTTGGTAAACTTACATTTAAGAGGCCCAATACGGGGACATTTCGAGCGATGTCATTAGGTTTTGAGGTTGCGCGGACAGGGGGCACGGCTGTGGTTGTTTTTAACGCTGCGAATGAGGCGGCGGTTGGTGAATTTTTGGCGGGCAGAATTAAGTTTGCCCGTATAGTCGAGCTTATTGAAGGTTGTCTGAACAAACATAATACCAAGAGAGAAGTGTCGCTCGAAGAGCTTCTTGAGGCGGACGGATGGGCGAGAAGAGAGGTCGAGCAAATGGTGCGTGAACACAAAGGCGTAAGTGCGTAAAGGGATTTATATATTAGGGATTAATTTATGGCCAAAGAGAGAAGTGTGTTTGAGCAGTATTTTTATGCGGTTTTGTGGATAGCTATTTTTGCTTCAGTTATTTATCTTGCGGTCCGGAATATCGGTACTTTTGGCAATATTCTTCTTGTTGCGGTTGGTTTCGGCGCTTTTGTTTTAGTTCACGAGTTCGGACATTTTATCTTTGCCAAGTTTTGCGGGATAAAGGTTGAGGCTTTTTCAATTGGATTTCCTCCTACGCTGATTGGCATTTTGCGCACCGAGAGAGGTCATCGGATTCGTATTTTACCCCAGTTTTTTCCCAAAGAAGGTGGTTCCGATGACGGCAAGTTGAGTTTTACTGTCGGCAAAAAGATGCAGCAGCCGGGCGAGACAGAATATCGCATCGGAGTAATTCCTTTTGGCGGTTTTGTCAAAATGCTCGGCCAGGAAGATGTGGGCCCGGTCAAGGATAGTGATGACCCGCGTTCATTTGCCAATAAGTCGGTAGGCGCCCGTATGGCGGTTATAGCAGCAGGTGTGGTTTTTAATGCTATCAGCGCTCTTATAGTTTTTATGATAGTTTTTCTAATTGGCATCAACCGTGTACCTGCGGTAGTCGGGGGCGTAGTGGAGGATTCGCCAGCGGCTCGTGTGGGCCTGAGGGCGGGTGATGAAGTAGTCAAGATAGGAGACAGGAGCAGGAACCTGGATTATTACGATATTGCGATATCAGCGGCTTTGTCGGGCAAGGGAGAAGAGATAGCATTAAAGGTCAAGCATGAAGACGGCAGCATCGGTGATTATTCACTTACAGCGGAGAAAAGGCCGGGGGCTGAAGTAAAAGAGTTTGGTATTATTATGCCGCAGAGTTTAACTGTTGCGGAGGTTTCCGACGCTAATAAGCTGCTTGCAAAAACAGGCTTACGTCCCGGCGACCTTATCAAAGCTGTTAATGGAAGGGATGTACAAAGCTATTGGGAATTGGCAGAAATAGTAGAAAATGCTCTTGTCCCTAAAGTAACTTTATTAGCTGAGCGGACTAACAAGTCCGGAGAATCACAGTTGGTTGAAAGCGAAGTTGGGCTGGAATTAACGTCGGCTGGTACGGGGCAGATATATTCTATGGTACCGCGGTTTCGGATGGAAGAAATTAAGATTACAGAATCAACTTGGACGAGGATAGCTGCCGGTATGCGTCAATTATTAGAGAGGATTGGCGTTAAAGAGCGGTTGACGGAGAAACAGTTTTTGCAAAGCAATGATGTTATTCTGAGTGTTGGTGAAGTTATATGTCCTACATATGATGAATTCAGTGAGACGGTAAAGAGATGTGAAGATAACGAATTGCCGGTAAATGTACTGCGAACAGACGCCAATGGTATTGAGACGCAGCATACGATTAATGTTAGACTAAAGCGAGGTGCAGATGTTAACGAAGCGAAAATAGGGATTTCATATTTTAGGATGTATGATTTTGATCATCCGGTTGTCGCCAAGACTATCGCAGTAGATGGCGGTCCGCCGAAGTTGGAAATTCCACGCGGTGCTTTGATTACATCTGTTGACGGCAAAAAAGTGTCAGACTTCTACGATATAATCAGCCAAATCAGCCAAAGTGCGGGTAAACGCATAAAAATTACTTATCTTGCCGGCGGAGAAGTAGGCAGTGTTACTTTAGATGTATCCGGCGGCGAAGAATCTGTGACTATCAAATCGGTTTTTGCCGACTATGTTCCGTTTAAACCTTTGGAGAGACTTTACAAGGCGAGCAGCCCAGTTGATGCAATCGGGATGGGATACAGAAAGACAGTTATGTTTATCGCTCAGGCGTATATAACTTTAAAAGGGTTGGCAACGGGGCTTTTTAGTCCGAAGGGTCTTATGGGGCCTGTTGGGATTCTTACCTTCAGCTACAGGATTGTTGCGGAACGGCCGTTGATAGACTACGCCTACTTTCTTGGTTTGATAAGCGCTTCTCTTGCGGTGTTTAATATTTTGCCTCTGCTGCCATTTGACGGAGGTTTTATTGTATTTTTGCTGATAGAGAAAATCAAAGGTTCACCGGTTAGTGCGCGCGTTCAGGAGAAAATTGCGTCGGCCGGCTGGATGCTTGTGATTGCACTTGTTCTTTATGTGACGTTTAATGATATTGTCAGGAGTTTTTTCAGCTAAGTGATTAGCGAGTGTGTAATGACAAGCTTTGAAGAATATCATAAAAGCCAAACCAGCGCTTTGAGGGAAGCGGACTCTCAAATTTACGAGTTAGTAACAAAAGAGTATGAAAGACTGCAAGGCAGCATAGAGCTTCTCGCCGCGGAGAATCGATGCTCTCGGGCTGTTTTGGCGGCACTCGGTTCGGTTGTTCAGAACAAAACGGCAGAAGGTTTTCCCGGGGCTAGGTATCATGGCGGCTGCGAGGTAGTTGACGAGGTAGAGAGAATTGCGGTATCGAGGGCCAAAGAGGTGTTCGGCGCAGAATACGCAAATGTTCAGCCGCATTCCGGTACGAGCGCCAACCAGATTGTCATAACTGCGGTGCTTGAGGCGGGTGATAAGATACTGAGTCTGGGGCCGGAGCAGGGGGGACATTATTCACACGGAGGTTCAGCTTCTTCAACCGGCAAGTTTTTCAACGTAGAGAATTACTGCGTCGATGAGAAAACTTTTCTTCTTGATTACGACGCTATCAGTGACAGAGCTAGCGAGGTGAAGCCCAAACTGATTATATGCGGCACCTCCGCCTATGTCAGAGCGATAGATTTTGAGAAGTTCAGAGAGATTGCGGACGAAGCAGGAGCGTATCTTCTGGCGGACATCTCGCACATATCGGGGTTAGTCTCGGCCGGTGCCCATTCGTCGCCAGTTGACTATGCGCATTTTACAACAACAAGCACATATAAGCCGGGAGGCCCCAGGGGCGGGCTTATACTGATGGGAGGAGACTGTAGAGAAAAGATAAAAGTGCGAGGGGAGGAGATAGCTTTGTGGAAGCGAATAGAGGACGCGACGTTTCCGGGGGTGCAGGGGACGCCATATTTAAACCACATAGCAGCCAAGGCGGTCTTTTTCAAGGAGATGCTTACAAATGAGTATAAGGCCAGGCAATTCAAAATCATAGAGAATTCAAAAAGACTTGCAGGTTATTTGCTTGATGCCGGTCTTGACGTTCTTACGAGGGGGACAGATAATCATATGGTTCTGGTAAACGCAGTGAATTCGCGAGAAGGCCTGACGGGAGCGACGGCTCAAAAGTGTCTCGAAGAGTGCGGCATAGTCGTGGATAAAATACGGCTGCCTTATGATAAGAAGCCGTCTACAGTTACGAGCGGTATCAGGCTGGGTACGCCTATTGTTACGAAGGACGGGATGGGGGGCGAACAAATGCGTAGTATAGCTGAGATGATAGATTTAGTGCTGAAACATACAGAGATAATAAGTGAAATGGAATGCCAAATAGATGATTCATTTAGAGAACAAATAAGAACCAAAGTGGCTGGATTATGTGGCAAGTTTCCGATGCATTAGTTTTTTCCGTGTCCGCAGGCAGAATTTTAAACAGTTCTGCTGAGTTGATGTCACAGGGAGGCAGTAATGTATAAAGAACATACGATTTGTGTTGTTGTTCCGGCATATAACGAAGAAAAGCTTATAGGCAAAGTTCTTGACAGCATGCCGGATTTTGTGGACAAAGTGGTGGTAGTGGATGATAAAAGTGCTGACAGGACGGCGGAGATAGTACGCAGCGCATCCGACAAGTCGGGAGGTACAATCGTTCTGATTCAACATGAGGAGAACCAGGGAGTCGGCGGTGCCATTATGAGCGGTTACAAGTGGGCGCGCGATAGTGAGATGTCTGCTACCGTTGTTATGGCGGGCGATGCGCAGATGGATCCGGATGACCTACCGAGTCTTCTGGAACCGGTAGTTGCAGATCAGGTCGATTACGCTAAGGGGAACCGGCTTTTCACCGGAAACGCCTGGCAAATCATCCCAAAGGTCAGGTACTTGGGCAATTCTTATGTGTCTTTGCTTACCAAGATTGCGTCCGGCTACTGGCATGTGGCGGACTCCCAGACAGGGTATACGGTAATTAATTTGCATGCGTTAAAAATGTTAGATTTGGACAAGGTATATAAAGATTACGGTATGCCTAATGATATGCTGGTGAAACTCAATGTTTACAATATGAGGGTTCGTGATGTGCCGATAAGGCCAGTTTATAACATAGGCGAGAAAAGCGGACTAAAGATTTATAAAGTTGTGCCGAAGCTTTCGTGGCTGCTGCTTAAGTGTTTTCTATACAGAATCAAGGAGAAGTACATCATCAGAGATTTTCATCCACTGGTGTTCTTCTATGCGTTCGGGCTTTTATTTAATGCGGCAACAGTGCTTCTTTTTATCAGGTTGTTTTATATATGGTTTTCCACGGGGCATATCCCGCCGATAAATGCACTTGCAGCGATGTTCTGTTTTATTTCGGGGGTGCAGTTTACGCTTTTTGCGATGTGGTTTGATATGGAGTCCAACAAGGATTTGAAATGAGAGATAGCTAAGCGGAAATTTAAAAATTATTTGACTTTAAACATTATTTGTGTTATATTCCTACCAGTTTCTAGGAGATAGGGAGCAAGCTTTGGAGATGAGAAGAGGCCCTTTCTATGTCTTTCTCTTTTTAAGTAATTATTGAGAATCGGTTACTATTTTTGCGCATTGTGCGCAAAAAAGTGGAGGAATGATAGTCTATTTATAAGGAGGCGAAGTTATGTTTACTAAAGTGCAATTTGTTAAGGTTATGGTGTTGATAATTGTGTTAGCTCAAGTTTCGAATGTTTTCGCATCTATATATGACCATTTTGATGATGGCCAAATAGACCCTGCGTGGGACGTGGTTTTATCGAATGCCAGCGGATGGAGTTACGCTGAAAGCGGCACTAATCTAAGTGTTTTTGATATCAACAGAATAAGCAGCGAAATTAACAGCAGCGCTTTGCTTCAGCAAAATTTTTCAGCCCCAACGGATTTTGAAGTATCCAGCAGAATATCCTGGGATTCGGATTCATCGTATTCCGCAATGCAGCTTATGCTCATAACGCTGTACAGCGGTGACAAAGTAGCCGCAAGGGGCGGATACTGTGATTGGTTTGTAGCACATAACGGGCAGGAACTGGCATCTATCGATGATGGCGAATTTTATTACGTTTCCGGGGAGGACACACTTCCTTCTTCAGGTACGCTTGATATAATATTAAAGAGAGTTAACGGTACGATTTCCATTTTAGAAAATGGTTCAACGGTGTTAACAGGTTTTTGCGACTTAGCAATTGACAAGCTGGAAATAGATTTTGAACGAGACAGGTATCCGAGTGGTACTTTTGGGACTTTATCTATTGACTACATTAACGCGGTTCCGGAACCTGCAACAATACTACTCATTGGATTAGGATTTGTTGGGGTTCTAAAAAGAAAATAAGCTTTGTTGCTAAGTGCTAAAAACGCCGGTAAATCCGGCGTTTTTTTGTTTTTGGAAAAAGGCTCTATATGATATATTAAAGACAAATTAAATGGATTTGGTATAAATTGAGATGAAAATACTTGTTGAGGTTACGCATCCGGCGCATGTTCATTTCTTCCGCAATGCCATTGGAATCTGGAAATCGCGCGGCTATAAGGTGGCAGTGACGGCCAGGGACAAAGAGATTGTTGTAGAATTATTGAAGCTTTATGGTATTGAGCATGCTGTTCTTTCCGGCAAAGGCAGAGGTAAACTTTCATTATTCTCTGAACTTATCAAAAGAGATTATAATCTTTGGCGATTTTGTCGCGAATTTAAGCCCGATGTGTTGACAGCGATAGGTGGTGTTTTCGCTGCTCATGTCGGCTGGATTATGAGAAAACCTGTAATAGTATGGGACGATACGGAGCATGCCGGGATTTCTCATAAGATGACTTTTCCCTTTGTGACATCTGTTTATACGCCCGATTGTTACACGATAGAACTCGGCAAAAAACAGATACGTTACGCGGGGTATCATGAATTAGCATATCTTCATCCGAACAGATTTACACCCGATAAAAATGTTTTGAGAGATATAGGCATTGATACCAACGAGAAGTATTGTCTTGTTCGATTTGTTAGTTGGCAGGCTCATCATGATATTGGACAACATGGATTTACAGAGAGTTCCAAGGTGAAGTTTGTCGATGAAGTAAGCAAGTATGCCAAGGTGTATATTACATCCGAATCGGCCCTGCCGGAGGAACTGGAGAAGTATCGGTTAAGAATACCAGTTCACTTAGTACATTATGTCACGGCGTACGCGGCACTTTATGTCGGAGAAGGAGCCACAATGGCTACCGAATCTGCCATTTTAGGCGTCCCTGCCGTTTATGTTAATACACTGGAGTCGGGCAATATAAGTACACTCGAAAGATACGGCCTGGCAAAGCAAGTGACGGATGCTAATCAAGCTCTTCAATGTTGTATTGATTGGCTTTGTGCGCCCGATGCCAAGGAGAAATGCATTGCGTCCCGCAAGAAGCTGCTTGAGGACAAGATAGATGTTACAGATTACGTTGTTGGTGTTATCAGTAGTTATATGAGAGACTAATGAATAGTCGGTGGAGTCCCGAAATATTATGGCGGAAGCCTTTATCGCAAGGACAGTGGAGGAGATATATTCATCAATCAGGGCCAAGGTTGTGAGCCATGCTCGGTATGTAACGTTTCAAATGGCTGAGGTTCTTGTATCGAAACCCTTGTTCCACGAGATCCTCGAAAGGATCCATCGTCTGAAACTCGTCCCAATTGGGTACGGCTAATGCCGACAATAGCTGAAAAACTTGAATTTGTGAAGGCAGGAGCGGTCATGGTCTGTGCAGGGGCACGCATTGAAAGAAGTATGGGGCGTAAAAACCCATGGTTTCCTGTAACTTCTTTAAAAAAATGCCCCCGGAAAAGGAAATTCTTGACGATTCAAGGGGATTAGCGTGAAATTATTGAAAGCGTACGGAGAAAGCTATGCAGTGTAAGAGCTTAAATGGGAAATTCCGGTTGAGGTTTTTTTCGACTTTACAGGATAAACGAAAGGCCTTCTTTAGCAAATACATTGACAGATATAAAAGACGTTATCAAAACTGGAGAGAGCTTAAAGAGCGAAAAGACGATTTTAACAAATCTTATATCGGAAGCCGATGGGACATTTTAGAACTGGTAAATCCTTCTTATAAAAGAGTCCTTGATGTTGGCTGTAGTATTGGGCGACTCGGAGAGGATATAAAGCAAAAAACAAATGGGGAAGTGGCCGGAATCGAATTGAATCGTGAAATGTCAGAAATTGCTTCACAGAAATTAGATAAGGTCATTACAGGAGACGTGGAATTAATTAATTTGAGCGATTATTTTGAAAAAGAGTATTTTGATTGCATTATTTTTGGAGATATTCTGGAACATCTGAGGGACCCTTGGAGTGTTTTAAAAAATTATTGCGAGTACTTGAGACAGGATGGAACAGTCATTTTGAGCCTTCCCAATATACGACATATCAGTACCCTCTACAGCTTAATTATTCGTGATTATTGGCCCTATAGAGATAGAGGGATTCATGATAGAACGCACATGCGCTTTTTCACACTCCGAAATATCAAAGAACTTATTCAGGGCGCAAACCTGGTTCCTGTGAAAGTAATAAGAAGATACCGATTAATTGAGCGCGGGCATATCATAAATGTGCTGTCTTTTTTATTGGTCCTTCCTTTGATAAGAAGTTTTATCACCTTTTCATATCTCATCATTGCCAAAAAGAAAGATGCCTAATTAAATTTCCGCTGAAAAGACACCGAGATATAGAAGTAATAGCAAATGTAGTATAAAACATAAAATTTAAAATATATTTCCTTTGGAATTGTTGTGTTTTATAAGACAATATTAAAATAGATGTTGATTTATAAGAGAAAGATAGATTAAAAATTGACAGTTTATATCGAGGTTATAGATGGTTTGGCGAAAAGCGAACCTTATTACATATGGATTTTGGTTTTTAAAGGGATTATTTAATTTTGTGGTGAATCCGTTACGTTCACGGGCTATACGTTATGAAGGAGTAATTCTCTCGGCGAAACACCTGAGATTTGGCGGAAGGAATTTTCAAAAAGACAAGGACTTTTTTTATTCAGCTTGTAGGGAAGCAGATAGACTTGTGCAACACTTTGGGCTGACACTTGATAGTTGTGTGTTAGAGATAAGATGTGGTCCAGGGCGCCTACCGATTGGGATACTGCAGAAGGTCGGTGACATAAGACAGTACAGTGCTATAGATGTCGACAGAAAGTCTATGAAATGGTGCGGTTGTTACATTCACAAAGATCATCCAACATTCACATTTACACACATCGATGTTGCCAATCATTGTTATAACAAAAAAGAAAGATAGCTCGGACCGAGATAAGGCTGCCTTTTGAGCCGGATTGTTGATAGTACGAGGTTTTTTTGGTATAATTATTAATGTAATATGTAAGAACTTTTTTTAGCCGTAATTCTAATCTTAAGTAAAAGGAAAGAGTCAAATTGAAACAATCTGAATTACCCGATATTCTGTTGCTGTCTGTAGATAGTATGCGTCTGGATTCAATGTATCCTTATGGATTTGATTTGTTCCCCGCTGTTTCCAGGCTG
Source organism: uncultured Pirellulales bacterium (assembly GCA_964507485.1). Lineage (GTDB taxonomy): Bacteria > Planctomycetota > Phycisphaerae > Sedimentisphaerales > Anaerobacaceae > CAIYOL01. The sequence continues at coordinate 13,111 of CAZDQP010000008.1, read as the reverse complement.
ATTGATAGCAGTATTGTTTTTGATAATTGTTTTGCGACATCCCCATGGACGGGCGCTTCGTTTGGGTCGGTACATACTGGATTGTGGCCCCGTCAGCATCATTGTTTATCTAAATTACAAAGAAGAGGCCAAAAACGGCAGGGTTCGTTATTGAGTGCTGATGTTAAGACGCTTGCTGAGATTTTACATGAGACGGGTTATTATACTCTTTGTGCGCAGGGTAATCCTTGTCATGTTGGACGTGGAAGCGGTTTTGAGCGCGGATTTAAACAGTTTTTTGGCTGGCAGGTGGATTTGCGTCTCAGTCCGTTTAAGCGGGAGCTGAAGGCTTTAAAAAGTGCATGGGAACAGGGTAAGTTCACGGCGTATTCATTATATTTTTTTAAGAAGATTCTTGGTCGTTTGAAGTGGATTCGTTTGATACCTACCTGGCCTTTAACGGAAGGAAAGTGGATTGTTAATAAATCGCTGAAGATGCTTCAATATGCACCAGAAAATAGGCCGATTTTTTTCTGGTTTAATTTCATGGACATGCATTCTCCTTATCCGGTGCCGGGACAGCCTTTGCCAAAGAAGGAAGCGTCTGTAAGAATAAAATATTTTCACAAGCAGCCTCGTATGTGTCCGGACGTTGATTATACTGAAGAGGACAAAGAGTGCACACGGCTCTTATATAATAAAGCCGGAGAATATGTCAATGAGCAGATTGATAATTTCCTGGACTGTTGGAGCCGAATAAGAAGTAAAAGGCCGAGGTTGATGATATTTATTAGTGACCATGGAGAAGAATTTTGGGATCATGGAAATCAAAGTAACGATCCGACATTTTATCGTACAGGGGTTGGGCATGGGCACACACTTTTTAATGAGTTATTGCAAGTTCCGTTCATTATCCATTGGCCCGGTGTTACTAATCATGGCCGAAAGGTTAAAGATATCGTTAGTTTAATTGATATCGCACCTACATTGTTGGATTTGATTGAGGCAGAATCAGATTCACTCCCTAATGAAGGAATGTCACTTGCAAACTTCGTTTTATCTGCTAATCCTGTGAAAAAGCCAGAGCGAATTGTATTTGCTGAGTCCATGGCCTATGGATATGAAAGAATGGCGGCAATTTCCTCTGAATTCAAACTTATTCACAGTCCTGAAACGAAGCAAACAGAGCTTTACGCTTGGGGCACTAAGGATTCAGAGGAAAAAAATAACGTGGCTGAAGATCCCGAGTATCAGAGTATTAGAGAAGAACTGTTTTCTGCACTTCAGAAATGGGACAGATATATTGAGCAAAGTACTTCGGATGACAAATCGACGATGGAGTATCAGGTTGCTCAACATCTTAAAGCACTTGGATATATGTAGATAATAATTAAAAAATGTAATTATTTTTGAGATTATTTTCCGCAATTGTTAATCGCAATTAATTTTTTGTTATTACGGAGGCTTATAGTCTTTTCTTTTGCGTATCAGGTCCATTCCACCGAGTGCTATCCCAAGGATTAGAATAACAGGAACTGCAATTAACCTAATCAGTCCTGAGACGAGCATGCCCTGAGCGGCTCCTATTTCCATTTGCTCACTTAAGAAACCATATGCCAGCTCCTGTATCCCGATGTTTGATGGAGTAATTATAACGAAAGCGCTAATTTTAAAAAGAGAACAGAAAACTAATAGAGCCGACAAACCGACATCCAGCTTAAATATTTTGAAGTATAAATAAAAAACTAGGCAGGTGCGGGCAAACATTATGACTGTAAAAAGGTTGATCTTGAGCATATACACCGGGTCTTTCAGATTACTGACAGAAACAGTTATGACCTCAGCCAGCTTTGAATGCACCCAGTTTAGATATTGGTTTTTGAGAGTGATTTTATTAAATATAAGCTCGATTAGGATCGGAAGAGCAATGGATATCAGGCCGAGAATAATAAGAATTTTCCATGCAGATACTGGTCCAATTTTAAAGCCCGGGTTTATAAGGAGAATAGACAGGGCTGCAATGAAGAGGTTGATAAAAACTTCCATCCACGCAAATGAAGAATATCCACTAATGTATCTTGTATAGGAGACATCAAACTGTCTCTTTAAGGTTATTCCACGGTAGATATTACCTGATTGGGGGATAACCGTATTCAGGAACCTGCCAAGCATGAATATTTTCATCCAGGGCAGGAATTTGACTTTCTTACTGCTGCATTTTTCAAGTACTATTTTGAATTTCATTCCGTTAAGCATATGAAAAATGAGCTGAAGTGCTATTATATATACAAGAATTACTGGTTGAAATAAGGAAAGTTTTTTAAGCTCTTCCGTATTTTTGCAGAAGAAATTTACTATATAAGCTAGGCATATTATTGCAATAGTCCAGCGAACTATATTTGCAATTTTCTTATATTTCATTATCTTGCATTATTTGGAGGATTTATCGATTTCTTTTTCAAGGTCCTCGATGCATTTTCTCCACAGGTTGGTATCTTTTCCTTTTTCAGTTCTCCAGACTCTGGAACAAGTAGAATATTTATGAGTTACGATAGGTTCATTGTTATAATAATAAAGCTCAAATTCACCTGCGAGTTGTTTAAACACAACAGTTTTGCTGTATGCCACTTTGTCATCGGGCAGAACTGACGTGAACAGAACCGATTTTATATTATTTTGCTTTGCCTTTTTTGCTATTCGACAGCCGGTATCATGGCTGCAAACGCCGATTAACCGTTCCAAAAAAGCCCAGGGCTTTCTTATAACAGGGTACTTCTGGTACCTTTTTCTGTTTATGAATATGCCGCATCGCAGTATTTGCCTTCTTATAAAGTTATAGAAAGTGACAAGTGGATTCTTTGAGTAAGGTGTCCAATCAGCTTCCATCTGTTTAAAATCTTTTGTCCGAAATAAACAGAATACAGGGTTGGGAAAGTTATGGTATTTACCAAGTTGCCAGCGAGGATAGCTTATCCCGATGGCGGAGCAGTCTTTTGTATTAATTTCGTTGATAGCGAACCAATCCCAGTTTTTTTTGAAGACATAGATATCCGGGTCAACGGCCAAGGCAAATTCCGTTTCTAATTTACTCAAGGCAAAGTTTAGCCCCGAGGCGTGTGCAAATGAACCGGTTAATCCTTTAGTGTCATTAGTGTATATTTTTAGGGGTATTGGTATATGCTCAAGTCGTGATATTGAGTTATCCTTTCCCGCGGTGTTATCGACGACTATATATTTAATCTTTTCGGGGAATTTGGCTTTATCATTTAAGTTTAGGAGTAAAGACTCTATAAGCTCCGCAGAAAACCAGCTTATAGTAAAAACTGTCAGCCAAGGATCGTCACTTGCCCTTTTTTTCATGGCTTTTCACCTGAGCCGACAGGATTGCTGTAAAGATTGAAAATAAAGTATGGCATCATTCCTGCTTTTAGAAATTTGCCATCTTTTGTTTGTTCGCCTGTGACGCCGGCCCTGTATTCATATTTATGTACCTGTTTGAGTTGGCTAATCAACATTGCCAGATTCGGATGAGCCGGAACAAGATAATATGGGTATCTGCCGGTTTTGGCAAATTCCTGTACCTGCTGGAAGCTTGTTGCCTGTACGATGTCCCTGTCAAGGTACCATGCTATTTCCGGTCTATAAAATGCCCCTTTAGCTTTATGCTGATGAACGATAAACGGTTCATAACTCAGCAGGGCCTTATCAGGCGGTATTTTTTCATTAAGCATTTTGAACAGTTCAATTTTTTCCGGTGGATGCCATCTTATTGAGTAATAGTAGTTTGTTCCGATGATGCAATAGACAAGGAAGAGTCCGACCATAACAGCAATGATTGGATAAGCTAATTTGCGATGGATTTTTTTTGAGATATCAGCCAGTAGCATTATACCCAAGGTCGCGGCAATGGCGATAATAGGCCCTAATGGGCGCTCCCAGGTCTGGTGTCTCCATAAAGCCCCTCTTAAAAGCAGCAACTGGGAAAGTGGTGGGATTGTAAAAAGCCAGAATTGAGGGAACTGCCTTTGCCTGCGTTCATTTTGTTTTTCTGGTTTTGGCCCCATGAATACAAGCAATTGTCCGAATGTCAGGTAAAGGATTGCAGTGAGCAGTATCGGTAGCGTAAAATTTGTTAAAGCAAATTCCCAAAGTTTGTCAAACCAAGCTGCCCATCGAAATTCCGGCATCTCGCCTTTCGCGGAGCGCCACTTATACAATTCCACTATTTTGTTAAAGTCCCATTCATAGCCAGATGCCATTATTATGAAGTTCAGGAGTAAGCTCAGTAAAGGCGCAAGAATTAAAATTGCGAGCAAGCTTTTATCCGGCAGGCGTCTGTGAAAAACGCATCGGGTGACATAGTGTAATCCAATTGCAAATGCGTAAAAGAATCCCGTCCAGCTAAATTGTAACGCTAAGAAAAGACTTATTGCCAGCCCGTACTTATGGATGGATCTTGGCTCAGGCGCATCCTTGAGTTCGCCTATTAATACGAGATAACACCAGAGAGCGGTAAATGCCACTAAGGTAGGCCAACCGCCGAAGTTGAAATATGCAGTCAGTGGAAATAAGATATAAACCAGCCCCGCCAGCAGAGCAGTCTTTTCATCAAGCAATCCTCTTAGAATTTTGAGAAAAACAATAAGGGCTATTACTGATATTATCACGTTGGCTATTCGAGGAGACCATTCGTTAATACCGAAGAGCCACATTATCGCTGCTTGGGTTAGGACACCAAGCTGGGGGTGATCTAGGTATCTTTGAGGATTTTTTATGGGCGGGTCACCCACTGCCCAGGTTGATATGCCCTTTGTATATCCCAGGCCGTATTTAACATGAGACCTTGCAGCCCATGCTCCGCTGGCCTGAGCCCAACTGTGCAGGCCGTTAAAAGGACGGGTTATGTCACGGGTAATTATAGAAACGAGCAATATGGCGAGCAAACCCGCATATAACCAGAAGTGGGGCGTTTTGTCTGTCTGGTTTAAGCAGGTTTCTTTTTTCATAATTTGTTCCTAATCATTCGCATCATAGTAATCTTTAAAATATCCGATGTAAAGCTATATTTAGCCAGTTAAGATTCACTCTGCAAGGTAATATCAGGCCGGAAATTTCTTGCTTGATGATATTTTTTCTGTTAAAGTGAAGGTTGATATGAACTAACAGTAAATTGAATCGTAATTTGATTGGAGATAAGAATATGAGGTGCAATTGTTTTATTTTAACCGGTGTTTTTATTGTTGTTTCTATTTGCTTTTCACAGGTCGTTTATGGAGAGCAAACCGTGGTAATGGAGGAGCCTAAACCTGAATCATCGGTGCCAAAACCGGCAGGGGATTCGAAAGAAGCTGAAAGTGTCCCTGTGTCAGTTGAGAGTGGGCCGGTAATTATATTTGAAAAAGTTGTTCACGATTTCGGCAACATTAAACCCGGTTCAAACAACGTTTGTGAGTTTAAATTTTCGAACACAGGAGACGGTTTGCTGAAGATAACAAAGGTCAGCAAGACCTGCGGCTGTACACCATTTGAGTTGGCGAAGAAGGAATATGAACCAGGGGAGGAAGGGGTTTTGAAAGTGGAGTACCATGCGAGCAGGCACACTGGTTCGATTCGCAAAACGTTGTATGTGTCCAGCAACGATGAGACTAAATCCAAAGTTGAACTGACCATAAAAGCTGATATTGTATCGAAGATTGCTTATCAGCCGAAGAAAATCAACCTTGTGCTTAATAAAGAAGATGGTGGTTGTCCAGCGATTACGATTAGAAGTTTAGATGGAAAGCCATTTTCGATAAAGGATTTCAAGACAGTTGGTCGGACCAGGTTTGCACGGGGTGCCATAACTGCAGATTATAAATCTTCAGTGAAAGCAAAGAAATTTGTTCTTCAACCGAAAGTTGATATAGAAAAGCTGGGACAAGAATTAGGCGGTCGTATTGAAATCACCCTCGGTTATCCGAAGGAAGATGTGATTTCTATCCCTTTTGAAGTGTTGCCGAGGTTTAAGATTACTCCACCATCCCTTATTGTCTACAAGGCCGAACCGGGAACATCGGTCACAAAGGAGGTCTGGATACTCAACAATTATGATGAGGATTTCGAAGTTGAGTCGACATCTACACAAAAAGGCGCTATAAAGGTTTTGAGTCAAGAAAAAGTCGACAATCGTTATAAGTTTGAACTGGAGATTAAACCTCCGCCCCCTCAAGAAGGCCAGAAAAGGTTTTTCACGGATGCATTTTATGTGAATATAAAAGGCGGCGAGAGACTGAAGATTGCCTGCCGGGTGTTTTATCCGAGAAAAACGGAGCAGTCGTCTCCAAGCTGATTGAACATACACTTGATTGGTGGGTGTTGAAAGCTGACTTGGCATATGGTGCGGTTATTAATTTGTGTTTATGGGTTTATGATGAGTGTCATATCTGTGTTGGCTATGTTGACACTGTTGGTCAATAGAACTCTCCCATTCTTTTACGATAAGTCGCAAGGCTGCAAATTGGTTGATATTCTTACGGTTTTTCTATTCGTCCAGGAAGTTAAGCAGCGTGTTGGTAGCGAGAACTATTTGTGAAATCTTCACTTATGAAAACAGTTAACCATATTGTTGTGGTTGTGACAGGATTGGTCCTTATCGTCGCAAGTGTACTGAAGATACATCAACTACTGACCGAACCGATAATTAGCAAAGGTTTCTGGGAGTCGTGGGAGTTCTTTCTGATCCAGATACCATTAGAACTGGGACTGGGAATATGGCTTGTCTGCGGATTGTTCAGGAAGGCGGCATGGATGGTCGCGGTGCTGGCTTTCGGTTTGTTTATAGCGGTAACACTGCAAAAAGGATTCGTAGGGGCAGAATCCTGCGGTTGTTTTGGGCGTGTTAAGGTTAACCCATGGATAACACTTTCGATGATTGATATACCTCTTTTTCTTGGCTTGGTGATTTTTCGGCCTAAGGGTATGAAACTCCTGCCGCCACCGTGGCCATCTGCGAAGCACTTTTTTGGTGTTGCTGTGCCTACATTTATCATTTTTAGTATTATTGTGCCGGTTCTGATATTCAATAAACCAGCTGACAAGACAGACAAATATGAAGTAGTAAAACCCGAAGAATGGATTGGACAGATTTCCGCAGGTGAAAATCGCGGGGAATGGTCAATGTTCAAGTACATTGATATTGCTGATTCTCTCCAGTCGGCAATTGTCATTGTGGTGTTTTATAGTATAGGATGTGATACTTGTCATGATACAATTCCGTTATATGACCAGATGAGCCGCGATATGGTTGGCAACGAAGACTCAGTAAGGTTCGCATTTATTGAGATTCCTCCGTACGCTTCAGAGAAAGATGATATTGTACCAATCGATACACCCTGCCTGCGAGGTAGACTCGATTCGAGCAAGGACTGGTATATTCAAACTCCTTTGGTTGTGTTATTACAGGAGGGTTTGGTGGTTAAATATTGGGATGCCGAAACCCCACATCTCGATGAGATACTGGATGCGATATTTGCAGAGGATGAATAGTTTTCATATAGATAATCTGTTTGCACTTATACTAGTATCATCTTTTATCACTATTGAGCCGGGGTTAGTTTTTAGCGGTTGCCACGCACCTGAGCATAGTGCTTGGTTAGGGAATGAGCAACTTGTTTGAAAAAAAGTTCATTGGCGGGAACTAAATGTTGTCGGTAGTGTCAAATAATAAAGGGAACTGGAAGACCGAATATGATAAAGACATTGCGGATAACAAGTATTATAGCGGTGGTTATAACGGTTGTTTTTTTTGCTCTTCCCGCGGCTTCTGGTGTTCGTGGTGATAGGCAGAGAGAACAATTTTTGAATTCTGTCAGTGTGATAGAGGAGTTCAAAGAGAGCAGGGGCGAAAAATTCGAGAATAGACAGCATGAAGTTTCTCCGCTTGTAAAGGAGGCGGAAACTTTTGCATTGTATTTAAATCCACCACCCAAACCTAAGTCGGAGACAAAACGTTCGGTGTCCCGCAGTAAACCCAGACCCAGGGGAACTGTTTCAGCTAAATTTAAACTTGTCGGCACCAGTTTTTATGCCCTACACCCGGATTTGTCGCTGGCTTTGATTGACGAGCCAGGTAAGGGCTTGCGCTGGGTAAGGCAGTCCGACAAGTTAGGTCATTTAATTATTGAACAAGTAAAAGATGGCCTTGTAATTTTTCGAGACGGCACAAGGACTTTCGAACTTGTGGCGGAAAGGCCGAAAAGAAGAAGTCTTGTTAAAAAGACCATATCTTCTGGTAGCCCAGAGCATTCAGAAATGACCGCCGAAGAAGAGGCGATGTTAGAAAAAGAAGAGAAAGCCAATAGAAAAAGGGTTTTAGCAGATCTGGATGCTTTCCTGCTTGCATTGGAGGCTAAAGAGGCTGAAGAGGCAGGTGAAGAAGTTGATGAAGCTGATTCGGAGCCTAATGATAAGGAAATCGTGGGGGCAGGTAAAAAGTCTATTTCCGATCTTGAGACAATGCGTATAAGTGCTAGGGAAGCAAGAAAACTTGGCCGTTTGGGGCGAAAATTAAAGAACGTTAAGGGGGAGCCTGATTTAGCTGAGAACAGTAGAATTGAAGGAGATGTAAACTTGTTTGAGCCAAACCTGCACAGGTCGGATTTGGATTAATTAGGCTTGAATAAGATAGGTAAACCACAGTGGGGACGGTCCCAGTTCGTCGGTCCGCGAAAAGGCCGATGTTGGTTGTTAGCTTTCGTAATTAGTGAGTAGGACAATCGTTCAATTTCATTTTTCCGAAGGATTGTACGTGTTTTAAGACGTATCGAGTCCAGCTTATTTGTTTGTATTGCTTTCCAGTTTTTGCCGATAGAGATTAGGAGTCTATTTTGCAGCTTTCCAACCACGATAAGTGGCGGTTGGATCCCCTACTAACAAGTCGCAAGATGGAAATTATCAGCTAATTTTTCGCTGAAAACAAGGAACTTTTTGGCGTTTTTTGTGTCTGAATTAGTATGGTAGTGGGATTTGAAACGGTCGAAACTGTGGACTGAGATAGATATTTACGTAAGGATTTATGAAAAGAGGACTTATTTTAGCAATTTTAAATGATTTTCGATTTGTCAGACAAGTCCTATAAGTACTGAGAGTTGTAAATGTGTAGATTTTAGTCTGATGGACTACGAGGTAAGTTAAGATGACAAAGCGGCGCATTCAGGGCCGTGAGAAGGCAAAAGTTCTTATATGTATTTTAGCTGTATTATTATGCAGTAGTTATCTTTTTGCTGCGGAGCAGGCAACTGCTTCTGGAGCTGGGCGATACAGTGTCTTTTCATTAAAACACATATCTGCTGAACAGGGCAAAAAATATCTTGTTGAGGCTGGAGTTGGTGTAGTTTCTCAGCTTCCAGGTGTTAATGCTCTTTTGGTGACGGCTCAAGCCGAGGAGTTGGTTAAAGCGAGTGCCATTATTGAGCTTGTTGATACTGAAGAGCTTTTTGATATAAGAGTGATTACCTCTGCTTCAGATATCACGCATTTTCCCCTTGATGAGAGAATAGCAGCTGAACTTGGAGACATATCGATAGGGACCTTCTCTGATCCCCCAAGCGGTGCTGCAAAGCCCAAGGCAATTATAGACGTTCACAACGGTGCTGTAATAGCCGTTGCTCCAACGGGACAAATCGAAAGGATTATCTCAGTTATCGAGCAGATACAGAGTGGGGGGGCGCAAACTCCGCAAGGCGCTGAGTCGAACAGTCTAGTGGTAGTTGATGAGGTTAGTGGGAGGGAAGTGGAGAAAAATGCAGGCATTGAGCTTGCGAAAGCGGAGGCAGAGCTTAGAAAAGTAACCGATTATTTTAAAGCTGCTGGTCAAGATGATAGTGCTGCCGCAGGTATAGAAGACCATGAGACGAATGAGCTTTTCGACAGGCTTATCAATTCGATTGCCGAGACGAGCAAAGAACCCGTTTTGCAGGAAGAAGGAGAGGGAGAAATCGGAGAGATAACTGCTGATGAACAAGTTCAGCGACCGAATCAGCCAAAAACTTTTGCGACTATAGCGGAGACGAATAAACCGGATGAATTAGAATCCGTTGAATTGGAAAAGCCAGAGGAATCAACACCCCAAGATGCGGAAGAATACCAGGAACCGAATTTGGCTGATGTTGAAGAACTGGAATCTGAACTGGATTATGAGCTGTTGTATGGAGTCCACTCATATGAGCCTGCGCCTCTTGAAAACGGCAATGAAATGCTTGAGCTGGATTTGCCGGAGAAACTTAATATTATAGACTTGGTAGATTTAGTGGGTAAGTATTTACAATTGGACTATATGTATGATTCAGGACAGGTCAAAGGCGAAGTTGCACTGAAGCTTCAGGGCCCGATAAAGGTAAAGGATTTGTATCCTCTGCTTGAATCTGTGCTGAAATTCAGAGGTTTTGTGATGACCCGAAAGGGCAATCTTGTCACTATTGTCCCTGCTGCCGAGGCATTGGGTATCGACCCTATTTTGCATCCTGAAGAGGGCGATGTGCAATTTGGAGATGTGGTTATAACGCGTTTATTTAATCTTAATTATATAAGTACAACCAGTGCACAGAATCTTTTGGTTAGTATGAAGCTCGGTGCGAATATCTCGCCGATTCCGGAAACAGGCACACTTATCGTTACGGAATATGCCTATCGTATGGCTCGTGTAGAGGAACTTTTAGAGATGGTTGACCAACCCGGCGAGCCGAGGGAATTTAAGTTCAGGCAGTTAAAATACACGATGGCGACAACACTTGCTCCGAAAGTCAAGACCCTTGCTGAGCAATTGGGTACTGTATCAGTTACTATTTCAGCACCTTCGCCGAAAAGAATCACTCGCAGGCGTGGAGAGTCGAGAAGCGCTTTCAGGGCCCGACAGCGAAGACAGCGAAGGGATGCCGCGACTGCAAAAGCTCCATCGACGACTGAACAGCCTGGGGTTTATCTCGACGCCGATGAACGAACAAACCGCATTTTGATGATAGGCCTTGAAGATGAGTTAGCTGTTGTTGAGAGTTTGATAGATTCTCTTGATGTTGAGCAGCAGGACCTTAGAACCCTTCGATTATACGATATTCAGCATGTCGGAGCCGAGGAGGTAGTGAAGAAACTTGGAGAGCTTGGCATAATCGGCGGCGGTGGTCGGGTGCCTGCTGCGGCTTCTGGTAAGAGCAGACCTGCCAAACCGGGAACACCTGCAACTGAAGTAACCTCAGACGAAGGGGAACCACTTGTGGAAGAACCACAGGTGGTTGTAATTGAGTCAACGAATTCGCTTCTGATAAATGCTACTCCTGAACAGCATATTCGGATAGCTACGATTATCAGCTATGTTGACAGCGAGACACTTACGCAGGCGATACCGTATGTGATTTATGGGCTCGAAAACCAGTCACCTGAGGATTTGGCCGAGGTTCTGCAGCAGCTTATTCAGGAAACCATTAAGGACAAGGAGGGGAAAATCCAGCAAACGGTAAAGAAAATAGAGGAAGATATTATCATTGTTCCTGATGAGAATACTTTTTCAATAATCGTTTATGCCAGCAAGAAAAATCAGGAATGGATAGGAAGTTTAATAAAGCAGCTGGACAAGAGAAGACCGCAGGTATTGATAGATGTTACGCTTGTTGAAATCAGCAAAACGGAAGCCTTTGCGTATGATTTAGACGCTGTAGAAAGCTTTCCTAATTTGCTGAATACTTCTGGAGTGTTTGGTGGCGCCGGGGGAACAGTTACCAGTGAGATTCTTGACAAGATGTTGGGCACTGTATTTGATCCGTGCGAACCGCATAAGCGAGTAATACCCAGTCGAAATCAGTACATGGACTTTTCCGTTAGTGGGGGTCTGGGCAAAGGCTTTTATGCCGACGACCATGTCCATGCTTTATTAACTGCAATGCAGTCGAAGAACTATGGAAGGATTATGGCTAAGCCAAAAATTCTTGTTAACGATAATGAAACCGGGACAATCAAGACGACCGATACTACCTATGTCAAAAAAACGGGTACAATACTTGTAGAAGGCGGAACAAGCCAGACAACAACGGATTATACGCCATATAATGCGGGTATAACGCTCGAGATAACACCCCACATTAGTGAGGGTGATTTGCTTCGTCTTGAGATTACCATGGCGAGGTCAGATTTTCGGTCTACTGAGGCAACAGAAAGCAAACCTCCTGATACTACAAGCAGTGATATTGTTACGGTTGTTACCGTGCCTGACGGCAGTACTATAATTCTTGGAGGATTGCTGAAGCTTAATCAAGGTAAGGGAGGGTCAAAGGTCCCCTTGCTTGGTGATATACCTCTTGTGGGAGGATTATTTAGAGATACGAGTAACAGCGATCTCCAAACGAAACTGTATGTATTTCTCAAGGCTGAGATTCTGAGACCATCGGAAGCTGTTGCAGGTTTGCCGGAATTGGAGAGAATATCTAACAGGAGCCGAAGTGCATTTGAGGATTACGAGAGAAGGTTCCAGGAATATCAGGATTGGCCTGGTGCAGAGCCGGAGCCTATGGATCCTTTGCGTGTCCTTGATTCAGAATAAGAAGATGAGTTATTATGGGCAACACTATACACTGTGTGACTGCCTTAATCTAAACGTTCCGAAGGGCAGGCACATAAGCCTGCCCCCTGCAATGTTATGAAAGAATTATTGATACAAACTGCCAAGCGTACTGGTCTTATTGACGCTGAGCGATTAGCTGAATTTCTAAAAGCAAACAGCGAAGCAAAGTCTCGTCTCGACGAGTTGTTACTCAATTGTCCATATTTTACCGAGACGGCTGTCCTGAAGCTGTTCGCTGCTGCGCTGGGGTGGGAATTTTTAGAGGAGATATCTGCTAAGTCTGTACCGGTCGAGTTCATAGAATCCATTCCAGCGACCTACGCTCAGCAACATTATCTTATCGGTGTAGGATCCAAGACTGATGATAAGGAACTTACTGTAGTTTTGTCAAAACCTTTAGATTCCGATGTTCTGGATAATGTCTCAAAGATGACGGGTATGGCCGTAAGGCCTGCGGTTTCCAGCCGTGCTGCTATTACCGCTGCAATAGATGTTGCCTATGAGCAAAGGACGACTGTTATTGAAGAAGTGGCGGAGGAGCTTGAT
>CAZDQP010000007.1:0-38102 GCA_964507485.1 uncultured Pirellulales bacterium | reverse complement strand
GCTTTTTATTGTTTTCCTGATGTTTCGAGCCATTATGGCCGAACTATCAATGGTGTTGAAGTCTGCGGCAGTATGGACTTTGCAAAGGCACTTTTGGAACATGCTAATGTTGCTCTTGTTCCGGGTTTGCCGTTCGGCTGTGATGAAAATGTGCGTTTAAGTTTTGCTTGTTCATTGGAAGAGATTGCCAAGGGATTAGACAGAATAGAGAAATGGACCAGTTAATAGGTAAAAAAAGGCGACCCGCTTTGTCTGGCTGGCCGATGATATTGGGCTGGCTCGCAATGATGATTTTTGCCTTCCACGCCAGCACTCATATGGTTGGTGCCGGTGATACGTGGGTAGCAATGGCCTGTGGTCGACACTTTATTAATCATGGTGTTAATACTGTCGAACCATTCAGCGCAAACTCACACAAGGCCGGTCCAACAGAAGAAGAAATCAAAAACTGGCCGAACTGGGCGCGATGGATTACAGAAAAAGTTGGTATTGAAACAGTTAAATACTGGCATCCGACCGGCTGGGTTAATCAAAATTGGTTGACACACGTTATTTTTTATTGGCTGACACATCTATCTCCTTTTGCAGATGCCGAGACTTTTTCATTCAATACATTAGTCTACTGGAAGTTTGCTATTTACATAATTACTGTGATTTGTGTTTATTACACCGGTCGATTGTTGGGTGTTAATCCAGCTTTGTCAGCAGTTTTTTCCTGTTTTGCGATGTTTGCAGGTCGTTCCTTTTTGGATATTCGTCCTGCAGGTTTTTCAAATTTGCTGGTTGCTGTGTTTTTACTTGTACTTGTTCTTGCTACGTATAGAAATGTGTTATATATCTGGCTCATTGTTCCTGTAACAGTTTTCTGGTGTAATCTTCACGGCGGATATATATACATATTTATTATGCTTGTGCCGTTTGTAAGGTTACACTTGGGAGCGACTTTACCTAAGAAATGGATAGTCTTATTAAATATCGCGTCGTTCTTATTTTTTTTCGTTTTCTTCGGCAGCAGATATGGTGAAGAGTTTGGTTCTTTATTCTTAAAAATCTTTGTTGGGTTGCTTGCTCTAGCGATTTTGGACTTTGTACAGGTCTTTTTTAGGGAAAGGTTTGTTTCTATTGGCCTGAGAGGAATATGTCATACTGTAGCCGCAGGTTTTGTTGCTCTTGTTGCAGCTATTATATTTAATCCTTTCCACCTTACGAATTTTACACACACTTTCGTTATCAGCGTAAGTGAGCACGCCAAAATGTGGCGTAGCGTCAATGAATGGCACCCGGCTTTTGCATGGACGAATCCTGTGGGGACAGGTTTTCCATTTTTAATACTTTTTATTTTAAGTATTAGTTTGACTTGTTTTTGGTTCTTCAGCCAATTATTCAAACCGAGACTACTAAAAGCGCCAAAAGATGAAATCGTAGCTCAGGAGAATTTATTCAGGTTTCTATCTGTAGTATTTGGTTGTGCGGCTGCTGTACTTGTATGCTGGGTTACTTTCATTTCTTTATCTTTTATTAGAGCGGATATTGTAAGCTTGTTTTTATGTGCCGTGTTTGTGTGTATTCTGTTGCTTAGTATTTACAGAAATGTTCATTTTATTTATTTTGCAGTTATCTTGACGTTACTGGCTCTGTGGTCAAGCAATGCCGAAGACGCTTATTCCGGTAGATACATTTATCCGTTTGTTATACTGCCGGCATATTTCATACTGCATATTTTTGTCTTGTTGTTCTCGGAAACGGTTAAGTTTAAGGCTAAAAATATTGCTTTTGTTGCTCTGGCAGCTGTTGTTTCATTGTTGTTAATGATTCTCATCTTTAATCCTTTTGAATTTGAAATGCCTCTTTCCAAAGTCTTAGAGCAATTTATAGAACTGCGTCGGCCATGGCGTCCCGAGTACGAAAGAAACCTCGAAGAATTAACGTCGGCCTATAACAAATATCTTTTCGACGTGTTGTTCATCGTAAACGTATTTTCTGTTATTATCTGGTTGGCGGTTAGGCCTCTGCAAAAATTATTTAGTTTGATTCCGAATAAAATCCGCGAAGACTCCGAAACAGTTCAATACAAATTACCTAAGATTGACCTGCCGTTAATGGCCATTGTTGCTCTTACCATCTATATGGCCTATCGTTCGCGCAGGTTTATAGCTATAGCAGCTATAGCAGCCTGTCCTGTTATAGCGATGTTTATTGACCAAATGGCTCGCACAATCTCGGCTGTTCGAAATTTCTACAAATGCCGTTCTTTATCCGTTAGCCCGATGCCTTATAACCTTCAAGTTTTCTTTATTTTTGTTGCTACTATTGCAATTATGATTTTTGGTGCGTGGTGGGGACATAAATTTAAGTTTGTTTATCTTGATAGCTGGCCCGGCGATGCGAGATTAAACTCTGTTTTTATGCGGATGACGGCCTCAAATGTTAAACCATTTGATGCGTGTAAGTTTATTAGAGACAACAAGTTAAAAGGGAAAATGTTCAATTACTGGACCGAAGGCGGTTTCATAGCCTGGGGTCAGGAACCAGACCCGAATACTGGCCGAACTCCTCTGCAATTGTTTATGGATGGTCGTGCGCAGGCGGCTTATGAGCCTAAAGTTTACAAGGTTTGGTCTGCTATTATGTCTGGAGGCCCAAACGTTCAAAGCGCGATGATAAGAAAAATTTCTCCCGATTATGTCAAAGTCGGCGAGTGGGTAAGTGAGCAGTTAAGAAAGTATGATGTTTGGGTTGTCTTGATGCCGTTAACAGATCCACAAGTATTTAATGGGCCACTCGTGAGAGGCCTTGGGCATAATCCCGAGTGGCCCATTGTATTTATTAACGACACGGCAAAAATGTTTGTTGATATAAGAACTCCTCAGGGTAAAGAGCTTTTCAAGGGTATAGCCAACGGCAAGACACTTTACCCCGATGAGTTTTCCAGACAACTCGTCATTGCCCACCATATGCTGTCACCCGATAAAAGAAGACGGGGCCTTGATTATGCCATCAGGGCATTCAATTTACGCCCATCACAATCCGCCTTGCGTATAATTATATCTCTTGCTAAATATCCTGATTTGAAACCTTTGATAGATGATTTCTGTAAAAATTATTTTGATGAGTCTATGAAGGACGAAGGTAATTATGCAGAAAAGGATGGTTATGTTCATAGAATAGTAGCTACATGGACCATAGGTAAGTATTTACGAAACAGTGCTGCAAGAGAGGGAAACACTGAACTCTCTCGATTTTATGACACTAAAACAAAAGAGTATCGTAAACAGGCACCATTGTTTAATAAAAGGTGGTAACCTGTGATAAACGACAAATCACCGGCAAAACTCGTTGATTTAAACCAGAAATCTACTGTTTCTGAAAGCCGAGAACCTGCGCGTCGAGTTCCGGTTTCTATCAGCGTTTTTTTCCCCTGTTATAATGAACAGGACAATGTTGCACACACCGTGGAGCAGGCACTTGCGGTTCTAAAGAAACTCAGTGGCGACTTCGAAGTAATTATCGTTAATGACGGCAGTTCTGATGCCACCGGGCGAATTGCCGATGAACTCTCCAGCCAAAATAGCAAAGTGAGGGTGGTGCACCATCCCACAAATCTTGGTTATGGGGCGGCATTGCAGTCTGGATTTAAAGCAGCTACTAAAGAATTAGTTTTTTATACCGATGGGGACGGCCAGTTTGATATCAGCGAAATAGTAAAGCTACTGCCACTAATGGAGCAGTATGATGTTGTTAGTTGCTACCGGCTGAATCGTCAGGATAATATCATACGCAGGCTCAATGGTTGGGCTTGGACGAAGCTTGTCTGCTTCTTGTTCAATATGAATATCCGTGATATCGATTGCGCCTTCAAGCTGTATAAAAGAAAAATCTTTAGTGATATTCGAATGTCTAGTTCAGGGGCTCTAATAGATACCGAGATTTTAGCCCGTGCTATTCGTAAAGGATATACTGTTACCCAGCAAGGTGTGCATCATTATCCGCGGGCGGCTGGTGTACAAACTGGTGCGAATTTAAAGGTAATTCTTCGTGCGTTTAAAGAGCTGTTAAAGCTTCGCAACCAGATTCTTGGCGGAGATTAATAATTGGGGCATGGGCAGGAAGAAAGTCAATTTGTTCATCTACGGCTCGCTGCGTGACCGTAGAATTTTCCGGTCAGTCAGCGGCTTGAATGTTACAAGGAAGCCTTCTAAAGCCGATGACAAGACTCTTTTAGCGGTACCTGCTTTCCTCCCACACTACAGAAAAGTCAGTCCGGACGATGTTTATTTCTATGCTGTTGCTGCTCCGACTTCAAGAATTGAAGGTTTTGTAATTTATGATGTTCCTGTTTCTGCGATGACAGAGATTGACAAATATGAAGGGAAACGCTACGAAAGAGAAACTGTGTTCGTCAACACTGCAAAAGGACGAGTCAAAGCTCAAGCCTATTTAGTAAGCCACGAATTAATGAAAAAGCATTTTGGCGACCGGTTTCACGTTAATTTAATACATGAGCTGTGGCTAAGGAAGCGGATCGAGAAGTTTATCAAGAAGCACACTCGTCCTGGTGATGGAACTACAGATGCCGAACTTGAGCGTAGAGCGGAGAGAGAATTACTGGCGACTACTGAACGCGATTTGGTCATAAGTCACTATCGTACCGATGCTGTTAGTGATTACTACCTTGAGCGCGAGCTTGACCGTCCTCGACCGAGTATAAAATATTTGTACGATGACCCACAGGCTCGACCTTTTATTAAAAATTATCTGACCTTGGTTATCAAACAGGTTTTGCTTAACCAGCTCGAAGAAAGAATTCGGTCACGATACCTTTTTGAGCTTGAGCATATGTATACTTCTGAAAGATATTTCAAACGCTCAGTCAGCATTCTCATCGCCTTGCAGATGATAAATGCTAACAGCCCCGAGGTTGACCTGATTATTGAACAATCTCATAGAACAATGCCCTATGGTAAGTATGACCTGATTGACTATGTCAAATATGCAGTACGAGCGGCGAGGAGTCTTTTTCATAGCCGTGTTGTTCAGGCACACCTGGAGCATGTTCATTCGGGTTTTCAACCCGGCCTTGTGCCGCTCGGTGCCGAGATAGAACTGAGCAACCTTGGTTTTGCAGCGGTTGAGCCGCAGAGAAATCTCACAAGGGCCTCCGATCCAATCTATGACGGGTTTAAGTATTTTCACGATTTTTATTTAGATGTTTTATCTTGGAAGCTCGGTGGCTATATTGATGACCACTCCGGCTCCACCGACCGGGAACGCCGCTGCGGCTTTCTGGAGTTGGCGCCGGGCAGGCTAAATATTACCGGTGAACTGTCTCGACCGGCAACGGCGGATCCTTGGGTTCTTAATCAGTTAATACACGAGATTACTGCTTTCTATGATATTCATCCGCATAGCTTACATCTTTCGTTTCAACTTCGAAAAAACCAGATTGGCAGTCAAAAGATTTTACCTTTGGGTTTTGTAAAGTGTCTGCTCGTACTCGGTGGCGGCACTGAGCAAAGAGACACCGGCAGATTGTGGATTTCAAGATTAGGATATGATGAGATAACACAGCATGAATTTGGAGAGGAGCTTGTTTTTGCCAGAACCAGTAGGAGAAGGTGGTATCTGGGTAATGACGGAATCGCGGATAAACCGCCGCCGCAGGCAATTACCTGTGTACAGCAGTATAAATTTATTCGTTTGGAAAAAAGAGCGAATTATGAGCCGTTAATTCTTTGCCTTAAGGGCCTTCAGCTTGCCTACAACCCCGGCGATTACTTGAGTGCTGAGCAGCTCAAAGGCAGTAAGAGATTGCGAAAGCAATATGAGCAGTTAAAAAAATGGGCTGCCGCACCGGAAGCAATCAGCCCGCAGACAATTAATAAGTTCCTGAATACCGTCCAGGACGGTTTAATGAATGAGAGGCACCGTCAACCCGCCCATAAATTGCACTACATCGACTGGGCGCTGAACGCCGTAGATACACAATTGCGTATGTTTAACAAGCAGCTGAAAAAGCCGCTTAATCCATCCTGATTTATTTCGTTTCTTAACTTTTTGTGTTTAGCCGGTATATTTTTCTTTTCTTTAGCTTTTCTATTGCAACCCTGACAACTTCGTTATGGTCAAATGCCAAATTTTTCGGTAGCTTCCCTATATCGAACCATCGCGCCTTTGCCGCATCATCACCGGCTTTCGGCTTGTTTTGTCCCTTTTCCGCAATACCCATAAACGTTACTGTAATTACCCTTCCCCTTGGGTCACGGCCGACACCGCCGAATGTGTGCATCTGTTCCAGTTGCACTTTCACCAGCCCTGTCTCCTCCGCTAATTCTCTTGCCGCTGCTGTCTCAAGCTCCTCATCTAATTCGACGAATCCGCCGGGCAGGCACCATTTGCCTTTGAACGGCTCGTTTTTACGATTAATCAGCAGCACTTTGGCTCTGCCCGCGAAAAATCCGAATACCGCAGCATCGGCGGCGACCATCGGCCTCGGCCAGTCGTATACATATTTACCTTTTTTCGCCATAGGATTTTCTAATTTAGCAGTTCAGCCGTAAACAATCAATCCCTAAGCCATTGCCTAAAGCTCTGACTTAGCTTAAAATAGCTGGCTCTATGGCCTGTTCACAAAACAAAATTCAAATCGCTCCACTGAAACTCGGCAATGGATGGAGCGGCAGGGCGGTGTTGTCGGGAATATCGGGTAGCGGAAAGTTCTCGAAAACCGACTGGATTAAGTACCTTTCGCGGCCGGAGATACTGTTTGAAAATGTCGAAAAAATCCTGAAAACCGAAGGTCGAAACTGCGTCGCTGTAAAAACCCTTGCAATCGGTGATAAGCGTCTTAAGGCGGTTGTCAAACGGCACTGCCACGGCTTGTGGTCTCTTCGGCGAGGTAGAGCTTCCCGAAGCTTCGATACCGCTGTCGAATTGCTGAATTGCAATATCCCCGTAACCGCTCCGCTCGCTGCTTTGCAAAAGAAAGGCCAAAGTATATATATTACCCGGTTTTCCGAAGACAGCGTCAACCTGTATAATTTCATATCTGAACAGTTGGGGATGGAATTCGCTGTTAAAAAGGAGCTTACCAATCAGCTCGCCGCTATATTGGCAGCGCTTCATAAAAATAATCTGTGGAACAGGGATTCGAAGGCGACCAATTTTATCGTTCGCGAAAATATCGACGGCAAATGCGAAATATTGCTCGTCGATGTGGACGGAGTTAAGCCGTATTGTCTGCGGCGGAGGAGCCAGCGGTTTCGCTCGCTCTGGCAGCTTGCCGCTTCGCTGCTTTCTTTGTCTGCTGTTAACCGGACGGATTACTTCCGCGTTTTTTCTGCTTATTGCAACCTTACTGGTATTGCTCCTTCGCAGCGCAATCGGATTTTCCGTGAATTGTCCGACAGGGCCGAAGCTAAATATCGGCGCTCTGCGCATAAAAAGATATTGATAATCAAGCCGAGCTCGCTCGGTGACATAGTTATGGCGCTGCCGGCGCTGTCGGCCCTGCGGCAAAGCTTTCCTGATGCGGAAATCAGCTGGTTTATACGGCCGGAGTTTGCGCCGCTTATTAAAAATCACCCGGACCTCTCCGAAGTAATTATCTTCGACCGCAGGTTTCTCGGCAAGGCCTGGTACAATCCGCGTGCATTTGCTGCGCTTGTCTCTCTTATCCGGCGGCTTAATCGCAGCAAATTCGACATCGTCCTTGACCTGCAGGGCCTTTTCAGGACCGCGTCGCTGGCGTGGCTGTCCGGCTGTCGGAAGCGCCTCGGTATGGCAAACGCAAGGGAGCTTGCCCATATCTTTTATAACCTGAAGGTTGAACAGACCGAAGATTGTATTCACCTTGTTGATTACTATTTGAAGATAGTCCGGGAGGCCGGCGCTTCTAAAACGGATGTGCAGTTTTTGCTGCCGGTCGATTCTGCCGCCGCTGGGTGGGTTAAAAAATTGCTGAAAAGCGAGGGTATCGATGGCAGCTACGCGGTTTTTGTGCCCGGCTCTGCGCACGCGGATAAATGCTGGCCGGTTGAGCGTTTCGCTGCCCTGGCTGATAGAGTTTCCAAGCAATTCGGCCTCTCTATAGCCGCTGCCGGGACGGCTTCTGAAAAAGACGTTGTTGAAGAATTGAAAAACAAAGCATCCGTCCCCGTCGCAAACCTTGCCGGTGCTACTTCTATAAGTGAGCTGGTTGCATTGCTTAAAGCCACACGGCTGGTAGTGAGTAACGATACCGGCCCGGGCCATATCGCCGCGGCTTTGGGTGTGCCGGTCGTTTTGCTCTTCGGCCGTTCCAATCCCGCAAGGGTGCACCCATACAATCGGCCGCAATGCGCGGTTGCTATCGAACCCGACGGCAGGGGGTTCAATGCAGACAGCTACGACCCAAAACACGATATTAAGAATATAACAGTTGATGAGGTTTACCAAAAAGTATGCGAGCAGCTTAGATGAAATCGGGTTCGTTTGGGTTCGTTTTGGGTTCGTTTCGGCATCGCAGTACATTTTCATATTCCTTTGCTACATAAGTGGTTAAGTTGATTTTGCATGTCGGAAATTGGGTTCGTTTTGCATAATTTGTTGTTTTTGATTGATTGAATTCCGCTCGCCTGGGGGCTTAAGATGGTTTGAAATTTAAAATATAATATTCTCATAATGTTTTCCTTTAAGAACAGACTATCGTCCTCTCATAATTGGATGAACCTGCGCAAATGATGCGAAAATTGTGGAGGATTTAAAGGCAGGATTTTGGTTAAATCATTAGGGCTAAAGGGGTAAAAAAATTTTGAAAAAATGGATTTTAGGAATGTAACCCACTGCGCATTTGATTGATTTTCGGATATAGCTTAATCCTGTGATGCTGCCGATAGGCCCTAGTTGCTGGTGCTGCCGGAGGCCGCAACGAGGAAACCATCAGTAAATAAAGCAGTATCTGAGCAGGAGGCAGCACAAGCAAAATAGATTTTACGATTTGCGATTGGGATTACAGGGGCTCATTCAGCCAGAGTTTGGAAAGAATAGACAGGTCGGGGGTGTTTACGTCCAGACTGTGGTCAAGGTCGGCGCCGGAGCAGTAGTTGTTGGCCGGCGCACAGTCGGTCAAAAGCCAGTAGTCGGCCAGTTTTGCGAAATCGAAGAAATCTGTGCTGCAGTCCGCAGAAAGGGGATTGGGATTCGCATCATAAAGAAGGTCGGTAAGGGACGGATTGTTTTCTATAATCTGAAGAAGATGTACGCAATATGCCTGTGTGTCCAAATCGATGTCTTGTAGCCGTAGTGACTGCAGCATGGTCAGGTTAGTCAGGGGAGATATATCTTTGACAGGGTTGCCGGGCAGCCAAAGTTTGAACAGCTTAGTGAGATTGCTGATTGGCGTGAGGTCCTCGACCTGGTTGATGCTAAGACCAAGCTGCTGCATTTCGGTCAGGCCGGCGATAGGTGAAAGGTCGCTAACGTTGTCGCCGTTTAGCCATAGAACCTGGAGGTCGTTTAGATTGCTCACGGGCGAGAGGTCGGTGATGGGATTCTGGTAGGCATAGAGGTCTGTCATCTTTGTTAAACCCGCCACGGCCGAAAGGTCGCTGACGCCGTTGTTGCGGACGTTCAGGTATTCCAGATTCGTTAAGCCCGCCAGAGGTGTGATGTCGGAGCAGCTGTTGTTGCGAATCTGGAGGCCGCGAAGTGTGGTCAGGCCCGACAGCGGAGCGACGGAGGTAAGCAGGTTGTAATCGGCGTAGAGGTTTTCGATGAGCGGCAGTGCGGAGAGGGGGGCGAGAGAGGTGATGTTATTGTTGTTTACTGTGAGGTCGGTCAGGTTTAGGGCGTATTCAAGGCCGACCAAACTTGTGATACCCATCGATGAGGCATCGAGGTATGTGAGAGCTAACATATCGTTGGGCGTTGGTGCAGTGACTCCGAGCTCGACCTCGACGGCCGCCTGCAAGTTGGGGTCGGCAAAATAAACGGGGTCTTCGGCCCGGCTGGAGGCAGTGAAAGTAACGAGCAAACACAAGACACAAATAAAGAACTTCATTGCATATTTCAGGATATCAAAAATAGTCTTGAAAATCAAATTTTTTGGCTTTCCGATAGTTTAAGGTCAGGAGGAACCTACAGTTAGCGTATATAATAACAGCAAGAGAAATTGGAAAAAATCGATATTTTTTCCACCTTTCAGGCGCTGCGCAAGACGGGAACAAATCTTTCACACAAAAAAAACAAAACAAACTGCAGAACGCTAATTAGAAATTATCATAGGGATATTACACCTCAACGATATTAGCGATGTTCTTGCGTAGGAGCATATTTGTTATTAACATAGTTGTATGAGCAAAGCACATCAAGGTCCCGTAGACGAAACTGAACAGATGAAAGACCTCACAGGGCAGTCAACTTTTAAAATTTGGTTGCTGGCGGGCTTACTTATCATTGTTTGCACTGCGGTTATTGTATCGCATTGGCCCGCATTATCGACTCGGACGATGTTTCTTGACGATAGCCAATATCTCACAGAGAATTTATTGGTGCAAAATCCCAGCTGGACATCTGTTCGCTGTTTTTTTACTGAGGTATTGGAACCATCCACCGTGGATGGCTATTATCAACCGCTGGCGATGATTTCGCTAATGGTCGATTATTCTTTGGGCGGGCGAGGCGATGACCTGCGTCCTTTCCGCCGTACCAGTCTTGCCTTACATGCAGCAAATACCGCATTGGTGACTGTGCTGCTTTACCTGCTGTTTGGTCGAGTGTGGGCGGCTGCAGCGGCGGGTTTGCTTTTTGGGCTTCATCCTATGACGGTAGAGTCTATTTGCTGGCTGAGCGACCGTAAGACATTACTGGCAACTTTTTTTGCGCTGTGGAGCCTGATTATTTACGTACGTTTTGTTCACAGAGGCAACTTGAAACTTTACGGCAGCTGCCTGGTGATGTACGTATTGGCCCTGATGTCCAAGCCTACCAGCCTGTTTCTGCCAGTGTTAATGCTGCTAATGGACTATTGGCCACTGGGACGATTGAAAAAAGGAACTATCCTGGAGAAGCTGCCTTTCTTTACGGCAGGGGTTATCTTTGCGGTTATAACTTATATTTCGCAAAGCCGCACTTCCACCCTTATAGAACCGAGCGGATATGATTTCGAGCATATTTTACTGGTCTTTTGTCATAATATTGTCTTTTATCTTTACAAGATTATCTGGCCTATTAACCTGTCAGCACACTATCCCTTTCCAGAGCCGCTGGGACTGTCGCAGCCGATGGTTCTGGCCGGTGTCATCGGGACCTCCATATTGATAGCCTTGCTGCTAATCTCGTTACGATGGACGCGGGCGCTGCTGACGGGCTGGCTGTTTTTCTTAATTGCGATATTACCAACAACGAACGTGGTTGGTTTCACCGATGTGATTGCGGCGGATAAATATGCATACCTGCCTTCGATAGGATTACTAATGGTATTAGTATCGTTCTTAGGGAAGCTCTGCAGCAATAGCAAATCCATAGCGAGACAAGCAGCAGTGATAATAATCGTACTTGTGTTGGCCGGAGCCGAGTCGTTCGCGACACGCCGATATCTGGTACACTGGCGAGACTCAATCAGTCTTAACGAATATATGCTGAAGCTTACCCCCAATGCGGCACCGCTGCACTACGAGCTTGGCTACGCGCTTCAATTAAATGGCGAGTTCGACCAAGCAATCAGTCAGTATAACAAGACACTACAGATAAATCCCAATTACGTGCGGGCACATAATAACCTGGGTATTATGCTGCTAAAACAAGGCAAATCCGAGGAAGCAATAAATCACTTTCGCCAAGCCATACAGAGAAAGCCCCGATTTTTCAAATCTTACTACAACCTGGGAACAGCGCTATTAGAACAAGGTGATTTTGTTGAAGCAATAAGCTACTTTCGTCAGGCCATACAGATTAATCCGAGATTTTTTGAATCTTACAACAATTTAGCATGGGTTCTGGCCACACATCCGGATCCGAAGCTGCGAGACGCACTCGAGGCGATAGAACTTTCCGAACGTGCGGCCAAACTAACAAGGTATCAAGATGCGGCGGTCCTTGACACGTTGGCAGCATCTTATGCGGCGGCGGGCCGATTCGAGCAGGCCGTGACAACCGCACAGATGGCAATGGTGCTGGTTGCCACCGGAGATAAAGAAATGGCCAATAAAATTCGCGGTAGACTGGAACTTTACAGGCAGGGGAAACCTTATCAGGCACCTGTGAAAACACAAGGTTCTGGTGCTCCCTAAGTATTGCGGTCGAGAGGGGTTTTCAAAACCTGGTTTGAGAGATGTGCTATGAGATGCTGCTGACAACCTCAATGCATCTTTCGCAGATATCGGGTAATTTAGTGTTTTTGCCGACGGAGGGCCAATAGTTCCAGCATCGCTGGCATTTTTGATGGGGGCTCTTCTGTGCGGAGACGGTTGTCTCGGTCGTGCCTTTTTCAAGTTTGACCTCGCTGACGATACAGAGGGCGGTGAAATTTTTCAGGCCGAGGTTTTCGATAGCGGCGGCTGAATCGGCGTCGCAGCGGATAGTAATGGATGCTTCTTGGTTGCTTGCAATTTTTTTGTCACGTCTCAAGCCCTCGAGCACCCGCAGGACCTCGTCGCGCAATTCCATCAGCTTTTGCCACTTTGGCTCATCGCTTTTGTAGTCAATCGAGTCGTCAGTTTTCGGCATTTCAGCCAGATGAATGCTTTCGACGTCTGCGGATTTGAATTTCATAACCGCCCAGGTCTCCTCTGCGGTGTGCACCAAAACGGGTGCAAGCATTCGGATTAGGGAATCGAGGATTTTGTACATAGCGGTCTGGGCACTTCGGCGTGAGGGGCTATCGGCCGGGTCGCAGTACATTCTGTCCTTGAGGACGTCCATATAGATGCTGCTCATCTCGACGGTGCAGAAATTGTGGATTAGCGAGAAGACCCTGTGAAAAACAAAGTCCTCGTAAGCCTGCGTGACGCCGGCAATCAGCTTCTGGAGCTGCTGGAGCGCCCATTTGTCGATTTCGAACATATCGTTATATGCCACGGTGTTTTTGTTCGGGTTGAAGTCGTCGATATTGCCGAGGAGGTATCGCAGGGTATTTCTGATTTTCCTGTAGGCATCCTGCGTTCGTCCTATTAACTCATCGTTGCAGCGTATATCTTCCTGATAATTTACGCTGGCAACCCATAAACGAAGGATGTCGGCGCCATATTTTGCGACCTCGTCCTGGGCGACGACGTAGTTGCCAAGTGACTTGGACTGTTTCATTCCTTTTTCATCAACGGTAAAGCCGTGGGTCAAAACGCTTTTGAAGGGGGCTTTGCCGATTTTTCCGAGGGCGGGCAGAAGTGAGAGCTGGAACCAGCCGCGGTGCTGGTCGGAGCCCTCGAGATATAAATCCACGGGTACGGGCCAGCCCACCTTCGAAGCTGCGCTATACCAACTGCAGCCCGATTCGAACCAGACATCGAAGATGTTTTCCTCTTTCTGCAAATCGTCGAAGCCGAAGCCGTCCGGCAGTTTAAAGCTATCGCCGAGAATCTGCCGAGGCGAGTCGGTGAACCAACTGTCCGAGCCATTTTCGGCGATATGTTTAGCCACGGCCAATACGGATTCCTTAGTCATCAAGGCCCGGCCGTTGGAATTGACGAACACCGGTATAGGCAGGCCCCAGCTCCGTTGCCTGCTGATGCACCAGTCCGGGCGCGACTCCAACATTCCTTCGATGCGTTTCTGTCCCCAGGCGGGAATCCATTTTACATTGCTGGCCGCGTCAAGAGCCCTACCTCGTAAGTTTCTGGGCTTATGCCATCCAGGTTCGGGGTCGCCAAATTCTTTATCGACGCTGATGAACCACTGCTCGGTCGCCCTGAATATGACCGGGCCTTTGCTCCGCCAGCAGTGCGGATAGCTGTGTGAGATTTCACTTTCGGCGAACAGCAATCCTTTTTTGCGTAAATCGTCATTTACAACTGTATCGACTTCTAAAACGTTTCGACCGCGGAGATGCTCCGGAACTGTGTCATCGTAACAGCCGTTGTCTAATACCGGCGAATATACAGCTAATCCATATTTCTGCCCCGACATATAGTCCTCAAGGCCGTGGCCGGGGGCGATATGAACGAGTCCTGTTCCGTCCTCGGTGGTGACGTAGTCGGCGAGGATGACCATATATGCGTCTTTGTCTGTCGGGTTATTTTCTACAAACGGATGCAGGTAACGCAATCCTTCGAGCTGGGCGCCTTTGACGGATTTATCGCTAATACTGCAAGAGCCTTCTTTTAACTTGCCTGCCGTGACGGCTGCTTCGAGCCGTTCGGTGCACAGGAGTGAAATAAATTTAACTCCATTTTTTTCGTAGCTTATAGTCTTATATTCCAAATAAGGATGAACGGCCACGGCGAGATTGGCAGCGAGCGTCCAAGGCGTGGTCGTCCATATCATAAAGCAGACTTTTGCTTTTTCGGCCTTATCCTCTTCAACTAGACCAAGCTCAATCAGTCGGGCTATGCTTTCTTTGGTGACAGGGAAATTAACGTGGATGCTCGGGGATGAAATATCCTTATATTCCAACTCGGCCTCTGCGAGGGCCGTTTCGCATTCAATCGACCAGTGAATTGGTTTTAACTGCTTATAGACAAGGTCCTTATCAACCAGCTCGGCGAATACTTCCAAGATTCCAGCTTCGTAGGCGGGCTTGAAGGTAAGATAGGGGTTTTCGAAATCGCCGAACACTCCAAGCTCCTGAAATTGCCTGCTCTGGATTTTGACATATTTGCTGGCGTATTTTTTACAGAGCTTTCGGATTTCGGGCTTTTCCATATTTTTTGCTTTTTCGCCGAGCTCGGCGAAGACCTTCGCCTCAATGGGCAGGCCGTGACAATCCCAGCCTGGGATATAGGGGGCGTCGAAGCCCGCCATAGTCTTGTATTTGACGACGAAGTCCTTGAGAACCTTGTTTATGACGTGGCCCATATGGATATCGCCGTTGGCGTAGGGAGGGCCGTCGTGCAATGTGTATAGCGGGGCGCCGCGGCGGGCATCTCTTGTCCGGGCGTAAATGTTGCTCTTCGCCCATTCCTTGCGCAACTGCGGCTCGCGCTGCGTCAAGTTCGCCTTCATTGAAAAGCTGGTCTTCGGCAGGTTCAAAGTGTCACGATAACCTTTTTTCTTCTCTGACATTTAACAAATCCTCAAAAATCCCAAACCACGCACGTATGATAAGCACTGCGACTATTACTGTCAATATTCATAACTTGGTGTTGATTTACCCATAAAAAAAGCCTTCCGGGCTCCTCTGCCCCGGAAGGCCTTTAACATACCAGTTATAGCTTTCTCAGGGCAGCTTCACAGCCTCCTCAATAATTATGATAATTGCGATGTTTATAATACTGTTCATAATTCACCTTGCCTTAATAGTTGACAATTAATCTACTATAATACTCGGCAAATGTCAAGCTTGAGTTTAGAAAATACATACGTGAGTAAAATCTATGGCTAATTATACATTGTCTTATTATACTATTTCCAATGGCGAAGAAACTTTACATAATTGACGGTCATGCGCACATTTATGCTGCTTACTATGCGCCGATGCGCCAGCAGTTGACGAGTCCGTCCGGTGAGCCGACCAAGGCCACCTACATATTCACAACAGCTATTGCGGGACTTATAAATCGCCAGAAGCCGGACATGCTCGCCGTTGCAATGGATAGTATTGCTCCAACCTTCAGGGTTAAAATCTACTCCGAATACAAGGCCCATCGTCCGCCCATGCCGGACGATATGCCTGTTCAAATCAACCGTATCGAACAGATACTTGAGGCAATGAAAATACCTGTTTTGCGTGTTGATGGTTTCGAGGCCGATGACATAATGGGTACCTTGGCTAAAAAAGCTGCTGCAGACGGTTATGACTGTTTTATCTGTTCGAAGGACAAGGATATTCTGCAGCTGATAGATAACCACATAAGCGTTTTCGATATTAAAACTGATACCAGCACGGATGCTGATGCAATGGTCGAAAAGATATGTGTTACACCTGAGCAATTTATTGACTGTCTTGCCCTGCAGGGTGATACAACGGACAATGTTCCCGGCATACCCGACGTAGGACCGAAGACTGCATTGAATTGGATACAAAAATACGGCTCAATCGAAAATCTCTATAAACACATAGATGAGATAAAAGGTAAGCGCGGCCAGAATTTACAAAGGTTCAGAGAGAATCTCGCTTTAAGCAAAAAACTTATAACAATCGATTGTAATATCCCCTTGAAAATTGATTATAAAGCTTTAGCCCTGAAGAAATTTGATGAGGCCAAACTTGCTCAAATTTTCACCGAGCTTGGTTTTAATCGTTTGCTCTCGCAGTTGGGGTTGGCAGGTTCTTCGGGTACTCAATTAATAGGGACTAGTGCTTCGAAACTCTCATCTGATTTGGGTGAGCCGGCATCAATTAACACTGTCACCCACAATTATCAGTTAATAGATAATCAAAAGAAGTTTGACGGCTTCATAACTGAGCTGAAGAGACAGAAATTATTTGCTATTGATACCGAAACCACGTCCATTAATGCTATGCGGGCCAACTTGGTTGGTATCAGTTTTTCCTGGCAGCCGCACAAAGCATATTATTTGCCTGTAAGAGCTCCGTTAAGCCAAAGGCATCTCGACTCAAATATGCTACGCCAAAAACTTGCCCCGATACTTGGAGACGAAAGAGTCAAGAAAATAGGCCAAAACGTAAAATATGACTTGCTTGTTTTGAAGAATGCCCGAATGCCTGTGAAAGGGGTAAACTTTGATACGATGGTCGCCTCTTATTGTCTCGACCCGCTGCGGAGCAGTCATTCGATGGATAATATGGCTGTTGATTTCTTAAATTACCGCTGTATCCCAATCTCAGCTCTCATCGGCAAAGGTAAAAATCAGCTCACTTTTGATATGGTTGATACAGCTGCTGCCTGTGAGTACTCTGCCGAGGATGCTGATATAACTTTTCAGCTTTACGTATATTTGAAAAGTCGACTCGAAAAAGACCCTCTGATAAAAAGGCTGTTTGAAGAAGTGGAAATGCCTTTGGTTTCGGTCCTGACGACGATGGAATACAATGGTGTTTCTCTCAATACCAAGCTGCTGAGAAGAATGTCCAGTGAGCTTACCATGACACTAAAGACACTGACGGATAGTATTTACGAGTGTACCGGTACCGCCTTCAACATAGATTCGCCGAAGCAGCTTGCTGAAATCCTTTTTGACAGGTTAGGCCTTGAGCCTGTCAGAATTGGTAAAGGGGGACGAAGCACCGATGCTGCCGTCCTCGAACAGCTTTCTGACCAGCATCCTGTTATTGAGCTTATTCTTCAGTATCGCCAGATAAGTAAGTTACAGAATACCTACGTTGATAAGCTAAGCCGTCTGATTAATCCCCGCACCGGCCGCGTTCATGCCTCATTCAACCAGACTATAACTGCAACAGGACGTCTTAGTTCCAGTGACCCAAATTTGCAAAATATCCCTATCCGGACCGAGCTTGGCAGTAAAATTCGCTCTGCCTTTATTCCGGAAAGTAATACCGGTTGCATCCTCAGCGCGGACTATTCCCAAATCGAGCTGCGCCTTCTGGCACATTTTTCGAAAGACAGGGCTTTGATGTCCGCTTTTGCCTCCGACCAGGATATTCATCGCTTCGTTGCTTCCCAGATTTACGATGTTCCGATTGAAGAGGTGACCGACGAAATGCGCTCGCACAGCAAAGGGGTCAATTTCGGTATAATTTACGGGCAGGGGGCTTTTGGACTGTCCCGTTCGGTAGGGATAAGCATAACTGAGGCGAAAAAGTTCATTGATGACTACTTTGCCCGCTACAGTTCAATCCGCAAATTTATGGACAGCGTAATTGATACGGCTAAACACGCCGGTTTTGCCGAGACTATTTTACATCGCCGGCGGAGGATTCCCAACCTGACCAGTAAAAATGCCGGCAAGCGTGCGCAAGCTCATCGATTAGCAATCAACACCGTGATTCAGGGTTCGGCTGCGGATTTAATAAAGGTCGCTATGATAAATATTCAGCACAAGATAGAAGCGGAGTTTCTTCCAGTAAGATTGATTCTGCAGATTCACGATGAGCTTGTATTCGAATTGCCCGCCGATGAAGCTGAAAAACACGCGAAGTGGATTGAGCGAGAAATGACTACAGCTTTGGAACTTAAAGTTCCCCTTAAGATTGATATCAATTATGGTCCAACATGGTTAAGCGATAAATAAGTATGTTAGCTCTGTTCCGGGATTTGGACGTGGCCGATTATCGTGCAATACAGCGGTTTTATTAATTCAGCGAGTTTTTTCTTCTCTGACTTATCTTTGGTACATATAAAAGCTGCCTCAGCAGCCGATATGATTTGCTTGCGGTCGGGGCTGCTGATTACATACGGGGCGTTTATTAATATAACATCGAACTTATCCGGAGATTTCTTGTCCAGCGCCTTTTCCACAATTTCCACAATGTTCATCTGTTTAAGTTGAGAAAAATTATGGCTAGGCCAAACCCATAGATTCTCAATTTCAGTTTGAACTGCTTTCGCACGCAGACCACCTTGCTCCGCATTAAAACCAAATACCTTAGCAACAGCGTCACGCCTGAGGTCAAGGTCTATGAGCAGGCAGCGTTTTTTTCCTTTAGTCAATCCAATAGCCACATTAACAGGCAGCGTTACCGGCAATGCCTCTGTCTCGATTGAGGTAAACAGGATGCTTTTATATTTTCTCTTAACTCGTTTTATCCGCTTGATGATAGATTTATAAGCGGTCTGTGCCTGTTCATCACTGTCTTCTTTATCAACGGTGAGATTAACTTTGATAACTTTCTTGTATTTTCGTCTCCTCAGGATTATCAGAGTGAGTGCAAATAATATAAATGCAATTATACCGATAACAGCATACATCATAGTCTGACCACTAAAAGGCAAACCCAGTTTAAACGAAATTTTTTCTAAGATATCAACCATTAGGAATCTCGCTTGGGCAATAGCTTTTTTCTATCAGCTATTTGCTGTTTGTTGAATAATCCCCCTGACACAGTCTTTCAATATCTCTCGATACAATCTCAGCAATTATTTTCTCTTGCTTTGAAAGTTCCGGCTTCGGCTCTTTGATAATATGGTCGACAGGCTGAATTTCCGGCTTTAATTTTTGAACCTCGGCTTTTTCACCGGGTGCTTTTCTTCTTATCGCGGTAATCCTTCGCTGCTCGGCCATAATCTCTTCAGCAAGGTCAAAACTTGGAATTTCGGGAGCTTTCTCTGATATTTCCGCCTTTTTCTCACCAGCCTCCGGTCGTAGCGGGGCGATGGGCTCATTGGCAGGTATTTCTTCTATAGGTATTTGAGGCAGATCTGTCGGATTTGTATCTTCGTTAGTTGACATTTCTACTTCGTTTGAGTCTGTATCGCTGTTTTGTGTTTTTGAGTTTTTTTTAGCGGTATCATCTTGCGATGTTATTGTATCGCGCGCGCGGAGAATGTCCACTTTGCATCGCAAAATATCAGCATCAAATTGTTCATAATTTCCGGTGTTATTCACCGCTATAACCTCCTCTCATACTCTATTAGTTTAGCAAAATCGGGGGGATTAATCAAGGATAAATTGCGGTAACTTGCCCTTTTGAGGTGGTTTTATCGACTATATAACAACATTTGAAATAGTTGGGTTTATTGCCGGAGCAGTCGGCCGTTTTGGGTAGTTAATATTACACAATCGGCTATTAGCTTTTTTGAGCAGGCCCCATTGAAAATTGTGTGAAATCGGCCGGGTTAAACCGCTCTATTAGAGAATTGACGTCGTCTATTGTAATGGCTTTTATAGCGTTGATGTCATCTTCAATGGTTCGATACTGTCCTAAGTATATCCAGTTGCCGCCAAGGTCTATCAGCCGACCTATCGGTAGCTCATTCTTAATTACGAGTGCGCTTAGTATCTTGTTTTTTGCTGTTCTCATTTCATCTTTGTTTACGCCGCTGTCGGATAAATCCTCGAGAATAGTTTTAACGGTATCAAGCACTTTAACGACATTTTCACTACTGCAGCGGATATAGCTGCAAAATGTCCCTGTTCCGTCCATAGGCACAAATTGCATCGTTGCTGTTTCTGCCAGCGCTTTTTCAACCAGTTCCCAGAAAAATCGTGCCCCGACATCATCGCCGATGATAGTCGCCAACAGGGATGCTGCAAATCTCATCGGGTCCTGAGCCGGCACTGCCTGGGACATCAGACATATATGCTCACGTGCGAGATTTGGTTTTTCAATTCTTTTCTTTTTTTTACTGCCAGCGGATTGTTCCAATTTTCTGGTGGCATCTTGCTCTTGCCATTTTTCACAAGAGCTTTCTACGATACTGCAAATCTGCTCCCAATCAAAGTTGCCTGCAAAGGCAGCAGCCATATTATTTGGGGAGTAGCGTCTGCTAAAATAATCTCGCATTTGTTCGGCCGTTAGATTGCTGATACTTTGCTTACTGCCTAAAACACAGTTGCCGCAGGGGTGATGGTCGAAGTGTAAACCTTTGCATCTTTCCATAATATCGTAGTGCGGCAGGTCCTCATACATTGCAATTTCTTCTTTAATTACATTTTTCTCTATATTGAAGTCTTCGTTTCTCAGTGCGGGCCTCATCAATTCTGTCCATAGTTTTGTCACCTTGACTAAATACTCCGGTAAAATTGCTGCGTAAAAAACAGTATTTTCCTCACCGGTAAAAGCGTTGAACATTGCTCCTGTTTTGTCGAACGCCTCGTTAACTTCGAGTGCGCTTAGCTTTTCAGTGCCTTTGAACAACATATGTTCCAAGAAATGTGACACACCACTTATCTGCCCGGTCTCGTCACGAGAGCCGGTCTTGACAAAAAAGCCGACGGCCGCTGATTTTGCGGATTTATTAACTTCGCCTATGACGGCAAGTTTGTTTGCCAGTATTTTATACTTAAATTCCATATTTTACTTTACTGGACTTTTACTTCCTTTGGTCCGATTGTGACTATTGTGAAGTCAGTGAACTTGTTATTTCTCAGAAAGTCCAGAACTGAATTCGCAGTTGTCTGTTCTATTTTATTTTTAATTTCATCCAAACTTCTAATCCTTCCCAGCATATAGTAATCGCTTCCGATTCCGGAAGCTCTGCTGCTGGACGATTCGCTTTGCAGAACCAGTGCACTTTTAAGCCCGACTTTAGCTCGTTCAATCTCTTCTTTACTAATGTCATCACCGAGTTTGTTGAATTGCTCTATTATTACGTTAAGTGTCTCCTGGGCCTTATCTGGTGTTGTACCGGCATAGCAGGCAATCCCGGCCGCCTCTTTCAGACCGTGGTATATTGCCCCTACGGCGTAGCAGAGGCCTCGTTTTTCTCTTACTTCTGTAAATAGTCTGGCACTCATCCCGCCCGAGAGAACTGATACAGCAACTCTTGCATTGTAATAGTTTTCGTCCGTTGGTTTAACAGTATCTGTCATCAAACCAATGTGCACTTGCGCACTATCATTATGCAGGTGCATATACTTGCCTGTTTTTGAACCAATTGTGAGTGGTTTTAACGGCTTGCGCCGGTCTGATTTAAACAGATTTTCCGTTTGTTCAGCAATAGCCTTGAAATCGTATTTACCCGCAACCGAGAAGATTGTCTGGGACAGGTTAAAATTATCATTTATAATATGTTTTGTTTTATCGGCTGTGAGCGTTTCTAATTCTGTGATTTCGCCCAAGGTGTTGCGTCCGAGAGGACTTGGATAGAATTGTTCTCTCAGTTTTAACATAACTTTGTGACGAGGGTCGTCGTCTAATGCTTTTACCCCATCGATTGCCAGTTGCCTTGCTAAATTGAATTGTTCGTTTTTTAGGTTGGCCCGCAGTATTATATCGGCATACAGTTCTATCGCTTCTGCGAGATTTTCAGATTCAAGGGCAGCGCCGATGGTTATATGAGAACTGTTGACCGAGCTGGTGCGATGCAAGCCGAGACCATCGAGCGCGTCGCCAAGTTCTCTGTTGTTTTTGTTTCCGGCGCCCCTGAAGATCCAATCGGTGATAACACTTCCAGCCCCGCAACAGCCGTCCGGAAGTTGAGATGCTCCCGCCGGGAGCATAAAGCTGAACGCTACTGAACCGACCGCCTCCATCGGCTCACCAAGAACGACCATCCCGTTCTTTAGGATATGCTTATCAAGACTTTCTACCATCATTAGCTCTTCAAATTATGCAAAAGAAGCTCCGATTCTAACAATAAAAGTAGTTATTTTCAAAGGAGTGTTTAAAAAATATTTGCGCTAATGAATCCCCATCGCATCTATCTGTTTGAATAAATTATCGTACATGCGAATCATAAGATAAAAAGACAAAATAAACAAAATGGTAAGTGCAATAGTCAGTCCTGTATACACGAGCTTGGTAGTTGTTTTAA
The DNA here is from genome assembly GCA_964507485.1 of uncultured Pirellulales bacterium. Taxonomy (GTDB): domain Bacteria; phylum Planctomycetota; class Phycisphaerae; order Sedimentisphaerales; family Anaerobacaceae; genus CAIYOL01. The sequence continues at coordinate 15,636 of CAZDQP010000007.1, read as the reverse complement.
AGCGAGGGTTTAACCACACCATTGGAAAAGCGAGTGGGGGTATGCACAACAGGGTAATTATAATGGCAGAGGTGGCAAAGTACCATTTTGATTTAGGCCTGCCGCTACCTTCAAGAAACTCTCCGCAGAAGCGGCACTTCACCGCCTCGTCCTGAATTTCCTCTGCACAAAATGGACACTTTTTCATATTTATGCAACCGCGGCTGTTTCTTCGTCAACCTGATCGAACCGGACACTTATCTTTTTGCTTACACCTCGTGTCTGCATCGTTATCCCGAACAGCACCTCTGCAATACTCATCGTTCGTTTGGAATGAGTGATTACTACAAATTGTGATTCCTTTTTGAATTCCCGCAACAGCATATTGAAACGTTCATTGTTTGCCTCATCCAGCGGTGCGTCAACTTCATCCAGGAAACAGAATGGCGACGGCTTCGATTTGAAAACTGAAAATAGCAGGGCGATGGCTGTCAATGCCTTTTCGCCGCCGCTGAGCAGAGATATACTCATTGTCTCTTTCCCGGGCAGCCTTGCTATTATTTCTATTCCCGCTTCGAGAATGTCTTCGGTATCCTCAAGTACTATATCGGCTTTGCCCCCGCCAAACAGCTTGCGGAATATCTGCTGGAAGTGGACCCTGATTTCTTCGAAAGTTTCTCTGAACTTCTCTCTGCTTGTTTTATTTAGGCGGTTTATCAGCTGCTGCAGCTGGGCTTTACTCCTGTTTAAATCCTCGGCCTGACTGCTTAAAAACTCGTTTCTTTTCTCGAGGTCTTCCTGCTCGGTTATTGCGTCCACATTTACGTTGCCGAGCCGTTCAATCTTGCCCCGCAGTTCTGCTATTTCTTCTCTTACCTTATCCCAGTTTATTTGGCTTTCTTTGTAATTTTCATATGCTGCGGCCAAATCAATCTGCAATTCATCTCGCACTCTTTCAACAAGGTCCTCTTGCTTTACCTCCAGTTGACTTAATTCTATTTTAATTCCGTTTATGGAGGATTCAATCTCGCTTTGCTCAGCCCTTTTCTGGCGAATTAGTTGTTCAGTTTGGTTGCGTTCTTTTAGCAGTTGTTCTATTTTTTCCTGGAGGAGGCCACTGTTTTGTTGGTTTTTCTCTTTTTCGACGAACAGCTCTGATATTGCAGCTTCACAGCCGAGAATATCCCTCTGGGCCTCTTGGGATTGTTCGATGCAGCTTTTTATGTCGGTTTTTGCCGTTTCTGTCGCTGTTTGGTTTTCCTGTATCTGACTCTGCAGACTTGCAATCGTTTGCTTCGATGCTTTAATTTGTTCGGTAATCTGACCCAGAGCAACTCTCAAGTCTGCAAACCTGCTCGTTTGTTTTTGTTGTTCGGCTTTCAGTTCAGTGTATTTTGCCTCAAGTTCTTCTATACGTTTTGTACGCTGGCTATCTACAGCTTCTAATTCCTGTAATTTCTGTTTCGAGTTGTATTCTTTCTGCACCGATTGGTCAATTTGCGCTTCTAACAGACCGATTTCGCTGGCTATCAATGGCTGCTCTTCACTTAATCGTTTTATATCCTGCTCATAAACCGTCAGTTTTGAGCTTACCTGCATCTTCTCTGTGCTTGCCTCATAAACAGCTGTCCTCAGTTCTCTGCATAGTTTTGTCAGGTGTTCATGAGTGTGGCTGTTCTTCTCAATTTGTCCCTCAATTTCCGAAATCTCTGCCTCCATTTCGCTAATTGTTTCCTGCAGTTGGTGAAGTCGGCTTTTCCGAGATATTAATCCTGTGGCTTTTCCCAAAGGGCCGAGTTTTATCGCTCCATCAGAACTTAAAAATTCACCCTTTAAAGTAACAAACTCATAATCTTCTCCAATTTTTTCAGCCAGTTCTATCGCTTCATTAATCGAGTCAACGACAATCGTTTTGCCTATCAGTTTCCATGCTAATGGTGCGTATTTGCTTTCAACTCTTACGAACTCAGCAAGCCTGCCTTTTATTTGCCGGAAACCTGACAAATCCTTTTTGTCAGAGAACGATTGTATTTTATCGATTGATATGAAATTAACTCTTCCTTCAAGTTTTTCGATAGTTTCTTTATCGACCATTAGTTTACTTTTGTTGTTGATTACAAGAGCGTCGGTTCTGCCCTCAAGCGATGCCTCGACAGCATTTGCATATTTGACGTCGGCCGCTATGACTTCTGCCAGTATTCCCTCTACATAATCGAATTTGGACCGGTTTTGCAGGATGTTTTTAACTGCATTGTTAAGGCCTTCACGTCTTGCTTCCATGTCTGTTAGCAACGACAATTCGCTATTCAATGCGCTTCTAACTTCTTTACTTTGTGCCAACCGTTTATTCTTTGCTGCAATCAGTTTATTTGTTTCTTCTGTTTCTTTGTGTTTGGAATCCAGACTTTGCTGCAATTCACTGAGTACTTTCTCGATGTCATCCAGACGGGCAGTGTGTTGTGCCTTTTCAGTTAAGAGTTTTTCGAGTTCTGCCCGGCTTGTTTCCGCTCGGCCGGACAACCGCTCTTTCTGGCTTGATAAATTACTACGATAAACGCAAATGCTCTGTACTTCATTATGAAGTTGTGCCGTCCTTCTGACTATGTCGATGATACCTGATTTCTCATCTTCCAAATCTGCATCGAGGCAGGAGCATTCGTCGTCTATTTCCTGAATAGTTTTTTGAAGCTGCTCGGCCTCCCGGTTTTTCTCTTCAAGCATTTTTTCGCCATTTACCAGTTCTGTACTATTCCGTCCCAAATCGTCCTCGAGAAGAATTTTCTGCTCTTGCAGTTTTTCGGTTCTTTTCTTTGTGTCTTCTTTCCTCTGCTGCAATTCCGTGATTCGGGTTCGTAGAAATTCAATTCGCTGCAGATTTTGCTCGATTTTGCTTTGGACGGTAACGAGGCAATTTCCTGTACGACTCAACTCACTTTCTGTTTCTATTATTTTATGCCCCAATTCACTGATTATGGTGTCATTTTTCGCCACCTCAGCAGTAATACCGGCGAGCTGGTCTTCAAGCTTTTCAAGGCCGGTTTTTTTCTCCGCGTTTTGAGCGTGGTTCTTTGCATATTCGGATAGCGAATAATTCACTTGTAGCTCTTTCAGTTTCCCGCAGTATTGCAGGTAGTTTCTTGCCTTGCCCGCTTGGAATTTTATGCTTCGAAGTTGCTTTTGAACTTCGCCTAAAATATCTGCAAGCCGCAGCAGATTTTGCTCTGCATGTTCCAACTTGCGAAGGGCCTCTTTCTTATGTGCTTTATATTTGCTTACACCGGCTGCTTCTTCAAATATGGCTCTTCTCTCCATTCTTGAGGCGTTTAATAGCTGCCCAATCTGTCCCTGTTCAATAATCGAGTAGGCCTTAACACCTATGCCGGTGTCCATAAACAATTCTCGAATGTCTTTCAAACGGCGGATTTTATTGTTTATACGGTATTCGTTTTCGCCGCTTTTATATACCCGCCTTGTAATCTGTACCTCATCGGTTTCGATTGGTAATTGCCTGCTTCCTGTTCCGTTGGGATTTGAGATAAACAGGCTCACTTCTGCTGCACCTGCGGATTTTCTGCTACTGCTGCCGCTGAATATCACATCTGCCATTTGCTCGCTTCGAAGGCTTTTGACTCTTTGCTCTCCAAGTACCCATTTTACGGCATCGACGACATTACTCTTGCCGCAGCCATTGGGGCCGACGATGGCGGTTATTGGTGAATCGAAGACCAGTTCTACTTTGTCGGCGAAGCTTTTGAATCCATCGAGGACGATTTTTTCAAGTCTCATTTGTTATCCTATTCATAGTTTTGGTAACTGATATTGCGCAGCAGACCCACTCCATTTGGACCAATACGCACTGTTAATATCGGCCGAAGGGCTATTTTCTCTTGATAATTAGGTTGATTTTTGGCAGGGGCCCGGCATGAAATTCCGCTTCCACTACTCCCTTGTCACACATCTGTTTTAAAAGTGTGATTGCTTCGGCGTATGAAACGTTTAAACCTCGTTGAATTTCCTTGGTTTTTTGAAGCGGTTCTTCGCACAGTGTTTGGATAATGTTGCTAAGGTTAAATGAGCTTTTCAACTGAACTGTTACATTGGGCCGTTTTGGATGTTCACGGATTATTGAAACGTATTTTTGGCCTGTTGGGGCATTTATTGTTATATTTCCGTCTGCTGACTGTATAAAGATGTTGTCATGGCAGTATATCGGAGTGCCGAATAGTACAATTCGCGGTAGACCGCTGCGGTAAACGAAAATCCCCTTGTAATCGGTTTGTGCTATTTGCTCCAGATAAAAGTTGCGCGCAATCAGCTTTTGTGTTACAGCAATATCGTCTAATTCTCTTAAATTTTCATATGCTGCCAGTCTGATATTGAAATCACTGTCTCGCAGTAATTTTCGTGATATTGCAATTGCATCGTTTCGGCTAGCTGATAAGGTAATTGCATCTAATGCCTCGATTCGATGAGCAGAATCTTTATTTGATGCTATTTCTCGAAGTATATTCAATCCCTTGTCGCTGCCCAGGTTGAGCATGCATCTGGCTGCTCCCAGTCGCGTCTGCTCCTGGGATGAATTCAGCAGCACAGCCAACTTGCTGAGACTTTCTTTCCCTATGGCTTCAAGAGCGAGTTCGGATGCATACGTGCTCTCTGAAACAGCAAGTTTTTTGATAAAGGTATTTATTCTTTCTCTGACAACCTCTGGTGTCTCTGTGAGATACATTGCTTTGGCTATTGATACAAATCTTTGTTTTTGTTTTTTATATGCAGCCGGTATTGTCAGTTCAATCTGGCTTGGCGAGATTGCTCTGGCTGTACCGCTGCCAAAGTGCCCGTTTAGTTTATTGCTAATAAGGCTTGCAGTTCTGTAATTTGGTCTACGAAGCCCCAGCTTAAGTTCGTACTCGTTAAGTACTCTTCCCCCGCCCAGGATATAGCCAATCTTCTTATTTGTTTCCTTGGTACCAAGCGTATCTATAAAGACTGCCCCTTTCGCAGTAGCCAGAGCTTTAATGGCTATATTAAATCCTCCTGCTTCTTTAAGCTCAGTTCCATACAGCCACCCGCCCTCCAGAGATGTTGTTTGTGTGCCGGGCAGGGCTACTACCCTAACATCGAAGTATTGGTTTTTAGGAACAGATGTTGGCATAATTCCTTGGATTACTACCACAGCCGTATCGAGACTGTTGATAAGCTCATCAGAATTTACCTTATCATTACCTAATTGCTGCAGGATATATTGTTTAAGATATTCCCTGACTTGTATCGGACATTCTCCTGAACCAGTTCCATTTAGTCCACCCACTAGCCCATATCCTTCAACGGGGATTAATTCGAAGGAAAACGCCTCAGTCACCGACCCTATTGTAGCGCCGAAGTCTGTTTCCGGTGCAGTTAGTACTTTACTTGTACCGGCTGGCTCGCCGCAGCCGCCCGCAAAAAACACAATTAGTGTGCTCACCGCACAAATTGTTTTTGTGCACCGGATATCCACCACAATAAATACCTTAAAATATTATTCAATAGTGTTGCTGAATTATCAGTTCTATAATAAAGGATACGTCGTATATAGTCAATTATTCAGTCTCCGACTATCTGGCAAATAACGGTTCTTGATCTTGGTCTGGTATCGAAATCAACCAAGATAATCTGTTGCCAAGTGCCTAAAGTAAGTTTTCCATCTACAACGGGTACGTTTAGTGATGGTCCCAGAAGCGAAGCTCTTATATGAGAATGACCATTGTCATCATGCCATGTTTCTTCGTGCTCGTATCGGCCGTTTTGTGGAGCAATTTTCTCGAATACCGCTGCTATGTCATAATTCACCAGCCCCGGCTCATATTCCGTTGTTGTAATGCCACCTGTAGAACCGACATTAAAGACCGTAACAGTCCCATCTTTTATGTCAGATTTGGTTACGAACTTATCGACCTGTTCTGTGATATTAACGACATCACAATTGCCCGATGTTTTTACTTTGATTTTCTCTGTTTTGACCATAGCAGAGAAATATAATGCAAACACCAAACCCTTGCAAGAGTTTGGTGGATTTCAAAAGCTGATTTTGTTATAATACGATAAGCCTGCCTTAGGCCTGCGCCAGAGTAAGTGATAAAGAAGATGAACATAAGGAGTAACTCGAAATATGTCTCGTGAGCAGACTTCAAACAGTGGAATTAGTCGGCGCAAGCTGCTCAAATGCGGACTATATGGCGGTTTGGCTGCCAGTCTGCAAAACTGTATTTGGCTGACCGGCTGCAATAACCGACGTCGAAAAGACAGACCAAACGTTATACTTATCTCTATGGATACTGTAAGAAGAGACCACTGTTCGCTCTACGGATACGAGAAAGATACCACGCCGAACCTTTCTTTATTTGCTCAGCAGGGCACAAATTTCGATTTAGCCTATGCTCCGACTTCAACTACAGGACCATCACACGCAACCTTCTTTACTTCATTGTATCCAATCACACACAGGGTTATTAAGAACGGCTTGGAACTCCCTGATAAATATGAAACTCTGGCTGAAATCTTAAAAGCTCAGGGATACCAAACTGCTGCAGTTGTTAGCTCTTTTGTGCTGGACGCAAAATTCGGTTATGCACAGGGGTTTGCATTTTATGATGACGATTTCCCTTTAGCCCAGTCTACCGTCAGATGGAATGCCTGGGAGGGCCATAAGGTTACAGGTGGTTTCGATAGAAGAGCTGATTTTACAACAAAACGGGCAATCCAGTGGATAAAGCTTTATGCTGATGCTGACAAGCCTTTCTTTTTGTTCGTTCATTACTTTGATCCACACAAACCATATACACCACCGGAGCCATTTCGCTCCATCTTCACGGAGGAGGAATCTTCGGACCCCCTGCAGAGGGATATTGGACTATATGATGCGGAAATCGCATTCACAGACTATGAAATTGGAAATCTCCTCATGGCGATAAATCAGATGAAGCTTGAGGACACAACGGTTGTCATTATTACATCTGACCATGGCGAAGGACTTATGCAGCACGGCTGGATGTATCATGGTGTTAGTGTTTATGAGGAACTTGTACGCGTTCCGCTTATCTTTCGCTGGCCCGGCCATATCCCGAAAGGACGCATCTTTACTGCACCGGTTGGATTAATAAATCTCACCCCCACAATACTCGACTTGCTTGGTATCGACATAAATGAACGCTCGTTCCAGGGGCAAACGCTGGCCCCATCTCTGTATGGACAAGACCAGCTTGATCCCAATCATCCCGTCTATCTCTATCGACGCCATTATAAGGAACAAACCCGAGGCGGAATATGGGTAAAAGGGGAGGGGTTCGGACTTAGGGTCGGTAACTGGAAATACATCCTCTGTCAGGAGGAAAACAAAAGAGAACTCTTTGACCTTGCAAAAGACCCCCAAGAGATGAAAAATCTTTATACCGTTTTTCCGGATAAAGCTCGTGCTCTCTCTTCTCAATTGGAAACCTGGAAAGAATCAGTTATTGTGCAGGACTCTGTTCAGCCACATATCTCGGAGGATGATCTGGAACGGCTTAAATCCTTGGGGTATGTTGAATAACTAGGGAATATTACGAACATCGCTGGATAATGGAAAAAAGCTTCAAAAAAGTAAAAAATTTATTTTTTTACTTATGATTGCAACATACCACTAAAATACTAATGCTTTCTATTCAATACAAGAAAGATTTTGTAGTAATGTAAAGAATATAGTGCTTCAGAACAATCAATCTTGATATAGCAACAGATTTAAATTATTCTTCAATTGAAGGTCTTATTATCATGGGAAAAACAACAAAGAGCTTGTGGGTAGAATACATTCTTATTGTGCTTGTGTTGTGTTCTTGTTTTTTCCTTTTCTTGTTTAATTTGGGAAATCAGTATCTGTGGCAGGATGAGGCCCAAACTGCCTTAATTAGCAGAACCATATTAACTTATGGTGTGCCAGTAGGCTACGATGGCAAAAATTACTTCTCTCAGGAATTAGGAGCAGAGTATGGCAAAAACTATATCTGGAAATGGCACACTTGGTTACCATTCTATTTGCTGGCTGCATTCTTTAATTTGTTCGGCACAAGCACCTTTGTAGCACGCCTGCCGTTTGCCCTATTTGGTATCGCCTCGGTTTTTTTGGTCTATCGGCTCTCCAAAGTTCTTTGGCGATCTCCCCAAATTGCTGTTACTGCAGCTGTATTGCTTCTTTTATCAGTGCCTTTTCTTATTCTGTCGAGACAATGCCGTTATTACAGCTTGGCTGCGTTTTTTTCGCTTTGGAGCCTAATCAGCTATGTCCGAATACTCGATAGGAAAAAATATGCTGGTATTGGTTTTATCCTGTCGACAGTTTTTCTATTTCATACCCATTATATCTATTATATCACGCTTTTTGTAACGGTTATTACCCACGCAATTCTTTTTCATCGTAAACGATTGAAAACCTTATTCATGCTCTCTGCTGTTTCTGTCCTGGTTAATCTGCCTTGGGTCATCTGGCTAGTCGGCATGAAGTATGGCCGAACCTATGGCGGCTTTTTTACTATAGCTAAGTTCAACAGAGTTATCTCAGAATATTTTTCTCTGCTCATTATTAAAACATCCGCTTTTCCGCTCATGTTGCTATTGATTATCCCTGTTGTTTGTATCGCTAACAAGATTAAAACAAAATCGTTTTTTACCGCATCCAAGGTATTCTGGCAAAAACTGTCATTGTTGTTATTTTTTGTTTTTTACAATTTAATGGTCCTTGCTGTCGTGAGTCCCTGGCCATTTTACCGATATCTTGCCCCCTTGATTGCACCATTGACTATTATAACTGCCACCTTAGTTGTGGCAGCCGCCAGACTGCATTGGGTATTATCAGTTGCAATTATCATATTATTGATTTCAACCGGTTCCTTGGTAGATTTCATCTATGAGATTACCCATGATTTTGATGGACCTATCGAGGGCATAGTAAAATTCCTCAAGAAAAATGGCGACGAGAATGACGTGGTTGCCATCACTTACGGTGATATGCCTCTGAAATTCTATACTAAGATGCGCGTCGTCGGCGGCCTGACAGGCGAAGACCTTTCAATCGCAAAACAGGCTAAATGGATTATCCTGCGAAAATATTATATCTGTAAAAAGGATTTCGCTGTCCGCAAATATCTTGTTGAAAACATCCCTTGGAATAAATACAAACCGATAGTTATTAATTACCCTGACACTACCTATGAAAACCGCGAAAGCCCTGACATACACCGGTTCCGAACCGTTACCGATGAAAGTAATATCGAAATCTACCAAAGAGTTGAATAGTTTGAACTTGAAGGTACATTTTATTGAGCAATAGCTTCGAATGTCTTCTCTGAAAACAGTTTTTGGCAGTTAGTAGTTGACTTTTCAGCCTTTTTGTTTTGGGGATATGGTCTGTCGCAAAATTCTCTGAATGGGTGAAAATTGTTGCGTTTCAATACGAAAAAGTCTATAGTTAGATTTGAGTATATAAAAATGACTGTTGCATCTGCATCTGTGCTTAAACTATGATAAGGGGAAGTTTCCCAGTGATACATTTAGTGGGCTTTTTAGAGAGGTTTGTTCTTCTTGATACATTTCATATGAAGTTCTGTGCTTATCTTGATCCGGGAGCCGGCTCGATTATATTCCAGGTTATCATAGCCGGTTTGTGTGGGGGATTATTTGTAATCAAAGTTTTCTGGAGTCGAATTAAATCTTTCTTTAAGGGTTTGTTCACAAGGGGTAAAAAAGCATAAAAAAATGAAGACCGACGGAATTCTACCCTCTTCTTTTCGAGATCCTAATGGGTTCCTTTTTTATCGTGATGGCTCTATTTATCGCCAGGTAAACATAGAGTATAAAGAAAATTATGACCACTTAATGAGTTCAAATCTCTATGATACCTTGGTAGAGTCCGGGTTGTTAATTCCTTATGAAGAAGTGGATCTTACTCTTGCAGAATCTGCAGACGCATATAAGGTAGTCAGGCCCCAGCCGATAACATTCATATCATACCCGTATGAATGGAGTTTTAGTCAGCTTAAAAAGGCAGCTCTGGCGACACTTGAGATTCAAAAAAAAGCTTTTGATTTCGGAATGACGCTTAAGGATTGCAGCGCCTATAATATACAGTTCGTGCATGGCAAGCCACTCTTGATTGACACGCTTTCATTTGAGAAGTATATCCAGGGACAGCCTTGGGTTGCTTATCGGCAGTTCTGCCAACATTTTCTTGCTCCACTGGCACTAATGAGCTATAAAGATATTCGTCTAAATCAACTGTTCCGAATTTACATAGATGGTGTCCCTTTAGACATGGCAAGTTCCCTCCTTCCTTGCCGAACATGGCTAAAACCCTCATTACTTTCTCATATCCACCTGCATGCTAAAAGCCAAAAGCACTATTCCGATAAGTTTACGGATGCGAATAGTTATAGAGTGACGCAACTTTCATTTAAAGGTATCATTGACAATTTAGAATCGGCTATTCAAAGACTAAACTGGAAGCCAGAACATACGGAGTGGGCCAATTATTATGAGGAAACAAATTATTCTATCGAAGCACTCGAGCACAAAAAAGAACTCGTTGCAGAATTTCTGGACCAGATCAACCCCAAGAGCGTTTGGGACCTTGGTGCAAACGATGGAATGTTCAGTCGTATCGCCAGTGACAGGGGGATAACAACAATTTCTTTTGACATAGACCCTGCTGCTGTTGAGAAAAATTATCTCGAAAGCATAGAAAAAAATGAATGCAATATCCTGCCTTTATTGCTTGATTTAACTAATCCAAGCCCTGCTATTGGTTGGCAAAATAAGGAAAGATTGTCCCTTCAGCAGCGTGGACCTGTAGATACTGTATTTGCTCTTGCTTTGATTCATCACCTGGCTATCTCAAATAATGTGTCGTTTAATAAAATCGCTGATTTCTTTGAGAAAATCTGCTGTTCACTTATAGTTGAATTTGTTCCAAAAACTGATTCACAGGTGCAAAGACTCCTCGCAACAAGAAAAGATATATTTCCGGATTATAAGCAGCGGGTTTTCGAGGATGAATTTGGCCGCTATTTTACAATACAAAATTCTGCAAAAATTAAGGGCTCTGAAAGAACACTGTATCTAATGCGCAGGAAAGGGATGAAAATATGAAAATGAAATCTCTTGTGATTCACCCTTTTTTACTGGCGGTTTATCCTGTTTTGTTCCTTTATTCACACAACCTTGGCGAAGTACCAGTTCAAGAAATCTTCTTACCCATTGTGGTTATATTAGGTTTTACTATATCAGTGTGGAGTATCCTGAGAATTATCCTTAAAAACTGGAAGAAACCTGGTATTATCGTCAGCTTGTTTTTGGCCTTATTTTTCTCTTATGGCTATATCATAACTCCCTTAGAAGGTAAAAGACTTATTCTTTTAATGAATTCGGTGTGGATTCTACTCTTTACACTCGGTTCATTTTTCATAATCAGAAGCAATAAAGATTTTGCCCGGGCAACGGTAATATTGAACATTGCTGTGAGCATTTTGGTCGTGCAACCGATGTTAAATATCGTTATTCATCAATTCAGAAGCGCAGGACAATCCGGCTATGATAATCATATCATTTCTGTGCAAACGGATTCGCAGTCGACTGTTCAGAAAGAATCGTATCCGGATATATATTTTATCATTCTCGATGCTTATGCACGGGAAGATATTCTTCGGGAGATGTATAACTTTGACAATTCTGAATTTCTTAACTTTTTGGGAAACAGAGGATTTTACATTGCCGACCGGTCAGCGTCCAATTATTGCAAGACAGGTTTATTTCTTGGGTCATGTTTTAACCTTTCATACCTTGATAAAGCGGTGAAAAAAATTGGTCAATATAATAAAAGTCGTAAACCCTTGGGTATAATTATTAGAAAAAGCTTCGTCCTTACTTATCTGAAAAAGCACGGCTATGAAATTGTAGCCTTTTCGTCAGGCAAATTGGAAACAGAATTAAATACTGCAGATGTTTATCTGAAGCGGGGTACGTCAATGAGCATGTTTCATAGCGCCTTGAAGAATATGACCCCGCTACCGGATATTATGGCCTTTAGAAAAAACTACAACGAATTTGATATACATCGACAGAATATTTTGTATATGCTTGATAATCTCGGCCGAGTTGCCAACTCTTTTCAATCACCTAAATTTGTTTTTGCACATATTGAGGCACCACATCCTCCCTTTGTTTTCGGACCGAATGGTGAACCAAGAAATCTTGAAACAAGGTTCAACGACCATGATGGTGACTGGCTTATACGCCCGGGAAGACTAAGCTTGGAGGAGTACCGCAGGTATTACAGGGATCAAATTATTTTTCTGAATAGCCGAATGGAGGAGGTTGTGGATTTAATCTTAAAGAATTCTAAACAGCCGCCCATTATTATGATTATTGCCGACCATGGACCAAGGTCAGAGATGGTATGGGAAGACCCAAACAAAACCAACATGCAGGAATGTTTGTCAATACTGAATGCCTGTTATTTACCAAATAACGGCGAAAAACTCCTATACCCTGAGATAACGCCGGTGAACAGCTTTAGAATAATATTTAATTATTATTTTGGAGAACACTTTAAATTACTGCCGGATAAGTGCTATTTTTCAACAGCAACTTACTTATACAAGTTTTACGATATGACAGAGAGGGTTCAAAAGTAGCCCATGTGAGTTTTTAACCAGAGCTTGAAATAAGGTTCAAAAGCCCAATCGTTGCGGGTACAGTAAGAGGCTTTGGTGTTCTTTTTAAATAAGGCGAAATTTTAATGCACCCAAAAAAGCAACATCAATGTCTGAGAACGACTCAGAATACCAATTCTTTCCTGCCTTGGCTTATAGTTGTAGTTATTGTCGCTATTACCGCTGGATTTCGAATACATCTTTCGGATGTCCCCTTTGAGCGCGACGAGGGTGAATATGCCTACGCAGGACAATTGCTCTTGCAGGGCATCGCTCCCTATGACCATGTTTATAATATGAAATTTCCGGGAGTCTATGTCGCCTATGCTGTTATTATGACAGTCTTTGGTCAAAGCTGTTCTGGTATTCATTTGGGCTTGCTGGTTATCAACGCTATTACAATTCTCCTGATATTCTTGCTGGCAAGACATTTAACGGACCCTTTTACTGCTGTGTTTGTCGCTGCAGCTTTTGCGGTGCTTTCACTGTCTGAATCTGTTCAGGGAATATTTGCTAATGCCGAACATTTCGTCATTCTTTTCGCTATAGCGGGTATATTGTTTCTGGTGTATGCAATAGACCGTGAGAACATAATTCTTTTGCTGATTGCCTCTATACTCATGGGAGTCGCTTTTCTCATGAAACAACACGGCATTGTCTTCGTCGTTTTTGCAGGCCTATACCTACTTTTTTCGCTACTTCGATGCAAACCATTCAGATTCAGATTTGTCCTGCTGAGGGCAGGTTTATTTTTTATTGGTGTGATGTTGCCTTTCGGCATAACCTGTCTTGTTCTATGGCGTGCCGGTGTGTTCGAGAAGTTCTGGTTTTGGACATTTGTGTATGCTCGTGAATATGTTTCAGAAGTATCTATATTGGAGGGGCTGAAGGTTCTAAAATTAAAAATAATACGCGTCGCTGGGCCGGTGGTTTTAATTTGGATTTTAGCTGGAATCGGTCTGCTCACGTTGTTTATGGAAAGGAAGATCCGCGACCGAAGGTTATTTATCGTCGGATTTTTATTTTTCTCATTTTTGGCTGTTTGTCCTGGCCTCTATTTCCGTGAGCATTATTTTATTCTCATGTTGCCCGCTATTGCTTTGCTATCTGGAATTGGCCTTTTTTACGTTAGGAAAGCTTTAATACGTCGAGAGGCAATGATGGGAAAAGACCTAATAACCATTCTCCTTGGACTTGTGATATTGTTTTATACTTTGTATCAGCAAAAGGATTTTCTGCTGGCTAAAGACCCTGTCGTAGTGTCCCGTATGACCTACGAACTTAATCCTTTCCCGGAATCACTGAAAATTGCTGAGTATATAAAGGACAACAGTAAAAGCGATGATACTATAGCTATTCTCGGCTCAGAACCACAGATTTTTTTCTACACCAACAGACGTTCAGCTACTAGTTACATTTATATGTATCATCTGATGGAGCCGCACCCTTATGCTCTCCAGATGCAGGAAGAAATGGTGAAGCAGATAGAGGCAGCTAAACCCAAATTTCTAATATTTGTAAATGTTCCTACATCATGGCTGGTTCGGCCAAACTCGGGAAAAATGATATTTGAATGGTTTCAAAGGTACCAAGAGAGATACTACAAGCTAACTGGTATTGTTGATATCCTTTCAATGGACCAGACAATTTATTGTTGGGGTGAAAACGCCGTCAACTATAAACCGCTCTCTAAATATTGGCTTACAGTTTTTGAGCGAAAAAGTGGAATTTGATTTGCTCTGTTGGGACAGTGATGAGGTTTTGCTTTTAGCGACAGGTCAATTTTAATATTCCTCAATTATACAATGAATCTGACGAATCAGGTTTCATAACTTGGCAGGTATTTTATTAACAGGTCTGGAGGCCTGCCAGGTGAAAATTTCAGAGTATTTCTTATCAGAAGTGATAGTGATTTCCCCTGTTGATGCATAATCCGGACTGACCCAACCCCTTATATAAATTTCTCCGCCTCTGTTAAAAACAGTTCCCTTCTCGAAGTTACTCTCCTGCACCATGAAGTTACCTTTTGCCATAAAGTAGAGCTGAGAAGGGTCTTCTTTGCCGTTTTCGTCGCGATGGATTTTTGCTGGGTAGATTCTGCCTGCGAATTCTCCATCCATTATCTGGAAATGAGTTGTGCTTGTTTTATGGTACTGGCCATACCAGGTTCCAATTACAAATCCCTTGGGATTTATCACAAAGCGTATTTCACCTCGCGGTTCGCTTCCGTTCTTCACACTTACGTTGCTGTCATAATCGAGAGCTTCGGTAAGCTTTACTTGTTCCTCAGAAGGTTTTTCTTGAGGTTTTTGGCTGGACTCACGAAGCCGCCATTCTTTCCATGGCGTAAGGCCGTCATAAGTGTCGGGGTCTTTAGCTGTTATCTTAAGATACCATTGTACTCCGGCGACGATAACAACCAGTAATATAACAATAATAAGGCCTACCAGAGCAGAGCCGGAACGCCTTTTTCCTGATTTGTGTCGTAATTTCCACATCGAAACCTCTCCTTGCTAATCTTAAGACGCTTTATTATATAATAGGCGATTAAAAGACAACATTTAAGAAAATAAAAAAAATTTCTTTTCTTGCTTAATTTTCTATTGACTCGATATTGTATTTGACCGTATTATAGACAATATAAGTGGAGGCGGACAAGTTAAGACCGTTATGGAGTCGCTTGGCCGCTTATTTATTCTCCATTGCTCTTTAACAAGTTAACAGTTAAGCCAAATTAGCAGCGAAAGTGCAGCTCCGGCGGTAAATATGCGTTACTGCCGTGAGCTTTCAAATTTTTTTATTTCGGCACTTTCGGTGCATATGCCAAAGTGTTGAGCCTTTCTCGACGATTTCCCTCTCTGTTTGCTTTCGAGCAGCAGGGCGGGTTCGACGAATAAACTCGAAGGGTTTGATCCTGGCTCAGAACGAACGCTGGCGG